>JAOQAP010000251.1 GCA_025963465.1 Flavipsychrobacter sp.
GAAGCAGTGCCCCTGGACAGATGGGACGTGCGGGAAAAACTGGACAGGGAGCTATTGGTCAATTCTTACCTGCATGGCAGCCAGCTGTATATACTGAAACTTGCAGGGCGTTACTTCCCGTTGATAGAGGCGAGGCTGAAAGCGAACGGAGTGCCGGACGACCTGAAATACGTATGTGTGGCTGAAAGCTCACTGCAGCAGAATGCGCTGTCTGGTGTAGGGGCAGCCAGCTTCTGGCAGTTTATGAAGGACACAGGACCTACCTATGGGCTGGAGATAAACGATGAGGTGGATGAACGATTTAATGCAGAGAAGGCTACGGATGCTGCGTGTAAATACTTTAAGGCCGCTTATGCAAAATTTGGTACATGGACGGCTGCTGCTGCATCGTACAACTGCGGACAGGCAGGGTTTGCTAACCAAGCCGAGTTTCAGAAGGCCAGCAATTATTATGACCTGATATTTCCTGATGAAACGAACCGTTATGTATACCGGATACTGGCGCTGAAATACCTGTTGACGCACTCTAAGAGCTTTGGCTTTATGCTGGAACTAAGTGAAGCCTACCAACCACTAAAATCGAAAACAGTAACGGTAGAAAAAACGATAGATAATCTTACTGACTTTGCGCTAGAAAATCATACTACCTACAAGATGCTAAAGATATATAACCCATGGCTGCGCGCACACAAGCTGACAGTGAAGCCGGGTAAGAAGTATGATATTGCGTTGCCGATATAAGTTGATAAGTTATAAGTTGACAAGTTTTTGTTCATGCGGAGATTTTTTGGAGGATTATTACTGGTCATAACTACAGTGCTTATCTATGTTCTGGATAAGCCGATGGGGGCATTGCCTGCTATTGGACGGCTGATAGATCCTGTGAATGGCTGCTGGGCAAATGCGGAACCCGTGAATAAAGACTTTTCTGCAGATCAGAAATTTCCCGGCATTAAACATGAAGCTACGGTGTGGATAGATGGGCAAATGGTGCCTCACATTCACGCAGCTACAGATCATGATGTTTATTTTATAGAAGGGTATATACATGCTTATTTCAGGCTATGGCAGATGGATATGCAGACCCGTGCCGCAGCTGGAAGGGTGAGTGAAGTAGTAGGGCAAAAGGCATTTGAATTTGACCGTAAGCAAAGAAGAAAAGGCATGGGCTTTGCTGCAGAAAATTCGCTTAAAGCTATGGAGGCAGACCCGCGAACCAAGCAAATGATGGATGCCTATACAGAGGGAGTGAACAATTATATCTCATCGCTCTGCTATAGGTCTTATCCGCTGGAATATAAGCTGATGGGATTTGCTCCCGAACAATGGACGAACCTGAAAAGTGCGCTGCTACTAAAATACATGGCTGATGACCTGACGGGAGCTACAGATGATATAGCACTTACTTACCTGAGAGATGTGCTGGCGCCGAAAGATTTTCAATTACTGTTTCCTGATAAGATAGCGGGCAGTTCACCGGCAATTCCGAAAGGGACAGTATTTGATAAACCGTCGCTTACAGTACCTGCTGTGCCAACTGATACTACTATATTTCCCCATTATAAGACCACTGACTTCGGTGAGCAAAAAGAAGAAGGGAAGGGGAGTAACAACTGGGCGATAAGCGGTGCAAGAACAGTGAGTGGCGCAGCTATATTATGTAATGATCCGCATCTTGGTTTGAATCTTCCATCACTATGGTATGCTATACAGTTGCAGGTGCCGGGTATGAATGTTTATGGTGTATCGCTGCCCGGTACGCCCGGAATAGTTATCGGGTTCAACGACAGCCTGTCGTGGGGCTTTACCAATAACTATCGTGATGTAAAGGACTTTTACGAGATAAAACCTGTAGAAGGCAATAAGAATAAGTATTGGCTGAGCGGCAAGCAGATGGATTTTTCTACGAGGGTAGAACATATAACTATAAAGGGAAAACCTGAATTTGTGGATACTATAAAGTACACAATTCATGGACCCGTATACTTTGATGAACACTATGCGACTAAAGATGGCTTGAGAAGAATGCTGGCCATATGCTGGATGGCTTATAAGCCGACCAATGAAATGCTGTGCATCTACAACCTGAACAGGGCGAAGAATTACAATCAGTTCGTTGATGCTATACTTAACTTTCAATGCCCGGCACAGAATATGGCGTATGCAGACAGACAGGGCAATATAGCACTGTGGGGACAAGGACAGTTTGTAAACAAATGGAAAGACCAGGGCAAGTATGTGATGGACGGCTCTGACACAGCTACGCTATGGAAAGAACTGATACCTATGCGTGAGAATCCGCACGTACTGAACCCGCAACAAGGTTACGTATGTTCTGCCAACCAATCATCTACCGACAGTACTTATCCATACTACTATAACGGTACGTTCAGGGAGTTGCGGGCATGGCGTATAAACCAGGTATTGTCTGGTATGCAGAAGGCGTCGCTGGATGATATGTTCAGATTGCAGAACGAAACTTATTCTATACTGGCGGCAAATACGGTGCCTGTGATGCTGAAGGCATTGTCAGTAAAGCTAAGCAGTGATGGCAACAAGTATATAGAGCAACTGAAGAGTTGGGATTACCGGTTGGATAAAGAAAGTACCATTGCCACCTTTTACCAGATATGGTGGAGCTGCCTGTACCGCGATCTGTGGTCAGGGGCATTTGGTAAAGTACCCGATCAGCTATGGCCCACTACAGAGCGTACTATGCAGTTGCTGCAGGATACTGCTTTTGGTAACCGCTCGCCGGAGGTGAATAAGAGCTATAAAGAGGCCTATGATAGTGTAAAGAAACTGGAAGCTACAATAGGAACCGACTGGTATAAGGTAAAGAATACTACGGTAGCGCACCTTACAAAGCTGCCGGCATTCAGTTACGACCATCTGAAAATAGGCGGGTGGGGGAATGCAGTGAATGCGGTGAAATCGGATCATGGGCCATCATGGCGTATGGTGGTGCAGATGGGTAAGGAGATAGAAGCCTATGGTGTATACCCTGGCGGACAATCAGGCAACCCGGGAAGTAAGCACTATGCGGACCTGTTGCAAAACTGGGTGGATGGTAAGTATTACAGGTTGCTGTTTTTACCTAATAGCGACAACCAGGGTAATAAGAGTATTAAGTATACCTGGAAGGTGAAATAGGTTGATAGGTTATAAGTTGACAAGTTGACAAGTAGAAGTGTTCATCAATTAAAGAGCGTGTTGTGAAATTTATATTGCAGATCATATTGATAGCTATACTAAGCGCGGCGGTGGAGTTCATCCTGCCGTGGTGGTCTGTGGCTGTTGTAGCTTTTATTGTTACACTGGTGATGGGTGGTAAAGGTGGCAGGGGATTTCTTGCGGGATTTTTAGGAGTAGGGCTGTGCTGGCTGGTAGTTGCATTGTGTCATGATGTGGCTAATGAACACATACTTTCGGCGCGTATGGCTGTGCTGTTCAAATTGCCAAATTATGGAATGTTCATGGTTGTTACGGTGTTCATTGGAGGGCTTATTGGCGGGCTTGCAGGATGGGCCGGTGCTTTGCTAAAGCCTGTGAAGGGTAGGTAGTTTCCTTCTTTGTGAGAAGTGTAACCTCTATGAGGCATGTGGTATTGCTTTTCCTGCGCGAGCGTTGTTGGTCAGAAAATAAGACCAACAACGGCGAAAATGGCGCAATCTATCAACTTTATCAAGGTAAATGCCGTTCGGAGAACGGAGTGCATTTGTAGTTCGGGATGCTCTCCGCTAACATCCACGAACAACGGCGATTGCAGCCCTTTTTATTATCTTTATATTTCACGTCAAAAAACACATTTTATGGAGCTCACAAAGAAAATACTCAATGTATCTATTGCTATAAGCATGGTATTACTTTCGATCAGCGTTTTTATTTATTCAGTTAAGGATAATAAGGCTATTGCAGCGCCACAGATGACATCGGACGGGTTTGTTGTTGCAGGAGTAGCGGTGGGCGAGCGTACAGTTGTAATTGGTTACAATCCACAAACAAGACAAACTACGCAATTAGGGGAATTTAGATGGGATAGGCGCTAAATTTCAAACCGAGACACTACCTAAAATTGCTCTGTTTCAGCTATTTAAGCGAAAAATTGTATCTTTGTGGCGGTGCCAAACCTCGTGGCTGCAAAGAGTAAGCAATTACTGGTCTTGCAGCCCAAAACAAAGCCTCCGTGAAAATGGAGGCTTTGTCATTTTATGTGGGTAATATATGATTAGTGCATATCGCCAAGGTCGATCTTTGGTGCCTGCTTTGCCTTCACCATAAGTACAAATGGTATACAGCAGAGGAACATAATGCCAATGTACAGGAATACATCCATATAAGATAAGACAGCGGCCTGCTTCATTACCATATAGTCCAGCGACTGGTAGGCAGTTTTCAGTGCATCACTTGCTCCCTTGCCTTTAGACATAAAGTTGTGCTGCATGCCCAGTATTCTCTGCTGTACTGCAGGATCGTCGGCAGACAAATGGCTGACCAGAGCATTGCGGTGCACCACATTCTGATGGGCCATGAACGTGGTGATCAACGCGATACCAAATGAACCACCCAACTGACGCATCATACCTGTGAAGGAAGCTCCCTGGCCTATCTGCTGGCCTTTAAGGGTAGACAATGAAAGCGCTGTAATAGGTATGAACAACAGTCCCATACCCATACCACGCAGTATCAGCATCCAGAAAAATGCATCTTTACTGGTATCGGGCGTGAGGGCCTTATACCCCCAAAAACTATATGCAAAGAATACAAGCATACCCAGGGCCACAAGTATCTGTGCCTTTGCGCCTTATTGCATGATCATACCAATAATAGGCATCATGAACGCAGTGGTAAGCGCCGCAGGTACCATTAACGCGCCTGATTGCTGGGCTGTCCAGCCAAGACTCATCTGCGTGTACAACGGGATGATGAATGTAGAACCATAGAGGCCGAAACCAAGTATGAAGGACAATATAGTACCAACTCTCAGGTTACCATTCTTTAATACTCTCAGTTCTACGACCGGGTTTTTCGCGGTTAGCTCTCTCCAGATAAAGAAGAAGAACCCGAGCACCGCTGTAACAATGAGTGTGGTAATTACTTTACTGCTGAACCAGTCGTCTTCCTGGCCACGCTCCAGTACATATTGCAGCGAGCCTACTGATATAGCCAGGAGGCCAATGCCAGCCCAGTCCACCTCCTTAGCCGTTTTCTTTTCTGCATATTTAGGGCTGCGTACATATTGTAACGTAAGCAGGGTTGCTACAACGCCTATTGGTATGTTGATGTAGAAAATGTATGGCCATGAATAATGATCTACAATGAAACCTCCTAATGGCGGGCCAAGTGTAGGACCGATGATAACACCAAGGCCATATATGGCCTGTGCCATACCTCTTTTTTCAGGTGGATAGCTTTCTGTAATGATGGTTTGTGAGGTAACGAGTAACGCGCCGCCGCCAAGACCCTGGAGGAAGCGGAAGAATACCAGCTCCCAGATACCATGGGCATTACCGCACAGGAAGGAGCAGACCGTAAATATCATAATAGATGCAGCAAAGTAGTTGCGCCTGCCGAACTGCGCAGACAACCAGCTTGTCATAGGTACTATAATAACATTTCCGATAGCATATGCGGTGATCACCCAGCCTATTTCACTAAGCGTAGCACCCATGTTCCCCTGCATGTCTTTGAGCGCCACGTTTACTATGGTCGTGTCCACTATCTCCAGCAGGGCGCAGAATATGGCCGTGATGGTGATAATGATCCTTCTGGGACCGTATTCTACTAATGATTCGTGTTGCATTTGTTCTAATTGAAATTGTAGAAAAAGGAGACTGTATTAGTCTATGTGTACGTCCACATCAACGTTCATACCCGGGCGCAGATCTTTTATCAGCTGGTCGTTGCCGGCAAATTCGATCTTTACAGGAAGGCGCTGAACAACTTTTACAAAGTTACCTGACGCGTTATCCGGAGGTAATAATGCGAAGCGTGAACCGGTAGCAGGAGAGAATGAGGTAAGCTTACCTTCAAAATCATGACCGGGGAATGCGTCTACATGGATAGTGACTTTCTGTCCGACGCGCATTTTATTCAGTTGTGTTTCTTTGAAGTTACCTACTACCCATGGGTCAGTATCCAGTACTATGCTGAACAATGACTGTCCTGCCTGCAGGTATTGACCCACCTGTACATTTACCTTAGATATATGCCCATCTTCTGACGCTGTTATCACAGTATACGAAAGGTTCAGCTTTGCATTTTCAAGATCAGCCATTTTCTGCTGTATAGTAGCGTTAGCGACATTTACCTGTTGTGCCGTAGCATTGCTCTGTGATGTAGCTGCGTTTGTCTGGCGGGTAGCGGCATTCTTCTGGTCCATTAATACCTGCAGCTGGCGCTCTGCTGTTTGCTTGGCGGCATCCGCCTGTTCAAACTGCTGCTGGGTAACTGAATGGTCCTTGATCAGGTTTGCATAACGATTGTAGTCCTGTGTGGTACGGTTTACGGCTACTTTTGCGGCTTCTATCTGTGCGTCAGATACCATTACATTAGCCTGGTAAGTAGCAATACCTACTTTCGCAGCGCTGGTCATAGCTTCTGCTACACCATGGCTGCTTTTCGCCGCCAATATAGCTGCTTCTGCCTGCATTACCTGTATCTGTTCAGAACGATTGTCAAGTATTACCAGCGTATCGCCTTTTTTTACTTTCTGGTTGTCTTTTACGCGTACCTCAGTTACATATCCTGATATGCGCGGGATCACGGGGCTGATATTTGCATCTATCTGTGCATCGTCGGTCTCTTCGTGATGCAGACCATGGATATATTTAGAGCCACCGAAACCGCCGCCTACTACTACCAGCACTACCAGTGCTATAATAAAGCCCTTGCTGCTCTTCTTTTTTGGTGCTTCATGCTCTTTATGTGCATGTGGTTTGTGTGCTTCGTTTGGTTGATTTACCTGTGACATATGATGTGTTATTTTTCGTTTTTGTGATTATTGTTGATTATATCTTTTGTATTATTTATTAGTGAGTACGCCTGCTGTTTGCTGTAATTTCTTATAGGCTACTACTGCATCTGTTTTAGCAAATGTGTAGTTCAGCTTGGCCTGCAGCTGTGCCACATCTGCATCAAGCAGGTCGGTAGTATTTACCAGGTTATTGTCAAACTTGTTCCTGGTGATCCTGTAGTTCTCGTTGGCCTGCTCTACTGCTTTCTGGTATACTGTTATTTTCCTTTCAGCCAGCAGGTAGTTCTGGTAAGCCTGGTTGATCTCGAGTCGAATGCGGTCTGAGATAATTCCTTCGCTGGTTTGCAGCTGGTGGTAGCGGGCATTAGCCTGGTTTACCTTAGCGCCGGTCTTCCATAGAGAGCCAATATTGTATTGCAGGCCTACACCTACATTCAGGGCATTGGTCAGCGTAAGTACGTTGGGTACATCTGCTGCTATATAGCCGCCGGTGATAGCAATGCCGGGGAAATATTCACCTTTAACAGCCTTAATGCCGGCAGAAGCAGCCTTTTCACGGAATGTAAGTGCTTCCATGTCTTTACGGTTTTGCAGGGCTGTTTGCTCCCACTGCACTACAGTACCTGCATCTGTTGTGCCTGTAAAGCTTGCGCTGTCAGGAATGAGGTTGGTATCTTCAGGAAGTCCGAGCAACAGGTCCATATTGATAACAGTGAGCTTCAGGTTATTCTCTGCATCCATAAGGGACAGCTCAATGTTGGACTGCTGCAACTGTGCCTTTAATAAGTCGTTCCTTGCCATCAGGCCATTTTTCTCGAGATTTGAGAAGTCTGCAACACGTTGCTGATCACGCGACAGGTTTTCCTTTACAAGGTCTACAGATTTCTTCGCCTTGTATAAGTTATTGTATGCGTTGATCGCATTGAGGATCACTTCTTCCTTATCGCCTTCGGCATCCAGCTTAGTAGCCTGCTCCAGGTATCTGGCAGACTCAACGCCATGTTTTATGCGCAAGCCGGAAAAGACAGGCAGCGATACATTAGCTATACCGTACATGGCCTGATCTACCTTAAGGGAGCTACCGGACCCACTGCCGCTACCACTACCCATTTTTATCTTAAGGTCTACATCAGGGCTATTCAGCCTCAGGTATGAGCCTGATACTTTAAAATCAGGCAGGTGATTGTTCCATGCTTCATGGGAGGCAGCAATGGCCTCATCTACTTTGTAGTTGGCTATTTTCAGCTGTCCGCTGTTCTGAACTGTCAGTTGTATTGCTTCACTGAGTGTCAGATTTTTAGTTTTCTGTGCCTGCGTATTTTGTATTGCCGAAAGCAACATGGCTGCAGACAGAATGGTTAGTTTGCTATATTTATTTTGTTTCATTTGTAAGTGTTGCTTTAAAAAGGAATTTCAGGTATACGCTTAATTTTTTTCTTATGTATTTTTTAAAGTCCGGTTCCGACATATGTTCCAGGTTGTTCATTTCCCTGTAAAAATGCTGCGACGTGGTTACCTGGCTTGCTATGCCCACAAGCGTAGCCATCATCATTGCTACATCTATGTTTTTTCTAAATTCTCCGGTCTTCTGCCCGTCCATCACCAGTTTTTTGATAGACTGAAGGTTTCGTTTTTTCAGCTGTAATATAAGTGCAGCTATGTGGCTGTTCTTTTCTATCAGTTGCTCACGAATCATGATCTTATGAAACTCAGACTGATCTATAAACCTGTCCACGTAATCATCTATCAGCAGGTTTACTTTTTCCAGTTGTGTCAATGTGTTATTCTGCAAAAGGTCTTCCACCTTCAGATGAACAACATTCATCCTTTTCTCAAAAACAGCTTCCATGAGCTTTTCCTTTGAGCCAAAGTAGTAGGATATCATTGCGAGGTTAACCCCAGCCTCCTGGGCAATATCCCTTACCGAGGTACCATCAAAGCCCTTTACGGAAAACAGCCTTTCAGCTGTATTGATGATCGCTATTTGTTTTTCACTGTATTCCATGTTTCAAAAAAAATGTGGTTAGTAAAAAGATCGAACGGGGTGTGAACGTTCTTATATTTAACCGTGTATTACGGCACAAAATTAAACGTTTGTTTAAAACTAAACAAACGTTTAATTAGTTTATTTTAGATTTTTTTAAAATGGAGGTATAAACAGAAGCTATATAGCTGGCTATAAAAAGCTTTTGAACTGTTGTTGTTTTGTGTAAAACATTAATTACCAGCAACTAACGGCCGTTGAAATAGTTTTGTCCAGGTTTCCAGAGATGGTTTAGCCTGTAAATTAATATCAACAAGACCGATAAAAGCAAACTGGTTGAGGATAGCGGGTGTAGATGCGGGCACGGCTGCCATATCAATATCTGTGAATGTTAGCTGGAAGTATGCTATGGCATTAACCTTGTCCAGCAACTCACCCTGCCTGGTGATATAATGCTGCTGTTTTTGAGGTGTCTGCGTATAGGTGCCGATCGTTTGGGAAGACCATCCACCTTCGGCTATAAATACAGGCAGAGCGTGACCTTCAATGAGTCGCGAGTAATAATCTGACGGTATATCCTGTGGTTTATCGTAAAAGAAATATGGATAAGAAGATATCCCTAATTCCTGTATGAATGGGAAGTCCGTAAAGTCCTTGTCAATACTTTGGTATACGCCATTATTGGCACGACCATTAGCGAGATCTGCCTGTATGCTCACGCTTAGTTTTACACCATTGTCATATGCCCTGATATTGGCTGCGGCAACATTTGCCGCACTTTTTATACCCTGGTATATGGAGTCGGGGGATTGCACCCTGATAAGATTTGTTTCCAATGCAAGGCCAATATGTTCAGGTTTCAGCATGCTGTCCATTACAAAACAGAACCTTGTGTATACTTGCTGCGACTGAGCTTGTGCGATACTTCTGCCCAGTGCAGACAGATCGCTCGCGTCTGCGGACCTGTTCAGGCCATTTGCAGGGTCTATATATACCCAAAGCTTTAAGTTCTTTCCCCGATAGTAATCTACAAGGCCTTTACAATTATTAAGAACATATTGCTGAGGGGTAGTGCCCGCATATAAAGAATCCCATGGTACCTGCATGCTGATGATGGCCGCATCTGCACGGGTGGTCCACATGCCAAGGACCTGCAGCACGAGGTTGATATCATTATACCTCGGCGCTGAGTTTTGAAAACCCATGCGGTAGGTGCGCTGAGAAGGTGTATCTTTTGTTTTGGGCTTGCATGCACTGAGGCAGGCAATACACAATACGATGCCGATCTTGAAATAACGCATAGCAGTATGCAGATGGTATAGTTAAATCTAAGGAATTTTCAGCAAATGATCATATCCTTTTGATACTATCCGGCAGCACTGCGAAAATTTGTGTGTCCTTTGTTCGTTCCATGCTATACAGACCTGTAAGCACTCCAAAAGCGGGAAGTATAACAAGACTGTCTGTAATATAGAAGCAGGGGAGCTTAATACTTTGTCTGCCTATGCCGGTGAGCACAATACCCGGGTGAATGTGGCCAACTATATTTACTTTACCTGTTGACACCTCAGTTAGTGGCTCATGGGAATATATGAAGTGATCGTCTTCAATTGTGTTCACGACATCTATACAGATATCTTTGAACAAAGCGTGATCAATGAGGTCGTGGTTACCTTTTACGAGCGTGAATTTTACAACCGGGAACAATGCGATCAGATCACAGAAATAATGCCAGTCGCGATTGAACGTGCTATGAAAAAGGTCGCCGAGGAAATAGACATTTAACGGGTTGGTATCCTTTATTAATTTTTCAAGATTGGTATAGTCTGCCAGCTGTGCATGAGCCGGTATAGAAATACCTCCCTTTCTAAAATGACTAGCCTTACCAAGATGCACATCTGCTATGATGAGCAAGCGCTCATCGTCTTTAAACAATGCTTTTTGTGGTAATAATGTAAAGGGAATATTATTGATCTCTGCGGTCATTATCTTATCCTGTTATTTTTCCAGCTGGCTGATCATCTTGTTGATACGGTCTTCCAGTTTTTCGTTGCTGAACTTTTCCCTGAAACGCTCCGTGAGTATAGGGAAACAGAACGGACTGAACCGTTCCAGTTCTTTTATTATTATCGTTTGTTGTTCCATGCGGTGCAGGCCGTCTATCATACGTGCTTCTTCCATCTGGAAGGTCATTACTTCATCGTAAGCTTGTTGCAGCAGCAAGTTGTTCTTTTCATGTTCTGAAAATACGGAAAAAAACAATTGTGACGATGCCTGCATGTGCCTTGTCTTTACCTGCTTGCCGGGATAACCGGTAAATACGAGTCCGGAAATACTGGCAATGTCCCTGAATTTCCGTTTAGCCATTTCTGCTATGTTGATGCTATGGGTTATATCGTCAGTAATATTTGACGTATCGAACAAAGCATTTCCCAGTGCATCTTCTATGGGTATCTCCTGGTCGCTGAGTAGCTCAAAGCCATAATCATTCATGGATATAGAAAAAGACATAGGCGTGGTTTGGGAAATACGATAGGAAAATAGCATAGCCATCCCCTCATGTACATTCCTGCCTTCAAAAGGGTAGATGAATATGTGATAACCTTCTTTGCTTTTTATTTTTTCAATCAGCAGCTCATTGGTGTGGGGAAGGTGAGAACGTCGCTTTTGCTCTTCAAATAATGTATTGAGCTCCGTTATCTCAATATCTTTTTTGCCGGGCTTGTCGTGGTCGTCCATCTTCAGCCTGATCGTTTTTGTCAGTTGAGAGGACAACGGCATACGGCCACCCTGCCATGAGGGGAATGCACCCTTGTTGCTTACACTTTTACGAACAAATGCGTTCATGTCCTTTACCCGAATTAGTTCCAGGTTTCTGCCCGCGAACCAGAATGGATCACCTGGATTTAGTCGTGAGATAAACCATTCTTCTATGGAGCCGATTCTTGCGCCACCGAGGAATTTTACCTGCATCATACTGTCGCTTACTATGGTACCTATACTGAGCCTGTGGCGCATGGCTATCTGTCTGCTTGTGACCTTATAAATGCCGTCCTCTATAACAACCTTATGAAACTCGTCATAAGCGTCCAGCATTTCTCCCCCTTCTGTAATAAATGAAAGACACCATTTGAACTCTTCGCGTGATACAGATGAGTAACAATGGGTCTGCACGATCTCGTTATAAATATCCTCTGCCCGATATCCATCTGAGACTGCAAGGGTAACCAGGTACTGTATGAGCACATCGAATGAACGGATGTAGGGAATACGTTGTTCTATTTCGCTATGCTCAATGGCATATCGTAATGCACTGCCTTCCACTATTTCAAGCGAGTGGGTAGGCAGGAAGTATATTTTACTTGTAGCGCCCGGCTGGTGGCCGCTGCGACCGGCGCGCTGCATGAACCGGGCAACTCCTTTAGGTGAGCCTACTTGTATAATGGTATCTACAGGGCGGAAATCTACACCGAGGTCGAGACTACTGGTGCATACTACTACTTTTAATATGCCATCATGTAACGCATCTTCTACCCATAGCCTTGTTTCCTCGCCGAGTGAGCCGTGGTGCAATGCCATTACACCAGCCAGTGACGGATCAGTCTCCAGCAGGCGTTGATACCATATCTCGCATTGGGAACGGGTATTGGTAAAGAGAAGGGTAGAGTTGCTGCCATGTATTATTGGCAGAGCCTTATCTATCATCTTTATGCCCAGGTGGCCGCCCCATGGGTATTTTTCCACCTGTTCAGGAATGATTGTTACTACATCTATATGCTTTTGCAGGTTGGTGCGTATCATTGTTTGCTTACCGGCAGCAGTTCCTAGCAGCACATCTTTCGCTTCTTCCAGGTTACCAATAGTGGCAGATATACCCCAGACTTTAAGGTTTGGGTTAATGGCTTTCAGCCGGGATAGTGCCAGTTCTATTTGTACGCCCCGCTTGGTACCCATTAGCTCATGCCACTCGTCAACAATTACAAAATCGAGATTTTTAAAGATTTCATTATATCCCTTTTGTGCCATGAGCAGATGCACGCTTTCCGGAGTAGTAATGAGCGCATGAGGCATAGACTTTTTCTGCTTTGCACGATCCTTTGCGGAAGTATCACCTGTGCGCAGGGCAATAGTATAATCAAGCTGGAGGGTATCGCTTACACGCTCTGTGGCCAGGTAGATCTCTTTTGATAATGCCCTTAGTGGTGTGATCCATAAACAATGCAGGCCGTAGTGTTTTTTCTTTTTTGCAAAGAAGTTCTGCAGCACACCAAACCAAATAGCATAGGTCTTACCGAAACCGGTAGGAGCGTTCAGTAAGCCTGAATAGCCATCTTCTATAGCTTTCCATGTGTTGACCTGGAAGTCGTAAGGCTTCCATTTGTTATGCTCAAACCAGTCATTTGCTATTTTACTCACTTTTGCCAATGCCGTATATATTTAGCAGCTCCATCAAGTCTGCTTTTGTATTTGCTTCTTTTGCTGTTTTGTCCTGTCGCCAACGCAAGATACGAGGGAATCGTAAAGCTACCCCCGATTTGTGCCTTGGCGAAGGGTTTATTCCCTCAAAACCTATTTCAAATACAAGGGTAGGGGTAACACTACGCACCGGGCCGAATTTGTCCAGTGTATTCTTTTTTATCCAGGCATCTACCTGCAGCATTTCCTTGTCGGTAAGACCGGAATAAGCTTTGCAGAATGGAACTAACTCATCACCATCCCATACAGCAAAGGTAAAGTCAGTGTATAGATCGGCACGGCGACCATGGCCACGCTGCGCATAGAGCATTACCCCGTCTATAGATAACGGATCTACTTTCCATTTCCACCAGTCGCCTCTGCGGCGGCCTGTCTTGTATTCGCTATCCTTTTTTTTCAGCATCAGCCCTTCGCAATGGTTATCACGGGAGCGTGTTCTTTCTTCGGTTACTTCCTGCCATGTGTTACATTCCAATACAGGAGATAAGAGCAGCGGTAAATTATTATTTCTGCTTCTTGCATCATTGATAACGTTTTCTAGAATAGCCCTGCGCTCCTGCATGGAAAGATGCCTGACATCTACACCGTCATGCTCGAGGATATCGTAGCATACCATTACAAGCGGCGCGTCCTGCAGCGTTTTCTTTGTTACATTCTTTCTGCCTATACGTGTCTGCATAACGTGGAACGGCAAATAAATACCGTCCTTCATTGGCAGTATCTCGCCATCGATAACGATACCGTCAGGTAACATATTTACGAGGTTATGGAACTCCACAAATTTTTCGGTCATCAGGTCTTCACCACGACTCCATACAAACAGGGTATTATTTCTGATGATGATCTGACCACGTATGCCATCGTATTTTCGTTCTATCTGCCATTCGCTTACATCGCCTAGTTCTTCGGGTGCTGTTTCTAATGGATAGGCAAGATAGAATGGATATGGACGGGAAATGTCAGTGGTACCATCTTCGTTGGACAGCAACGCATTCAGTGTATTACCCCTTGCCTCCCACCCACCGCTAAGCCGGTGCGCTACAATATTTTCATCTATATTATAATGCTTAGCCAGCGCTTTGATAATGATCTTATCTGATACGCCCATTCTAAAGCCACCGGTAATGAATTTGTTGAAAACGAACAGTTCCTGTTTATTGAACTGCTGCCACATATGGGTAATATATTTCTTACGCTCCGCATCGTCTTTCCCTTTCAGGTCTATAAGATCGTGAATGATCTGGTGCAGGGAGTAGTCGTGGTTAGTGTGGTGGGATGGTAATAATAACGATATAGTTTCTGCAAGGTCACCTACTATGTGATAAGATTCTGCCTGCAACCATACAGGAAGGCCACTGAGCTCTCCGCTCCATTCCCATAGCTCGCTGGTCTTTACTGTACGCCTTGGTGCCCTGCCAGAAAGGAGGGCCACGCACCAGATGGCATCCTGCTCATCTGCTGTAGCAAAATAGCTAACCAGTGCATCTATCTTTTCATTGGTAGATGCGGTCTGGTCTATATTTGTAAACAGCTCACTGAATGCTCTCATTGTCCTGTGCCAGTTTTGTTTGCGTGTCAGTATTATTATCTTCTGATTCTCCTGTATACAAGGTTTCTACTTCAGTGGCATCAAGGCCATAATTAGTGCTCAGCCATTTTGCATAGATGGATTTATAACCGTGTGTCACGTATATACGTTCTGCTCCTGTTTCTTTTACTGCTGTGTTCAGCTGATCCCAGTCTGCATGGTCGGATAATACAAAACCCCTGTCTGCACCACGCCTGCGCCTGGTGCCCCGCAACTGCATCCATCCGCTGCATATACCCAGTTTGTAGGGTTGCAGCGTGCGCATCCATGGGGTATCCAGCGCAGATGGAGGTGCTATGATCATTGCGCCTTTTATCTCTTTTCGGTTTACAGAACTATCTATCCGTTGTGTATGTGGCAGCGTACCTATGGTGTCGATGTATATTTTATTGATATTGTCTACTGCACCATGTGTGTAAATATTACCAATAGATGTATCAAGGTGAGTGAGTACACGCTGCGCCTTGCCTAATGAGTAAGCAGCGATGATCGAGTTTTTTCCTTCTTCTTTATTCTTTGTCCACCAGTCATTGATATCGCCATGTACCTCTTCAATAGGTGGGAAATTGTATATGGGTAGGCCAAAAGTACTCTCCGTAATAAAGCTGTGACATTTTACAGGCTCGAAAGGAGTAGAAATGCCATCATGCCGCAGTTTATAGTCGCCGCTTACCACCCATATTTCGCCTTTATATTCCAGCCGTACCTGCGATGAGCCCCATATATGACCGGCAGGATGCAGGCTTATTTTTACGCCATTTATTGTTATCATTTCGTCGTATGCCAGTGACTGCGCCCTGATATCTGCACCGAGGCGGAATCTCATGACAGGAATAGCATGCTCATGGGCTATATAAGTGCCCATGCCGGCATGCGCATGGTCGGAGTGTGCATGTGTTATTATTGCCTTGTCCACAGGTTTCCACGGGTCGATATAGATACCTGCCTGTGCACAATAAATACCGCAATTGTCAAAAGTGACCATGATCCGAATTAAAATATTATTATCTGAGCATTTGGAGCTATTGCTTATAGAATTATGCCATTAAAATGGCCTGCAACTCACAGACAGGATAATATACACAAAGAAAGTTCTTAAACAACCGTTTTTTAACGGTTTTTGGTGTTTGATCTAGGGTTACATTGCATGGTACTTAAATGCTCATCTTATGGATCCGCTAACCGCAATAAAGCAATTGTATGATGCTGGTATTGCCACCATGAGGGAAGAGCTAGTTTTCCTTGTGCAACAATTTCATATTGAGCCGACCCTGCAGAACCTGCCGGCGAAAAGCCGAATAAAGGAATTTGAGGCTTATATGGACAGCGATAATTTACCCAAAGCTGTGGTGGTGCAACGTGCTATATTTATGAAAGGGCTTATCAACTTTGGCCTGGTGGGGAGAGATACCGAGGAGGGCTGGGAGCGTGCCAGGCAAAAAAATGAACAGGTAACAGGTAAACTCTATTTCAACAATGGCGATGGTGGTGACATGTACCGCGAATTTATGAAGGACTATTCTATCAGGAAGGCAAACTGGATAGCATGGAGCCAGGTATGGCGCGGTATGGAACAGGATGTGCTCTCAGATGACCAGATAGGCTATTGGTATTACGTAGAGGAGCCGATCAGGACAAGTACGAAGGTGGTTAAATAGGTCCTTGGATGCAGTCTTTTCTTTAAGCGTCGGCTATAATCTCACCAGAGGCACACTAGAAACTGTGGGTTATGCCTGTTCTTTTAAAATAGATATTTCTCTCTTTGACAATTCTACGGATGAAAAAATCAATATTACGCGAGTGGAATAATAACCTTTGTTAATCGTTTGACAATTAAACGCATTGCTGGATATAAGGGTCTACCTTTTCATTGTGATAATGGTGTCATATTCAATTATGAAAACGATGATAGGGAAGAAAATTTATTCGGTAAGTGCGATCCTGATAGTTCTTTTTATGGGTAGCTGCAGGAAGGAAATGGACAATAAGTTATCATCAGTACCCGGAGTAACCACTGCATCAGCAGCAAAAGGCACGTTGGCCGCTGTGAATCTTGGTGTCGCAGGCAATTTTGTAATACTATCTAAAACCGGTATTACAGACGTATATAAGTCGACCATAACCGGAGACCTGGGCACAAGTCCGATCACAGGTGCAGCGCTGCTGGTAAGTTGCGCGGAAGTGGCAGGCAATATATATACGGTAGATGCAGCAGGGCCGGCATGTAAGATAACAAGTGCAAGTATGCTGACGACTGCAATAGGTGATATGCAAACAGCATACACTGATGCAGCGGGACGTTCGAATCCTGATTTTCTGAACCTGGGTGCGGGCAATATAGGTGGTGCTACACTTATACCAGGGTTGTATAAATGGACGAGCGCGCTTATTATACCAGCAGATATTACATTATCCGGCGGACCAAATGATATATGGATATTCCAGGTGGACGGTACGCTGATCATGAGCTCTGCGGTGAAAATAACCCTGGCAGGCGGTGCACAGGCCAGGAACATTTTCTGGCAGGTAGCAGATGCAGTAACTCTGGGTACTACCAGTCATTTTGAAGGTATCGTATTAGGGCAAACAGGAGTGAACATGCAGACAGGGGCATCTATCAATGGAAGGATGCTGTCGCAAACAGCAGTGACGCTGCAAATGAATACGGTGACCAAGCCATAAACAGAACGTGTATAATAATAAGAGCGGCTACCATTATGGTAGCCGCTCTTATTGCTTAATATAGTGCTGCACTTATAGCCTGAAGAGTAATGCAAGAATTACCCTGTCTTCTGTTTTCACAAGATCCGGGGCCCAGCCAGTTGGTAGTGCCGTATATGTGTAACCTGAAGGAGATGTAACTCCACCGCGGCCTGCGAAATAAGGAACATCAGCCTGGCGGTGTACATACTCTACACGAAACTCTATGCTTTGATTTGGCATCCAGCTGATGTTTGTAGATGCGTCCCAGCCGGAGAACTGGTCGCAGGGATTGGCGGTGAAGGGATGGGTGCCTGCCGGTTGGGTAGGGTTGTATTGGTTCGGGAAAGGGCTTGCATCGCCCGTAGGTGCCAGTACGAGGTAGCGACCTGGGTTTTTCATATAGCCGCCACCTACTACCCATGCCCATTTGCTTTTACCAAACCACATACGATTGTATGCCATAACGCTTGCAAAATATTGTGCCGGCCCTTTGCCTGCATCATTGGTAAAACCATTTACCCCGTCACCTTTTTCAAATCCTACATCCCCGGTAAGAGAAAAAGCCATTTTATTGATCCCTTTCGACTCTTTGTTATTGTAATATCTCCATAGCAAGCTATTATCTGAATGGAAGCGGTGGCGGCCCAGCAGACCAGCAGCATCTGTGCCATAGTAATCATTGGTCAGTAACTTTATATTGGAATTTGGTATCCAGGTGATATTGCCACCTACACCCGGCAGGGCATTGAACATGCCGTAACTCTGCCAGCCGTTGATGATCCATGGTTCTATCTTCAGGTGTTCTGTCGGGAATATCTGAATACGGATACCATTGAAGAACCATGGTGTATTGTCGGATGTAAATGAGGCCTGGTATTCCCAGTTCTCTGCCTGGTAGTAGGAGTTGAGCCCGAGGTAAGACATGAACATTCCACCATCTACATTGATGCCATGCATGACATTGAAATGATAACCTGCATAGGCTTCACTTACATAACGGTATACATCTGCAAGGTTGTATTGACCACGATACGGGCTAAGATCATTACGGGGGACTACGGTGGCGCGTGTGCCAAACTGCGTCATGATACGGCTGTGCGCGTTACCGAACACAAAATCACCACCTATGGCAGCTACCGATACTTCCATTTCGTCGTTACGGGCAAGCGCAGTAGAACCGACTACTGTGTGGTCTATAGGGTCGTTGAATGAGTGGGTAACATTGGCATCTAAGAGGATGCTCCATGTCACATATTTGCTTTGAAGCACTGACGAATCCCTGCGATCGCTGCCATTGTACCAGGACTGATCCATACCTTCAAACGGTATTTGTGATTTTGATTGCTTAGGTTCTGGAGCAAGCGTTGTTCCTTCAGCAACTCCCTGTGCTGTAGCCTGGGTAGCTATCAATGTAAGTGCGGTCAGTATTTTATTGATCTTTCTCATTGGCTGATTTTTATATATTTTAGGATTATTGTTGGTTGCTGTTGTAGATATAATTTACTTTGAAGGTCTTGTGCCGTTTGTCATAAGTGGCCAGGTCGTTTGAAGCTGCAAACTGTTCCAGTGCATCGAGAAATTTGTTGTTATCTCTGAATGCAGCTTCAAGATTATTGAGGGTGAGCGTTAATATCTTATCCGTTGGAGCGGTGCTGAAATAGTATGTATTCATCACCTTAAATCCTTTGCTTTGTGCTACATTTTGCTGCGTGACATAAATAAAAATGCTGCCGGCTTCTGCTATTTTGTATTCCTTGTTATTGTAGAATCGATGTACGTCACCCTTGCAATTTCGGTATCCGTATACGCTGTCTTTTTTTAGTTTGTGTTTAACACCATTATCTGTAATTGAGAAATAAGGTGTATAGCCAAAGAAGTCATGTAATCTTATTTTGTCTTTCTGTTTTCCGCCATTGCAAGCGTTTTCATAAGTTAGTTTGTTGTTGCGATAGTCTGTTACAGTTGCGTAGACGCCGCTTTGACCTATGGCGTTAACGTTTGTTGTAGCTGCAAGCAGCAGCACAATTAAAATTTTCATTTTCATAACTGTTGTTTTTATTTTATTCTTTCTAATTCTGTTGTTTATGCATATTGGTATATCAGCGGAACCTGTTCTATTACAACATCACTTTTGTCAAGTCCGAACGCTTTCTCATCGCTGAGACCCAGGCTTTTGAGGAGGAAGTAGGAATTCAGCAGTACGCTTTCTTTTAGCGTGAATTCATTCTCTACAGAAACGAATTTTTCTATGACCACGAATTTGAAATCCGGTTCAGGGTTGTATTTAGAAGACCCATCAGGCCTTATATGAAGGTTCAGTTCTTTGTTGGCTACGAGGTCTTTTACTATTTGCTTAAAGTAAACCTCTGCTTTTGATTGTATACGGAAGCCAAGATTGATGTTGATCTTAATGACCTTGTCATCTACCAGTTCAGATACATCATAGCTCATGGTGTAAGGTTGTTCCGTTCGCTGTATATGCAGGAACCAATAAACATCGGCACGTTTTGGCTTTTTAGAGAAAATAGACTTCATGACCTTATCTTCTATCTGGTGTCTGCTGTTGGCTTTTGTAAGATAGATGAGGTGGGTAGAGAATTTAGGTATTGCATCATCCTCGCTCATTTCTTTGAGCATAGGCGTATACTTGCCTATATCTACAAATTTCACAAAACGGTTATTGAGCTTTCTCGCATAGTACCATACATACATGGTCATGAAGATGAACAGCTCGAAGAACAGGAACATCCAACGTTCTTTTATTTTTGCCGAATTAGCCACGAAGAATGATATTTCAATTACGGCAAACACCAGTATAATTGTGCTTATCAGTATTACATTCCATTTGCGCTTGTATAACAAGTAGTAGCTAAGCAGGAATGTGGTCATCATCATGGCTACTGTAATGGAGAATCCGTAAGCAGCCTCCATGTGTGATGAATCGCGGAAATAGAGTATCATCAGTATACAACCTGCCCATAGTATGATATTGACACTTGGTATGTAGATCTGTCCTTTTATATCTGTGGGTTGCCTTACTATCACACGTGGCCAGAAGTTAAGGTTCATAGCTTCACTGATCAAGGTAAAGGAGCCGCTGATGAGCGCCTGTGATGCAATAATGGTAGCGGCAGTGGCAAGTATGATGCCCGGCAGCAGGAACCAGTGAGGCATCATTTCAAAGAACGGATTATCATTGTTGAGGGATGTGACGTTGCTGTGCATGATCCATGCTGCCTGGCCAAGGTAGCTGGCTACCAGGCTTATCTTGACATATATCCAGGTAATACGGATGTTCTTTATGCCGCAATGGCCAAGATCTGAATACAATGCTTCGGCTCCCGTGGTACAAAGAAATACTGCACCCAACAACCAGAATCCCTGTGGATAATGTGCCAGCAACTGATAGCCATAGTATGGATTAAGCGCTTTTATAACATCCGGGAAGTGACCGATCTGCCACGCCCCGAGTGCCAATAACATGCCGAACCATAGTGTCATGATAGGGCCGAATGTTTTGCCTATAAGCTGTGTGCCGAAACGCTGGAAGAAAAATAGACCGGAGAGAATGACAATGACAATACCTATAGTAAGTCCGTTACCCGGTACAATAGTATTTTCCAGACCTTTTACTGAGTTAAGCCCTTCTATTGCTGATGCCACAGATATAGGTGGTGTAATGATGCCATCTGCAAGCAAAGTGGTGGCGCCGAGTATGGTGGGTATCACCAGCTTTTTACCGTAACGTCTTACCAATGCATACAGGGAGAACACACCGCCTTCGCCCTGGTTGTCAGCCTGCAGTGTGAGCCATATGTATTTGATAGTGGTCTGGAAGACCAGTGTCCAGAATATACAGGATACGCCACCATAAACCAATATCTCATCGGGATGACGATTGCCTATAACTGCTCTCAGGGCATACAGCGGGCTGGTGCCGATATCGCCATAAATAATGCCAAGCGCTACTAACAATGAGGCATAGGAAACCTTGCTCAAATGTTTGTGATTTGAATCCATTTTGATAATTTGATATGTGATTGTGGCTATTCCTTACTTACGAAACGATAGCCAACGCCTGATTCTGTTACAATCAGTTCAGGACGGTTTGGGTCGTTCTCTATTTTTTTTCTTAGCTGGGCAATGAATACTCTTAAATATTGTGACTGGTCTATGTATCCCGGGCCCCATACTTCGCGCAGCAGGTAGTGATGCGTGAGTACTTTTCCTTCATTTTTTACAAAGAGCGCCAGCAGTGTATATTCTGTTGCAGTGAGCTTTATTGTTTCATTGTTCTTTTTTACCGTTCTTGTTGCCAGGTCTATAACAAGGTCATCACTTTTGAATACCGGGTTTGCATCTTCAGGTACAGCAAGGCGTAATGCCGACCTCATTCTTGCCAGTAATTCGCCAGTGCGGAAAGGCTTTACGAGATAGTCGTTAGCTCCGTTATCCAATGCTTTGACAATGTCTTCCTCGCTGCTCTGAACGGACAGTATAATGATGGGGTTGGTGTACCATTCTCTTAATTTTTTCAATACGCTATGGCCATCTTCATCAGGCAGGCCTATATCGAGCAATATCATGTCAGGAGGATGGCTGGCAGCGAGTGCTATGCCTTCACGTGCAGTTGTTGCTTCTTTTATTATATAATCATTGCTCTGCAGGGTTATCTCCAGCAGTTTACGCATCTGCGCTTCGTCGTCTATTACCAGTATCTCTGCCTTATTCATTTTTTATATTTTTAAGGTAAGATGTTTTTGCGGGGATGTTTATAGTAAACCTTGCGCCGCCTGTTGATACATTTTCAAGAGTGACATCGCCACCCATAGCAACGGTAAAACCTTTTACAATGGAAAGCCCCAGGCCTGTTCCTCCTGCACTGGTGTTCTTCAGGCGGTAGAACTTATCAAATACATGCGTTATTTCCTGTGGAGGAAAGCCCTGTCCGTTATCTTCTATTACTATCTGTAGTACATCTGCATAGGACATAGCCGATATGGATATTTTGTTTTCGGGAGGCGTGTATATGGTTGCATTATTGAGCAGGTTATAGACGACCTGCTCCAGCATGCCCTTATCCAGTTTGAACAGTGGTATATCCGGATTTATGTTGATGCTTATTTTCTGTGCTATCTTGTTTTCCTCAATTGCTTTTACCTGACCGTAGATCATTTCATTGATATCACACCAGTCTTCTTTCGGCTGAATAAATCCTGATTCGAGACGCGACATATTCAATAGGTTCTCTACCTGCTGGTCGAGGCGGAAAGAGGCTTTTGCAATTTCACCTACAAGCTCATTCCTGTTCTGTGCGGTCAGTTTGGCGTTGTTCGCCTGCAGATTGTCTGTAGCACCTATTATGGCAGCTATCGGAGTCCTCAACTCATGAGACAATGAATTGAACAGGGTATTGTAGAGCTTTAATGTATTGGACTTTTCTTCTTTTTCACGGACTGCGCGTTCCACACGGCGTATCTTGTAGGTAAGCACAGCATTTATCATGGCTATAACAAAGTACATGAGCAGGAAGATGCGGTCTTCGGTTGAACTCACCCGAAAAGTAAAGTAGGGTGGTATAAAGAAGAAGTCCCAGATGAGCGCGGTAAGCAATGCCGCAAACAGAACCGGCAATATATCGAACACCATGGCGATGAGCGACACCGTGATCAGCAGGATAAACGCAATGACCCGGTAGCCTATGTAAGTAGATAATCCGTAACACAGAATAGAAATACAGCAGATAAGTAATGTACTTAAGAGGTATTGATTGCGCTTGCTGACCCTATTTATGAACAGATTTGCCATTGCTGCTGATTGCGATACAAAGGTACTTCGTATGTTATAAGTAAAATGTAAAACATACGGCCCGTGATATAAAGATTTTATAAAGAAAGGTTACATGACAATATGTAAGTATATTGTGTAAGATGTATCAAAAAAGATAATTCCTATGGCAACGGTTGCACTTGGCAGCAGGGAAGGTAAATGGATCATGGCATCAGCCATTACCGCATCTTCTATGGCATTTATAGATGGCACTGCCCTGAATGTGGTATTGCCATCCCTGCAGCAGGGCTTGAACGCAACAGGAGCAGATATTTTCTGGATACTGAATGCTTATTTGCTCATGCTGGCATCACTTATACTGATAGGTGGCTCACTGGGCGATAAGCTGGGCCGCAAAAAGATGTTCATGTTGGGTATCTTCATTTTTATTCTTGGGTCAGGGTTGTGCGGAACAGCTGGCAATGTGTTCTTCCTTATTGTTTTCAGGGTGATACAGGGTATAGGTGGTGCACTGATGATACCCGGCAGCCTGTCGCTGATATCTTCATCAATTGACGAAAAAGAGCGTGGTAAGGCAATAGGTACATGGTCGGCAGTAACAACGGCGGTAACCATTGGCGGGCCTGTGCTGGGTGGTGCATTGGGAGATGCAGGCTTGTGGCGGTATATTTTCTTCATCAACATTCCGATAGGTGTCGTGGCATTAATTATTCTTTCGGGCAAAGTGAAGGAAATAAAAGATGAAGACAGTGATAAAGCAATAGATATAAAGGGTGCGCTTGCTATTGCATCTTCACTTGCTTTGCTCACATTTGGCTTTTTGCGTATTCCTGAATATGGGTTCAATAACTGGCAGGTGTATTGTTCATTTGTTGCCGGTTTACTGCTTTTGTGCACATTCGTATGGATAGAGCAAAACAGTAAACACCCAATGATGCCGCTGCAGCTTTTTAAAGTTACCGCATTTACGGGAGCTAACCTGCTTACTTTTTTCCTGTATGCAGGGTTGGGCGCAGGTATGCTGTTCCTGTCGCTGAATCTGGTGCAGGTGCAGGGCTACAGCCAGCTGGAGTCGGGGCTTACATTCCTGCCTTTTACTTTACTGATGGTCACCTTTGCCAGGTATGCGGGGAAACAGGCGGATAAGCATGGGCCAAGACTATTTCTGATTGCAGGACCATTTGTTGCGGGTCTTGGCTTGCTTGCACTGGCATTTATAAAACAAACAAATGGGCCGGGTGCATACTGGACTACCTTCTTCCCGGGCATATGTTTGTTTGGGTTGGGTATGTCTTTTACAGTAGCACCGTTGACAGCCACAGTGATGGGGGCAGTGAGCGATCATTATTCGGGTACAGCTTCCGGGGTGAATAATGCGGTGACCCGTATTTCCGGTGTCCTGGCCAATGCTATCTTCGGGGCGTTGGCGGTATTGTTGTTCACTGCATCTTTGAGTAAAGAGTTAGGTAATTCGTCATTTGCTGCACAGGATAAGAAAAGTATATTGGCAGAAGCTGCCAACTTAGGGAATGCAAATGTACCGGCAGGTATTGCAGCAGACAGCAACGCAGTGGTCATACAATATTATCATCATGGTTTTATTGATGCGTATATGAAGATCATGCTTATGAGTGCCGGGCTTTGCTTTGTGGGTGCATTGATGTCTGCGTTGTTCATTAGGAATACCGCGATAAAAACGAGCCACCCCAACACATGACCCGCATTTAAAAAAGATTAACAGCTTAAGAGCGATTACGTCAATCTATCTGCCTATAAGATTTGTATAATATTTGGTAACTTTAATAGATAAAAACGGAGGAGCAAATGCCGGAATGGAATAAACTAACCAGCGAAGAAGAACGCATCATCGTTCACAAGGGAACTGAAAGGGCTTTTACAGGTGAATATACCGATACTGAAGACGCAGGAACTTATGTGTGCAGGAGATGTGAAGCGCCGCTTTACAGATCGCACGATAAATTTCATTCGCACTGCGGGTGGCCATCATTTGATGATGAGATACCCGGTGCAGTGAAGAAAGTGCCTGATGCTGATGGCAGAAGGGTCGAGATCGTTTGTAATAATTGCGGCGGACACTTAGGGCATGTGTTTACCGGAGAGCGGTTTACCAGTAAGAACACGAGACACTGTGTGAACTCGATCTCATTAAAATTCATACCTGCTAAGAGAGATACGGAATGAGCCCAATAGGTAATTGCATTTTGGGTGTTATAGGACTATAGTATTATTTGAAGGATGATGAAATTCTGGAAAGTGTTTTATCAAATAAACTCTTGAATGAAGGAGGGTATATAATACTAAACTCAAAAACTGAGCTGCCTTTTTTAATGCCTTTTATATAAAGTATATTCCCGCTTTTATCTATCCCGGTTATCACGAAATAATTCTCTTTCATCAAGTCGTAAGTTATGTTATTAAAATAGTGTTTGTCATCATCGTGATATTCCTGTAGCGGGCTTGGGGTAAATTTTGTGTCAGCAATAAGACAACTTATTGAAAGCGATATTTTATTACTTATTGTATTTCCAAAGTCATAAGTATGGTATTTGTCAATAGTTGGATACCCGGTAAAGAACCCAGGCAAATCGACACCGGTATTATAAATATTGTAATGGTTCCATTTATCCGAATTGTTTTGCGCTGTTGCATATTCCCCACAACAGGAAAACACTATCCCCAAAATTATTTTATATAAAAAAGTTGATCGCACGGTAAAAACGGACACTTGGATAATATTTACTAAAATACAAAAAAGGAGCACTTTCGCGCTCCTTTTTGTAGTCCCGACTGGATTCGAACCAGGACAAACAGTACCAAAAACTGTTGTGCTACCGTTACACCACAGGACTAACAACCGTGTACGGGAGTGCAAAGGTAATCACCTCAAGGAAAAATCCCAAAACATTTTTTAAATAAGTTGTACAGCATTAGTGGGTAAATAAATGATTGTTTTTCAGCCGTAGGGGGCTGGTTGCCTCATCGGAATGCTGTTTTTATGGTAGGTTTGTAGTCGATTTCCAAAAAAACTTAATTTTTCAGTATGTCTATTGCGGCAAACCCGCGTCGGTACATCATTAGCATCATATTTATTGGCGTGGCGTCTGTTATATCGCTGCGGCTTTTTTTTCTGCAGAATTTTGAGGCCAGGTATAAGATTATGGCTAATGATATCGCCATTTATAAAAAGGTCGTTTATCCTCCGCGTGGAGTGATCGTAGATAGAAAAGGGAAAGTAATTCTTTCCAATACCACTGTTTATGACCTGATGGTTACACCGCACAATATCCCCAAAGGTTTTGATACCATGCAGCTTTGTGATGCATTGGATATTACAAAGGCAGGTTATGAGAGTATCATGAAGCGGGTGCAGGAGCGGAACATAGATGTGCGGCAGAGTACCTTTATGGAGCAGCTGAATCAGGAGCAGACTGCGAAATTCAAGGAGAACCAGTATATGTTTACGGGTTTTGACCTTATAGAGCGTAATATCCGTGCGTACGATAACCCCTATGCAGGTATAGTGCTAGGTTACATAGGTGAGGTATCGCCTGATATGCTTAAAAAGCCGCGCTATGCTACCTATCGCCAAGGCGACTATGCGGGACTGAGCGGGATAGAGTTGCAATATGAAGAGGTGCTGCGCGGGCAGCGTGGTGTACACTTCCTGGAAAGGGACAAATTCAACCGACCACGCGATCCTTATAAAGGTGGTATACTGGATAGCCAGGAGATATCAGGTAAGCAGCTTGATCTGTATATGGATGCCGATCTGCAGGGTTATGCAGAAAAACTAATGGCCAATAAGATAGGCAGCGTTGTAGCTATAGATCCCAAGACAGGTGGTATACTGGCTATGGTGAGCAGCCCTACTTACGATCCGAACCTGCTGCGTGGCAGAGAACGCTCAAAGAATTATGCTGCATTATACAAGGAACCTACACGCCCGTTGTTCAATCGTGCTACACAGGCAATGTATCCTCCCGGCTCTACTATAAAACCTATGACCGGCCTTGTGGCACTGGCAGTAGGCGCTATAACCCCATCGTTCGGGCTGGCATGTTATGGCAGCTATAACTATTGCAGCCGCCCAATAAAATGCGAACATAAAGATGCAGGCCACGCAGCTAATTTCCGTGTAGCGCTGGCGCACTCCTGCAACTCATACTTCTCTCATATATTCCGTCTTACAGTAGATTATAAGGGTTTCGGCAGTGTAAAGAA
>JAOQAP010000271.1 GCA_025963465.1 Flavipsychrobacter sp.
ACCTACCTGGACATCGCCGCTGAGTATAGCACCCGGGGAAATATGAACGTAATCGCCAAGTACACAGTCATGGTCAATAGATGCGGTGGTATTGATAATACAATGCTTACCTGTCTGGGTATCTGCGTTGATCACAACGCCTGCCATTACTACAGTTCCATCTCCTATAACCGTCCTCTTAGAAATATGTGTACTTGAGTGAATAGCTGTACCAAAAGTAACAGCCGCCGCAAAACGTTCTGCCATTTTCTTACGGGTAGCATTCACACCAATGCTGATGATCATTTTATCTGTGATGGGAGTACCGGGAGGTAACGGGCGTGTAACCGGGTATTGCCAAACGGGCGCCTTATCCGCATCGTCCCATATCTCTATGTGCGGGGTATTGATATTTTCCAGTATCTCTATGATCACTTTTCCATGACCACTGGCGCCGTAAACGATCATACTATGAATTTGGCAATAATGATATAATAGCAAAGATACTTACCGGCAACTGTCTTTTATCTACTCTTTCCCGGTAAATTTTTCCATAGTAACAGACGTTTCCGAACTGATACCTTCCGACTTTAGCACATTCCTTACTGTGAGCAGCAATATCTTAAAGTCTAATGCAAATCCGATATTCTTTACATACCACACATCATATTCAAATTTCTTCTTCCAGCTGATGGCATTACGGCCATTTACCTGCGCCCACCCGGTAATGCCGGGGCGCACATTGTGCCGTTTCATCTGTTCTTCGCTGTACAATGGCAGGTATTCTTCCAGTAGCGGTCGCGGGCCTACTATGCTCATATCGCCTTTAATAACGTTGAGCAGCTGGGGCACTTCATCAAGAGATGTCTTACGAACAAACTTACCGAGAGCGGTCAGCCTTTGTGCATCAGGTAGTAAATTACCATTCTTGTCTTTGCGATCGTTCATGGTCTTGAACTTGATGACCCTGAATATCTGTCCATGCTTGCCGGGACGGCGCTGAAAAAAGAATGGTTTGCCTGAATTGGCAATAGCCAGCAACACAACTACAATAATGAATATAGGAAACAATACCATGAAGACCACTAAAGCAACTGTAAAGTCGGCAAGTGGCTTTATGAGCTGTGTGTATATGGATGAAGGGCTTTCCTGCATTAGCTGCGTTTCACAATATTGCTAATATAACTCAAATATTTTCGGGCAAGCACCTCGCGGTCAAAATTCTCTTTTGCAAATCGATAGCCGCTTTCACCTTCCCGCTCCAAACGCTGCGGATCATTGAGATAGGAACGGATTATCCGGTCGTACTCTGCTGTATTTTCCGGCTCTACATAACTGCCGGCACCTGCATCTTCCAATAGTTCGCGCGATACGCCGTCTATAGCCATCAGTATTGGCTTTTTGCAGGACATATAATCAAAGGTCTTGTTGGAGTATACGGTCTTGAATGTATCTACCCGCTTCAGTACCGAGGCACCCATCTCTGATGCCAGTATGTAGCGAAACACATCTGCCTTCGGAACAGAATCAAGGAATCTTACATTGGTCACTTTTCTGTCTGCAGCCAACTTTATCAGCCTGTCCTTTTCCATACCCTGCCCTATGAGCAGGAATAACACATTGGTATCCTTCAGCGCTTCGCCTGCGTCTATTACCTGCTCCAGGTGATTAGCCACACCGTGCGCACCCACATAGGTAATTACGAACCGGTCAGTAAGGTCATGCTCTTTACGGAAAGCGGCGCGGTCGAAATCGTTCAGCAATTTTTCAAAGAGGCTGAAGTCAGCGGCATTGGATATTTGTATCAGCTTGCTTTCAGGTATACCTTTCTTTTCTTTTAGCGCTTTATAAAAGGCGGGGGTCAGTACATTGATGAGCTTTGCCCTTTTGTAAATAAAGCCCTCAACCCAGTAGGCAAGTTTAATGACCAGTTTGTTGGTCAGCACCCCGGTATCTATTGCAGACTCCGGCCACAGATCACGTACCTCAAATACGAACGGCATACGCCTCAACCTGGAAATAAGATAACCCGTAGCGCCAACAAATAGTGGCGGGGAGGTAACAATGACCACATCAAACTTTCCTTTAGCTTTGAACAAACCTGCATAAAGCGAGGAGAACATAAAGGAAAAGTATCCCCACAACCTGCCTATAAAATGTTTGTTGTACGCCTCAGATACATGGCACCGCCAAACCGTAACTGCGCCCTGTTGCTTTTTTACAAAGTACTTGCCCTTGTATTCAGGTATCTTCTCTTTGCCATTATAATGCATCATACCACCCAAAACAGTAACCGTATGGCCCTGTTCGGTCCATACACGGGTAAACTCATTCCAACGGGAGCCGCCGGGATCATTTTCTTCCAGGAAATACTGATGAATGAGTAGTATATTCATTTTAATTACACAGCAAACAGCTATTCTTCAATGGTTATTGTGGTATTGAGCATCTTTGTTTGCGGGCTAAAGATATATGTTTTTGTTTTTTCCTTTTGCCCGTATAGTGAGGAACTCCAGCCATCTGTTTCTCCGGCTACCAATTCTTTACCATCACTATCTGCAGCGGTAATGGTTACTTTCCTGTTTAGAGATACAGGCAGATGCCAAAGCTGGTGTATCCTGGAGAACCGGGAAGCTTTCAGTACCTCATCCCTTATCTCCCATACAGGCACACCTTTCTTTTTAACAACAGAACGCTTATGTACAATGCCACTTTTAATATACCTGAATGCTCTTATAGCGCCATCAAAAATATACGTATCGTTGTTTTCCTGGAGATATGCGCTCTTGCATGCCGACCAGTAATACCATATAAAATGGCTGCCTTTCAGCATCTGGTCCTTATCATCGAGCATTACTGTATTGTGCGATGCAGTGCCATTGAAGTAACGCATAGTAGCGGCGTCAGTATTGTATTTGTAGCTACCTGCATCCAGTAATATATTCTCTCCTTTGTACCAGATATCTAAATGCAGGTTATCAGCCTGTGCGGGCCTGTCCTTGTAA
>JAOQAP010000276.1 GCA_025963465.1 Flavipsychrobacter sp.
TATATACTTTACGCCAACCTGTTAATGAGAAAAGAGAAGGCGGGTACGAAGAAATAGAAGTATTATCTAAAAGCAATAAATTGCATTTGATATACCAACGATACTAAGGTAATTTTGAATCAAATAAATATCCGGGATAAGTGCTGAACAAGGGAAATATTAAAGTAGCTACATTGACAATATTGCTCGCAGGAAGCTCCCTGTATGCTGTAGCAAAAGACAAGAACGATGTAGCAAAAGATAAGCTGAAAGGAAAAGTAAAGTCTATAGCCATTACCGGGTATAAGATGAAAAGCGTAAATGATAAACCTGAAAAGAACGGCATTATCTTTTCGTCATCGAGCAAATACAATGAGAGTGGCAGTATACTCGAATTTATTACTTCCGCCATTGAAGATACTCTGGAAGGCGAAGCGGTAAAATATAAAGCTGTAAAAAGCGTATACCACTACGATAAGGAAGGCACCCTATCGGCAAAGAACGATTACAATCCTAACGGCACGCTGGAAGATTCCTCATTTTACAAAGTAGATGCGAAAGGTAGCCGTGTCGACTGGTATACTTATAAAGGGAATGGAACATTGTCATCCCACACAATATCAGAGTACAACCTGAAAGGAGACCTTGTAGAACTTAGCGAATACACCGGAGATAAACTAAAAAGCAAGACCACATATGTGTATGATGGACAGGGCAACCAGATAGCTGAAACAGGGTTTGATGATAAAGGAAAGGTAAAATGGCGAGAAGAGTTCAAGTATAATACCAAAACAGGCCAGATGAATGAAGTCTATGATTTTGACGCAAATGATGCAATGACGGGTCGCTTCACATACAGGTACGACACACGTGGTAATATGGCGGAAGAGACAGAATTCTATTCCGACACATCTATCCGCAACAAAAAAACAACTACCAAGTATGACCTTGACGGGAACCCAAGGGAGATCAACCATTTCAATTATAACGGCAGGCTGGTGAACCAGATAAAAGTAGACCAGATGGGCCTGCACTTTACCGAGGTCAGCTATAACGATGATGCATCACTGCAGAGCGTTATCTCTAAAAAATATGACGATAAAGCGAACCAGGTATTTGAAGATCGCTTCTATACCAAAGACAGCTCCCGCATAAAGATAGAATACAAACTGGAGTACGATACACACGGTAACTGGACAAAAAACACAACATCCAAAAATGGTGTTCCGGTGCAGATGACCGAACGTAAAATAGAATACTATACAGACCCTGCAGAAAAGAAGAAGAAACCGGGGACAGAGGGTAAATAGATCAGTAACAACCGGTTGCTTTTACCTGCGCTGTTATTTTCTTTTCCCATGCTTCCTGCATGCTGGTGATTATTCCATGATTGGTTTCGTTATCGTAGCGAATCTCTTCATTGTTAGATTCTTCTGCATTCTTAAACTGTAATTCTTCCAATAGCTTTGCGTAGTTCTCCTGTGTAAATGGCGCATTGCGTATTGCTGCTACCAGCTCGCATGCTTTAATAGCTGTAATATCAAAGTGGGTTTGCTCATGTGCCAGCACACGAGTGTTCCTGCCTTCAGGTTTAAACCATGATGTTGCTTTATTGAAGTAGGGTGTTACAATTATATCCAGTGTCACGTGGCTGTTTTGTATAGTTGATGAGTATGCCACGCCGATGCCGCTCACCGTCACAGCCAGCTCAAATTCTTTTCCATCTACCCTGCCCATAAAGTCTGATATCTGCAGTGGTTGCTGCAACGAGTAAATGATCGTATTAGGCTTATCTGTGGTTTTTGCCAGGTGCACATTTACTTTTACCTCTGATGATGTTGGCACATTGCCTCTATTCTCAGCCCACCACTCATCAAACTTCTTTACATCATTGCCAATAGCCTGCCTGATGAACCCTTCAATATACACAGCTGGATCCGAATCCATTTGCCCCTTTCCTTTGCTTGAATATTCTATCACCTTTTTACCGGTAACATAGAAAGTAAAAAGAACCTCTGCGTCTACATTCCATATACCCCCCCGTTTTTTCATATCAAAATTGAGCTTAGATATATGCAGCGATACAGGCTGAGTTGCTTTATTTTGTTTTACATTATTTACCACAAAAGTATTGAGCGAAGCCGCTACCCCACCCGACAGCGAAATAGCACTGCTGCCACCACCTTTCATGGTCCCTATATTTGTAACATCTTCACGCTCATCCACCACATCGGCAAAGTGATAGGTCTTTGGCACATGACTAACCTTTTCCTGCTTTAGCTGAATGTACTTCACATCCTGAGCATACCCGGCAGCGGTAGCAAGAAGCAGCACAATGAACGTCAACATGTTTCTCATAATTCGCAAAAGGAATATTTATACAAGTAAAGATAAGATTCACGAATATGGAAACGTGTTATTTTTCAAAGAGCTACAGCGATTTTTATATATTTTAACAGCAACAATCATTAACTTTATTCACAGAAAGCAAGTCCCCGCTTTCTGTTCACCAATAATGACAGCAGCAAATGCAGACAGCATATATAGTAGCCGGATTCCGTACAGCAGTAGGTAAGTCAAAACGTGGCGGATTTCGTTTTTACCGCCCCGAAGATCTGGCAGTAGATGTGATAAAAGGCTTGCTGGCTAGTGTACCCCAACTGGACACGCAACTCATTGACGATGTGATAGTGGGCAATGCAGTGCCGGAAGCAGAGCAAGGGCTGCAGGTGGGCCGTATAATAGCCAACAAAGCAATAGGCGAATGGGCTGCAGGAGTAACTGTGAACAGGTATTGCGGATCGGGACTGGAAGCTATCTCTATTGCTACCGCTAAGATACAGATGGGCATGGCAGACTGCATTAT
>JAOQAP010000003.1 GCA_025963465.1 Flavipsychrobacter sp.
TTTGGAATAGATGGCGGTATCTTCTTTTCTCCTAAAGGTAGCTACCTTGCTTACTACCGCATGGACCAGACCATGGTAAATGATTACCCCATCATCAAATGGGATGCAACTCCTGCCAAAGCTGACCTTATTAAATATCCTATGGCAGGTGGCACATCTCACGAAGTGACATTATGCGTGTTCGATCCCGCCACCGGCAAAACAGTTTCGCTGAAGACTGGTGACAAGAACAAAGACCACTACCTCACCGGCGTTACCTGGAGCCCAGATGAAAAATACATTTACATAGGTATCCTCAACAGGGAGCAGAACCACTTATGGCTGAATAAATACAGCGCAACCACAGGCGAAAAGGTAAAGACCCTTTTTGAAGAGCGTGACCCTAAGTATGTACATCCTACTCATGGGCTTACATTCCTGCCATGGGATAGTAATGAGTTCATCTGGTGGAGCGAGCGTGATGGTTATGCCCACCTGTACCTGTATAATACAGATGGCAAGCTGCAGAAGCAGCTCACTTCAGGCAAGTGGGTGGTAAACGAGATAGTTGGTGTTAATGCTGCTAATAAGAACATTGTTATCACAGCAGCAAAAGAATCACCACTGGGAAAAAACATTTACACTGTAAATACAGCAAACAGCCACATAGCCCGTATAGACAGGGAAGCTGGTATGCACACCGCTACATGCAGCCAGGATGGCAGGTTTGTGCTGGATGTTTGCAATGGTGCAGGTATTCCTAAGAACACTTATATCCGTGCAACCAACGGTTCTTACTCTAAGCAACTGCTGAAGGCCGATGACCCGATAGCAGAATATGACCGCCCCGAAATAAAGGACGTGACCATAACAGCAGCTGATGGTGTTACGCCTTTATATGGCAAGCTGATATTGCCCACTCATTTCGATAAGAACAAAAAGTACCCTACAATAGTATATCTCTACAATGGCCCTAACGTGCAGCTCATACACAACTCATTTCCTGAGAGCGGCAACCTGTGGTATGAGTATATGGCACAGCATGGCTACGTAGTATTTACTATGGATGGTCGTGGCAGCTGGAACCGTGGTACTGCTTTCGAGCAGGCTACCTTCCGCCACCTGGGTGATGTGGAAGTAGATGACCAGCTGAAAGGTGTGGAATACCTGAAATCACTTCCTTATGTAGATGCAGACAGGATGGGTGTTCATGGTTGGAGCTACGGTGGCTTCATGACCACATCGCTGATGCTGAAACATCCCGGCGTATTCAAGGTCGCGGTAGCCGGTGGCCCTGTTATGGACTGGAAAATGTACGAAGTAATGTACACCGAGCGCTACATGGATACTCCCGATGAAAATCCCGAAGGCTTTGAAAATGCAAACATGTTCAGCAAAGTAAAAAACCTGAAAGGCAATCTGATGCTGATACACGGCACTAATGACAATGTAGTGGTATGGCAGCAAAGCATAGACTTCCTGAAGAAATGCGTGGACGAAAATGTGCAGGTAGACTACTTCGTTTATCCCGGCTACGAACACAATGTAAGGGGCAAAGACCGCGCTCACCTCATGCAGAAGATCAGCACTTATTTTGATGATTACCTGAAAAAATAATTCAGTTACCGTTCTTACTTTCAAAAAACAACCCCGGCCTTCAGGTCGGGGTTTATATTTTGGTACAATGACTTTAGCCAGAATTATTGCTTTGCAGGGAACGTAGCTTTATTCAGCGCGTCCATATCTATCTCTGTTTTTATTTCATCTTCATGGGTGTCTTCACTGCCCATGCTTTTTGTTACAGAGAGTGTTGCTTTTTTAATATTATTGTCAGGGCCCAGTATACGTAGCAGCGCCAGCCCAACCCTGTTTGCCGCCTGCTGCTTTGCTTCCGGTGTTACAGCATAAAATTCGGCATCGCCTATCATTATTTTTACGCTGGTATATTCTCCTTCCTTCTGTATCACATGGTACGTAGCCACCCCAGCTATGATATGCGTTACACTATCCTGCAGCTGATCTACCTGCGACATTTCTATTTTCTTGTACTCGGTCTCTTTGCAAGATGCAATTGCCATGAGTGCTATTGCTACGGGTAAGATCAGTTTTTTCATGGTATCTGTTTGTTTACTAAATGTAAGTATTTATTTAATGCCCAGCACATCCTGCATAGAGAATACGCCCTGTTTACCTGCTATGAACTCCGCTGCAAGCACAGCCCCCAGCGCAAAGCCATCTCGGCTGTGAGCAGTGTGTATGATCTCTATATCATCAATAGGGGAGGAGTATTTAATATTGTGTGTGCCCGGTACATTTTCTATGCGGTGAGCGGTTATTGCCAGGTTACTCAGTTCGCTTGCGTCATTCAGCGTCCATTTGTTTTTACGCACTACATTGTTCAATACCTGCTCTGCAAGCGTTATAGCAGTGCCGCTTGGTGCATCCTTCTTCTGGGTATGGTGCGTTTCTTCTATGGTCACATTATACTCAGGGTGGCCATTCATCAGTGATGCCAGTACTTTGTTCACCTCGAAGAAAATATTCACCCCTATGCTGAAATTAGATGCCTGCAGCAGTGCTGCTTTATGGGCAGTAGCTGCTGCCTGTGCTTCCGGTAGCTCATCGTTCCAACCCGTGGTTCCGCATACCACGCTCACACCTGCTGCCAGGCATTTCAGTACATTCTCTTTTGCTGATTCCGGCCGTGTAAACTCTATGGCCACATCGGCCTGCTTCAGCAGTTCTGGCGTCATCTCATGCCTGTTGGCACTGGTGATGCGCTGTGTAATGGTGTGGCCGCGTTTCTGGGCTACCTGCTCTATCGCATGTCCCATCTTGCCGTATCCTATAAGGGCGATGTTCATTTAAGTTAAAAGTTAGAAGTTAAAACCTCAAAGTATACTTGTTATTATAGATCAGTATTTATCTGACCTTTCTATTATGAAATCTCTTGCAAATATCGCAAACACTTTCAGTATTCAGCTTGTAGTTCCTGGTTTATTTACGCACTATCACGTCACTCTTCGTTACTCACTTTTAGGTTATAACTTTTAAGTTCTCACTTCCCCCAACTTTTCACTTTTCACTTCCTCTATCATTCCACTAGCCGCTATCCATCCGCTGCTCCAGGCATGCTGAAAGTTGTAGCCGCCTGTTATGCCGTCTGCATCCAGTATCTCACCACCAAAGTACAGCCCCGGTACCACGCGGCTCTGCATGGTCTGCGGGTCTACCTCAGAGAGGTTCACTCCGCCGCAGGTCACAAACTCTTCTTTAAAGGTGGTCTTGCCCTTCACGCTGTAGCTGTCGCGTAATAAATGTTCTACCAGCTTGTTCTGCGCTGCCGCGGGCAGGTCGCCCCAGCGGGTATCTTCTTTTATGCCGCACTGCTGCAGCATGTATTCCCATAGCCGCTTTGGCAGGTCGAATGGGTTTTTGTTCTGCACGAACTGCTTGCCCTGGTCTTTGCGCTGGTATACAAGCGTTTCTTTTATATCAGCGTCGGTGGTGTCGTTCAGCCAGTTTACAAGTATGGTAAACTCATAGTTCCTGTCTGCCAGCTCACGTGCCGCTATGGCCGATGTTTTCAGCACCGCCGGTCCGCTCATGCCCCAGTGGGTAATGAGCAGCGGCCCCTGCTGGCTGATCTTTGTGCCTGCTATTTTTATGCTTGCCATAGGCACACTTACGCCCATCAGCTCTGTGATAGGGTGCTTAGGCATATTGAAAGTGAACAGCGATGGTACAGGCTTTTGTATTGTATGCCCCAGCCGTTCTATCCATCTATATTGTTCCGCCTTTGGGAAACCACCGGTAGCTATCATCACCTTATCGGCTTCGTATACAGAGGTATCACTGAAATTTAGGATAAAACTTCCTTTTACGGGATTGGGGTTTATGGCAACAAGTGATTTATGATAAAACACCTGTGTCTTATTCTTCATCATTTCTTGCCATATGCAGTCTATAATGCTCTGTGAATCATCTGTGATGGGAAACATGCGTCCGTCCGGCTCCGTCTTTAGTTGCACGCCACGCTCTGCAAACCAGTCTATCGTCTGCTGCGGGCCAAACCGGTATAGCGACTTGCGTAGCAACTGCTTGCCTCTCGGGTACCTTGTTATTAGCTCAGGAATATCAAAGCATTCATGCGTGGTATTGCACCTGCCGCCGCCCGATACCTTTACCTTCTGCAACACTTTTCCCGTCTTCTCAAATACCGCTACTTCCGTGCCTGCACTATACGGTATATTTGCCGCCGCAAAGCAGCCCGCAGCCCCGGCACCTATTATAGCTATTTTCATCAGGGCAAAAGTAATGCATTTTGCGTATGCCTTTTCTATGGCCGGATTCTAACAGGCAATGGAAGTGTGTTATAAATTTACTCGCGTCATCGCGAAGAATGAAGCGATCTCACGGAATGAGTGTCGCATATAATTGCAGCACCCGCAGGCTTATTCCTTTACTATCTTTCGTGTTGTACGTTCGCCGGTATGAGCATTTTCCAGTACCAGCGTATACATGCCGGGAACAAGGTCGTTTGCAGGTAACCTATTATTGTGCTCATCTATCACGCCTTGCTGCAGTACCATACCCACTACATTTACTATACAATAAGAAGTAGCATTTTGCAGATTGTCTATGTGTATTACGTCTTTTACAGGATTGGGATAAACACAGACGTTGGATAATTGAGCATTTGCAGTGGATAGTTTAGCTATTCCGGGCCCTGTAGTATACACCACGTAATAAATATCTTGTATAGCACCTGTTATAACATCATTGTCCACTGACATAGAAAGAAGTGGGAAATGATAGCCGGGTATGTACCATGTATAACCGTCAGTACGATGATAATTTACACTTAGTGATCCTCCTGTATAGTTTGAATCAGTTAAGTAAATCACATCATGAATTCTCAATACGTTTGTAAATGTTCCCGAAGGAAGAATCAATGTTCCGTACCCATCCACAATGCGTTCGCCACTACGGAAAAGGTGACTTGATGCATATGTTGTATCATAAACTTCAAGCGATGTATCGTTCCAGCTCATAGGGTAAGATACCGGATATATCATAGCGGTATCCATGCGCAACATTTTAGAATAGCCAACAGCGTCGCTATGGCCGCCTACACCCATAGTGAAAGCGCTATTGGCGATCCCATAGCTTACATTAGCCGGTGAGAATTGAAAAGCTATACTACTTGTGGGAAATGAATCGCAATAAGGCGTGCTGCTGCATGTTACAACAGTCACCGTATCATTTTTTATCACGGTCAACCCGCCATAGTTCCATACAGATCCCGGTCCGCTGGTACCTAATTTCACACCGACAGTGTCACAGACATGGCGGTAGAACAGCTCTCCTACTACAGGGTTTGAATTAGCTCCCGTGAGTACAGGTTGAGCGAATGATGGGATACAGCAAAACAACAAGACGGGCATCAATACCTTTTTCATAGGAGGAGGTTTGGGTGTAATAATAGAATTATAGCGCAATTTTTATGCCAGATTTAACAAGTTTATTCCGCTTGCCGAAACGTATGGCACCGGACGGGTTATTGCTTTACAAACCTCCTTACATCATTACCATTGATAGTAACGAAGTACATACCCGGTGCCAGCGCTGATATAGGAACATGTACCTCCTTAGTGTTCGGCATACTGTTATATACCGCTTCACCTGTGACACTCCTGATGGTAACGCTGGTTATTTTATCTGTTGATGTAATTTCCAGCGCGGTGACAGCCGGGTTCGGGAAAATACTGGCAATGGTTGCAGGTGCTGCATCGTTTACTGCTACAGTTGGGGGGATAGGGGTACCCAGTGTCATTACAGTAATAGGGCCATATGCGCCGGGCCTGTTGCCCTGGTCAGAAAATGCTACATACGGAGTGCCGCTTGTATCAATAGCAATGGAGGTATAATAAGCAAAACTATCGGATGCATATACATTACCAACCGTTACCCAGTTGGTGCCATCGTATTTTCTTACTGTAGCCTTGCCATTATCATCATAGTCCTGGTAGGCTACATAAGGCACAGGTGTAGCTCCGCTGGTATCCATTGCAAGAGAGGTATAGAAGGCTGTGCCAAAAGAGAACCCGGGACTACCCACGACTACCCAATCGGTCCCGTCATATTTCATTACCGTGGCATGAGCGGCAATATTATAGTCTGTGAATGATATGTACGGTACATCTCCCGGGGCGATGACTATGGAAGGAAAATCCATGAAGGCGGTACCATGTATCGTATCTACCTGGCCCCAGCTTGTACCATCAAATTCCATGACTACGATCCTGCCATTCAGCGCTGTATCGCTGTAAATAACATAAGGTGTGTCAACACTGTTCATGGTTATTGATGCACGGTTGGCACCACCAGCCGAGAAGCCTGTACTGCCTACAGGCACCCAACTGCTGCCATTGTATTTCATCACGGTAGCTTTTGCCTTGTCGTTGTAATCTGCATAGACCACATAAGGCGATCCGCTTTTATCTATAGCTATAGAGGTGAACAGGGCCACACCGGCAGAGAAGCCGGCGCTGCCTACAGTTACCCAGATGGTACCATCATATTTCATTACTGTCGCTTTTTGCCCATTGCTTAAATCGGAATAAGCTACATAAGGTGTGCCGCTGCCGTCTATCGCCATAGATATGCAATCTACCTGGCCGGCTGAAAAATCAGGTGCGCCCACTGTTACCCACGTGCCTCCGGTATATTTGGCCACCATAGCCGCATAGCCGTGCAATGAATCGGAATAGCACACATAAGGCGTATTGTCAGGCGCTATAACTATGCTTGTATAAAGAGCTACCCCCGGCGTGAACTGCGGACTGCCAACAGGCACCCATACCTGGGCAGAGGCGCTGGCCGTGACAAATAAGGTGCAAACGCAGATAAGGTTGAGGAGTAGTTTTTTCATTGATGTGTTTTGTGTGGCAAAAGTAATGCATTTTGAAGAGAGGATTTGTGTTGCAGTTACTCCTTCACAAACTTCCTCACCTCTGTGCCGTTTATCCTGACAAGGTACATGCCCGATGGAAGCCCGGAAACATTTACTTGCACCTCTTCACTTTGATAAGAGTTACTGTAAACTGTCTGGCCTACAAGGTTCGCAATAGCTACATTAATTATTACATCGCTTGAGGTAATGTTTAAAATTGTAGTGGCTGGATTGGGATAAATAGACGTGTTATGAGTAGTCTTGATTTCACTAACACGTTCTACATTTATGGCATCAGCGACCACATATAGACTTGGGAACGTTTGATATTGAAGATCAGACATAGTTTTTACGGCGTGAGATGTAAAACTACATGCGGACCCAACTAGATTTGGAAAACTAATGCAATGCAAATCGTGAGTGTCTGAACCTCTAAAGTATATTTTACCATCGGGGCCTAACCTCAAATCAGCGCCGTAGGATGAATCAGTTACAACAAACTTCGATGCTTGTATCTCAGTTAACGTAGGTAGGGCAATATTATACTGAATGACTCCGCTATCTCCGTTTGAATAAAGCTTTGTGTTGTCAGCAGAAAACTCAATCGCGTATGTGTTGTTATTAGCAGTGTCGATTGTCCTGCAATTAGAAACTATACCCGTACTGGGATCAAAATCATATAAAATAGCTCCATAACAACCTCCGCCTGCAGCACTTAATATGCCTTGTGCAATTTTTCTTCGATCAGTACTCCCTCGTAGCATACCCCAACCATAACAGAAATGACCATTAAATGGTCCTACAGCAGATCTAACTGGTGTAGAAATACCAGTGGATGTGACATTAAATGCTAAGAACATGGATGTGTCCTGCTTGTGTGTTACCAGCCAAATGTTGTTGTGATTTCCTGGAATAGCGATCATATTCTCGCCCAATGAATCCTGTAATGGCGTTCCCATTGAAGAAGTAACGACATCTCCTAAACCCCCATCCAATGCCATATCAACGATAGAATAAGCCAAATGACCGTAGCCTATACTTGCTAAGGAAAATATATAGTATTTGCTATGGCTACCAATAAATGGGATAATAACAGCTGCTTGTTCTGTACTTATGGTAGGGAAAGATACAATAGATGAGCCACTTGGCATAACACTGCCTGTTTTGTTATAAACCTTTTCTCCACCAGAATAAAATAAAAGATTTCCTGATGGATCGCTTACAGTGGCACACCCTTCAGGCATTCCCTTTCCCATCAGGCCAGTTGAAATAAATACTGGGCTGCCAAAATTGAAATCTAATCCCGTCATGACGCCAAATGCCCAAACTTTGTTTTGATTGAGGTAGTATTGTGCTGAAAGGGTGGAAGGGGCGATGATGCAGCAGCAGACAATTAACAGAGACAAGGTATATTTCATAGATGTATCTTATCTCTTAAAGGTATATAACTTCCTGCATATATAGCGTTTTGTCATTGTTAATGGTATCTGCTTTTGCTATGTGGGATTTTGCGACCCTACACTACTTCGATAGGGATTTGGTAATCCCTATACCCTACCACCCATTCTGTCCATTCTTTAATTCTGAAAATTCTGATCAATATTTACCAACAATTTCCCATCCAAACCTCCCCCAAACCCACCACCATCAACCCATACAGCCAACTCAAAAATTGTGGATATGTTTTTCCGTCCACATTCATTTCTATCCGAACTTTGTAAACCCTCTTAACCGCCATAGCTTCAGAGACGGTGATCGTTTTTTAAAACCATTGCGAAACAATCCCAATTACAATCAAAAAGAAACAATTAAAATATAAAAGACCATGAACATCGAACAACAAACAAAAGCGAAGAAACTCTACTTCCAGTCCGACCTCTCAATTTCAGAGATCGCCGATGCACTG
>JAOQAP010000043.1 GCA_025963465.1 Flavipsychrobacter sp.
AAATATATATGCTTTGCGCCATCTTCGCGCAACCCGCCAATGAACGTGCCGCCATCCAGCGTAGCATGATCAGAGCGGTAGATCTTGTGATAAGTGATGCCGGTTATTACCGTATCGTCTGTTTTCAAACCGACAACATAAAAGGAAGGATCGGCCTCCCCATTGCCGTGCCGCTGGGTCCAGGTGGCATTAGCTGTCGGGAACGGTACATATTTCTGCGCGTTTGCATTAGTAATGCCAAGTGCCAATAAAATAAATGACATCAGTTTTTTCATAAAATAAGTATTGAGTGGTTTTAGTATACTTACTTTATAAGGCGTATTTCTGTCAAAAAATGTTAGTACCGGTTATGAAATTTCATGTTGGCTTGCTGGTACATCCCTTATCATTTTGCTTCTTTATTGCTGATGTCGTCCGGGTGTTTCACATGAGGCACTTCCTTGGCTTCGCGTTTTTCTATGTATACTGCTGTTTCATAAATCGTGATCCCTTCACCATATTTCATTGCGTATACCTTGGTAAACTCAGCGCCGAAGTACAATATCATGGCCGTATAATACACCCATGACAACAATAGAATAATAGATGCGGCCGCTCCGTAAGTGTTGGCAGTGGTGGAACTGCCGAGGTAATAACCAATTCCGAATTTCCCTATAAGGAAAAATACACCTGTAAAACTGGCTCCGATAAAAGCGTCTTTCCAGTTAATTTTAGCATCTGGCAATACCTTATAGATAATAGCGAACAGGAGTGTAACTATACTTAACAGTAAGGCTATGTTCACACCTTTTATCAGGATGATATTTGCGAAGCCGAGTAAATTCTGCAACCTGAACGTAAGTGCATCTATAAGCACATTAATAAAAAGACTAACCAGCATCAGAAACCCCATGCCTATGACCAGGGAAAAGGACAGCAGCCTGTCGGTAATATATTTCAGCCAACCCCGTTTAGGTTTTGCCTTTATAGACCAGATATAGTTGATGGAACCTTGTATCTCTGTAAATATACCTGTGGCGCCAAACACTAATATTATTACCCCTATTATGCCAAAGAGCGTGGTATTGTTTTGCTTGCTTATGTTGTCCAGTATGCTCCTCAATTGCTCCGCACCTGAAGGGCCTACCAGGCTGCCCAGCTGGTTGAAGACCTTTGTGGTCACATCTTCTTTTTTCATGAACAGGCCGAGTACGGTAATAATTACCAGTAACAGTGGTCCTATAGAGAATATGGTATAGTACGCCAGAGATGCACTTAGTTTGGTCGCGTTATCGTCGTCAAATTCGCTGCCGGCTTCTTTGATGAGGTTAAAGTATGATTTGAACTTATTAGCCATAGTAGTATGCATTTTAATTAATGCATAACAACCATAATGCCACGGGCAATAATGTTCAATGGCTGAATTGCATAATGGCTCAATTATGATTCTGCCTCCGGAGATAATTGAATAATTGCCTAATTGAGGCTACTGGGGGTTTTCTTCCGTTGCACGGAACTTGCTGGTGGTGTGTGCCGCTTCTTTTTTTATAATGTGTACTGCATTCTTACTTACCGTTATTCCCTGTCCCCATCGCTTGGCATATATCTCCGTAAACTCCGCACCAAAATACAGGATCATAGCGCAATAATATACCCATGACAGCAGCAGGATGATAGATGCCGCAGCGCCATACGCATTCAGGCTCGTTGACATAGCGAAGTAATAGCTCATGAGGAATTTACCTATCAGGAATAATACACCCGTGAATGCGGCGCCTACCAGCGCATCCTTCCAGTGTACTTTGGCATCAGGCAATACTTTGAAGATGACCCAGAATAGGAAAGTGACCACAACAAACATCAATGCAATGTTCGCACCCTTCAATAAGACAATGTCAGCATCGCCCAGGAAGCGCTGCAGCCTGCCGGAAAGCAGGTCTATTACAAGGTTGATGATCAGCGACACGAACATTACGAGGCCAAGACCCAGCACCAGTACAAAAGAAAGCAGCCTGTCGAGGATGAACTTCAGCCAGCCTCTCTTGTGTTTGGATTTTATGGACCAGATGTAGTTGATAGAACTCTGTATCTCTGAGAATATACCCGTGGCACCAAATACCAGTACCACCGCACCTATGATACCGAACAATGTAGAATGGTTCTGGGTGCTGATGTTCTGTAGTATGCCCTGCAGCTCTTTTGTCGCAGATTCACCTATTATACCGCTCAGCTGGTGGAATACCTGGTCTGTATTATTCGGCTTTTTATATACAAGGCCCAGCACTGTAATGACCACGAGCAGCAACGGGCCTATGGAAAATATAGTATAGTAGGCCAGTGAGGCGCTCAGCTTGGTAGCATGGTCCTCGCCAAACTCCTCAGCAGATTCTTTAAGCAGGTTTATGAACTTCTTAAATACAGACGCCATTGTTTTATGATACTTTGATCTTTACAGGCAGCAAGTTACAACTGTGTAAATAATTCCTCAACATACGAAAATTAATTGCATTTATTTTCCGGTAAAAGGTTGGTATTATTTTTTGTGTACAAATGAATCATTAACCCAAATTAAAAACAAACAACTATGGCTAAGTATTCAAAAGCAGCAGGTGAGAAAGTGCATGAAGAAATGCATGAAATGAAAAAAGGGAAGCTGAAAAGCGGCCGCTCCGGTAAAAAAGTCACCAATCCGAAACAGGCCATAGCGATAGGCTTATCTGAGGCCCGTAAAGAAGGCAAGAAAGTGCCTAAGAAAGCGGCAACTAAAAAGAGTACTACTAAAAAAGCCGCAAGCAAGAAGAGTACCGCAAGCAAAAAAACAGCTACCAAAAAAAGTACGGCATCAAAGAAAACTGCAAGCAAGAAAAGTACTGCAACAAAAAAGAGCGCTGCACCTAAAAAAGCAGCAAGCAAGAAGAGCACAGGAACAAAAAAGACCGCAACCAAAAAGCGTGCTGCGCCAAAGAAAGCGGCAAGTAAAAAAAGCGCGGCTAAGAAATAGTCTATATCACTTATACATGGCCCGTTAGCATTAGCATAATGCCGATGCTAACGGGCTTCTTTATAAATCAGGGAAGTGTTTGAAAATTTACGTAATATCTCGCTATTCAGAACGAAAGTCAGTACCTACTCAATAGTTCGATCTTTATCTTTGGGAATATAATTATCATAAAAAGTGCCGGTGCCTTTAGCATCCAGTCGGCCAATGATAACCTCTGCTGTTGAACTATTTGACAATTCAAGCTTTGGGCGTAGTTGTATATGTTCTCTGGCTCCAATCGGAATATCAACAACTTGCTCCTGATCAAGATCTGCTAATTGCAAAAGAAGCGACGCTAAAGATCTTAATCCTTGTGGGTCTCCATGTATCAAAACCTCATTCCAGCGTGTAGTTATTCCCTCAAATTCGTCCTCGTTTTGCGTCACTAATATATCCAGACAGCCCGTAATTTCTTTTTTATCTCTTTTCATAACGTTGTCAATCAACCATTAAGCGCGTAGCCGTCAACGAATTTCAAAGCCTATTCCCACTCGTATTCTTTCTCCACCATTTTCTTCAGCCTGTCTACCAGTGTTAGGGTAGCGGGGCAGTGAATGAGGTTGTTCTTGAAGGTTTCGTTGTAGGCGTCAAATGGTTTTTTGTTGTGGTGGGGAAACTCCGCACAGTCTGCAGGGCGCACCTCGTAGATACCGCATTTGTTATCTACCAGGAACTGGCATGGCTGTGTCTTATTGATCCAGTCGCCGCTCTCTTCTTCCTTCAGCAGCCACTTTTCTTTAAATGCTTTAGGGGTGAGACCTACGTGAGCAGAGATACGTGTTATATCTGCCTTGTTGAATGTAGGGGTCATGGTCTTGCAGCAGTTGGCACACTCCATGCAGTTCACGTCGCGCCATACGGTAGCATCGGCCCTGTTTACAAGTTCCGGCATTTCGGTAGGTACTATATGATCAAGTTTGTCGAGGAAGGCGCCAAGCGAAGCTTTTTTACGGGCAGCGGTAGCCCTGAATTTTTTCAAGTCCATAAGAGTTTGTAAATATATAGCGTTTGTACGACATGATAAAGTATAGGCCACAAAAAGTAGAAGGGCCCCCATATGGGGGCCCTTCTACTTGTTATTTGTTTATCTCTTATTCTGTAGTTGCTGCGCCTTCTTCCTTTTTAGGGGAAGAGCTGTCTATCGCAAATACGATCTTCTGGTCTGCCTCGTTGAAGTCGGCCACTACTACATCTCCGGACTTGATGCGGTGGTTCAGGATCTCTTCTGCCAGCGGATCTTCCAGGTACTTCTGTATAGCCCTGTGCAGCGGACGTGCGCCAAACTGCTGGTCGTAGCCCTTTTCTGCAATGAAGTTCTTTGCCTTTTCTGTCAGCGTCATCACAAAACCCAGGTCGTTCAGGCGCTTCATCACATCCTTCATAATGATGTCGATAATCATGTTGATGTGTTTCTGCTCCAGTGAATTGAAGATGATCACATCGTCAATACGGTTCAGGAACTCCGGAGAGAACGTATGTTTCAACGCTTTCTCTATCACACCACGGCTGTTTTCTTCCGCATTTTCTATCTTGGTCGATGTGCTGAAACCAACACCTGCACCAAAATCCTTCAGCTGACGTGCACCTATATTAGATGTCATAATGATCAGCGTATTCTTGAAGTCTACCTTACGGCCCAGGCCATCGGTAAGCTGTCCGTCGTCCAGCACCTGCAGTAGTATGTTAAAGATATCCGGGTGTGCTTTCTCTATTTCATCCAGCAATACTACTGAGTATGGTTTCCTGCGTACTTTTTCAGTAAGCTGTCCGCCTTCTTCATAGCCTACATATCCCGGAGGCGCTCCTATAAGGCGGCTCAGTGAGAATTTTTCCATGTACTCACTCATGTCCACACGTATCAGCGCATCTTCACTGTCAAACATGTAGCGGGCAAGTGCACGGGCAAGCTCTGTTTTACCTACGCCAGTAGGGCCCAGGAATATGAAAGAGCCAATCGGCTTGCGCGGGTCTTTAAGGCCCACACGGTTTCTTTGTATCGCTTTTACTACTTTACTTATTGCATCGTTCTGGCCTACTACCGCGTCTTTCAGGTCTTCGTCCATACGGCGCAGCTTCGCGCTTTCAGCTTCCACCATCCTCATTACAGGTATGCCGGTCATCATGCTGATCACTTCCGCTATCGATTCTTCATTTATCGGGTAGCGTTTGTGCTTTGCGTCTTCTTCCCACTCTGCCTTTGCCTTATCCAGTTCTTCGCCTAGTCTTTTTTCACGGTCGCGCAGTGCGGCAGCCTCTTCAAAACGCTGGCTCTTTACTACCTTATTCTTCTCCTGCTTTATATCATCTATCTTCTTTTCCAGGTCAAGGATATTCTGCGGAACGTTTATGTTCTTCAGATGTACACGTGCCCCGGCTTCATCCATTACATCTATCGCCTTGTCCGGCAACAGGCGGTCTGTCATATAACGATCGCTCAGCTTCACACAGGCCTCAATAGCCTCTGCATCATAGAGTACGTTATGGAAGTCTTCGTATTTAGAACGTATGTTATTCAGTATGATTATGGTTTCTTCTACGCTTGGTGGTTCTACCAGTACTTTCTGGAAACGACGGTCAAGAGCGCCGTCCTTCTCTATGTACATACGGTATTCATCCAGTGTAGATGCGCCTATGCATTGCAGGTCGCCGCGTGCAAGTGCCGGTTTAAATATATTGGAAGCATCCAGCGAACCGGAAGCGCCACCTGCTCCTACAATAGTATGTATCTCATCTATGAACAGGATCACGTCACGGTTTTTTTCCAACTCGTTCATGATCGCCTTCATACGCTCTTCAAACTGGCCACGGTACTTGGTACCTGCTACCAGGGCAGCAAGGTCAAGGCTGATGACACGTTTGTCGAATAGGACGCGGGATACCTTGCGCTGCACTATGCGCAGTGCCAGGCCTTCCACTATTGCGGTCTTACCCACACCCGGCTCACCTATCAGTATCGGGTTGTTCTTTTTACGGCGGGAGAGTATCTGCGATACGCGTTCTATTTCCTCATCACGGCCCACGATCGGGTCAAGTGTACCCAGTTCTGCGAACTTGGTAATATCACGTCCGAAATTGTCGAGAACCGGAGTTTTAGATTTTGTGCTGCCTGCTGCAGGCTTGCGCTGCTGCTGGTACTGGCGGCGTTCTTCGTCTTCTTCAAACTCTTCACCACCCGGATCGTTGTAGTCGCCCATAGGACTGCCACCCTGAAGTATGCTCAGCTCGCCTTTGAAATGATCATAGTCTACATTATAGTGGTTCAGGATCTGTGTTGCCACATTCTCCTTGTTTTTTAATATAGACAGCATCAGGTGTTCTGTTTCTACAGTAGTGCTTTTCAGCGCTTTAGCTTCCAGTACCGTTATGCGGATCACTTTTTCAGCCTGCTTGGTTAGCGGAAGGCTGTTTATATTTGCCAGGGGCTTGTTGTTCTTGTCTTTGATAGCGACTTCCAGCTCCTTTCGTAGCTCGAAAAGGTCTACCTGCATTGTTTGTAACACCTTCAGCGCAAGACCATCGCCTTCGCGTATAAGGCCCAGCAATAAATGCTCCGTGCCAATGAAATCATTTCCCAGTCTCAGAGCCTCTTCGCGGCTGTAAGAAATGATCTCCTTTACTTTAGGCGAGAAATTTGAATCCATGTATTGTCCTTGTTTTTAAAAGATAAAGTTAGTAATTCCCTAATGATTTAATTATTGTCATTAATTATACAAGTATCAACATCGTTGGTACTACTAATGTACGAATGAAAGTTTGTAAGAGACGGTATTCCGGCACAAATTCCATCGGAATCTGTACTTTTAAGAAAATCTTTTATTTCGTTTCCCGAACATTATTTTAAAGAACGATAATTATGGAATTCAAAATTGATACCAAAGAGACATTTAGTACAATAACGCCGCTAAATGGCCCGATAAGTGCTAATTTGACAGGTGCTATTGGGGAAAAGTGTGGAGAATTGAGGCAAAGCGGCAGTAAAAACTTCATTATAGACCTGCAGCATTGCACTGAAATAGAACCCGATGCCGTACCGGAACTGGTAAATATGCATGAAGAATTTTATGGCAATGAAGAATCGCTGGTATTTACTGCAGTTAATGGCAAGGTACTTGCTGTACTCAAACAAGATGAAACAGATCTTCTTATTAATATTGCCCCCAGCATGAGAGAGGCGATAGATATAATAAGTATGGAAATTCTGGAGCGGGACTTATTTAATGAAGAATAGTAAGTCTTGAATCAGAATTTACAGGATTTGAGAATTAAACAGAAAAGAAGCGCGTGAAGGTTACTATTTTAGGAAATAATTCGGCATTGCCTGCATTCGGCAGGCATCCTACGGCACAGGCGGTGTCTGTATATGGGGAAGTATTGCTCATAGACTGCGGAGAAGGAACACAGATACAGATGCAACGTTTCGGTCTCAGGTGGCGCAGCGTACACCATATATTCATCAGCCATCTGCATGGCGATCATTATTTTGGCCTGCCCGGCCTTATTACCAGCATGAGCCTGCTGGGCAGAACAGCCCCGCTGCACCTGTATGCACCGGCTGAGCTGAAGCCAATACTTGATGCCATACTTAGCGTTGCTGATACAGTACTCTGCTATCCTTTCTATTTTCACCCACTGGCGGAAGAAGGCAGCGCAGTGATTGTTGATGATATATCATTCAGTGTCACCGCTTTCCCTGTAGAGCACAGGATACGCTGCCACGGCTTTCTTGTAGAGCGCAAAACACGTGGCAGAAAACTACTGCCTGACAAATGCAGCGAGTATGGAATACCGGCAGCTTTTTACGAGCGGCTGAAACAGGGAGAAGATTATACCCGTAAAGACGGCGTACTTGTTAAGAATGAACAGGTTACAGAAACCGGCCCATCGGTAAAACGCTATGCCTACTGTGCCGATACCATCTTTACCGAAAGCTTCCTGCCTTACATTATGAATGCGGATACCGTATATCATGAGTGCACTTACCTGGAAGCCGATGCACACAAGGCCACAACGCGCTACCATAGTACGGCAGCGCAGGCAGGGCAAATAGCTAAAATGGCCAATACAAAGCAATTACTGCTGGGCCATTTCTCTTCCAAATACAAAGAGCTGGACAAGTTCTACGAAGAAGCGAGCGCTCACTTTGCTAATGTATTTGTGACAGAAGAAGGAACTTCTTATGAGGTCTGAGTTTCGCTATGCTTTTGAAAAAGCATAACTTTATAAAAAAAACATGATCCCCCAGTGGCAAACCGGTATAGTAAAGCGTGTAGAACAGGCAACGCCTAATACGCGTCGCTACTTTATTGAGTTGCCCGAAGTGACCTCTTTCCCTTTTAAACCGGGTCAGTTCGTTACACTGGATCTCCCCATACACGAGCAGCGCAATAAAAGATGGCGCAGCTATAGTATTGCCTCAAATCCTGACGACACCAATATTATAGAACTGGTGGTGGTACTTGTAGAGGATGGCGAGGGCGGGTCTAAATTTATTTACAATGAAGTGAAAGAAGGAAGCCAGCTCACACTGCGTGGCCCGCAGGGTGTATTTGTATTACCGGAATCGCTGGAGAAAGATCTGTATCTTATTTGTACCGGCACAGGTATAGCGCCGTTCAGGAGCATGCTCCATTACATCCATAACAATCAGTTGCCTCACGGCAACATCCACCTGGTATTCGGTACCAGGACAAAGGAACACCTGCTGTATGCTGATGAGATGCGGGATCTGGAACAGAAGATACCGGGCTTCATATACCGTCCTACGCTGTCCCGCGAAACATGGGAAGGAGATACAGGCTACGTACATGCTATATACGAAGAGCTATGCGCTCAAAAGGGGCCTGCTAACTTCATGCTGTGTGGCTGGCGGGAAATGATAGATGAGGCTAAGGCACGGATACTGGCTATGGGCTATGATAAAAAGGATGTACACCTGGAAATATACGGCTGATAAGACAAGGCACTTTGAGGTTGTAACTTTTCCCTTTTAACTTAAATAATAGACCACCATACATTTTTCGAGGCCCACTTGCCCCAGTCTTTGAGACTGCTCTGGATCGTTTCATAGAGCGTTTTTTCGGTCACTACTTTTCCTTTGTTCGGTATTTTAAAATCACTTTCGGCAGGCACAAGCAGATCTATTTTTGTAGCTACCCAGGTTGTATGCAGCCGCGGTATGGCCAGTTCCATGATCATGCCCGGCAAGCCGCCAAACAGCTCCGGCCCCGCGGGTGATGGTATATCTTCCGCATAGAACGCTACTACATATACAGAATCACAGATAACGCTTACCGCCTTACGGCATTTATAATTGGCTATAGTACGCAGCTCGTCTTTCACCCGCCATTTCATTTGCCTTGTACTGTCCTGCACCATGAACTTTTGCTCAAATACATTTTTCACCGCTTTCACTTTCTGCGTGCGGAAATCCGTGAGCACAATATTGTCATTTGCCGGATTGGTACCCCAATACGATTTGGGTTGGTTCTCCACTTCCCGTCCCGGCTTGTATATGCTGCGCGATGAATCAAAAACGAGATCGAAAAAAGCAATATTGAACTTAGGTATCTGCGATTTCATTTTCTCAAACCACCCGTCCTCATCCTCGCCATAGTCCTTCATGGTAGCATATACGTTCGTCTTTCTTTCATACTCTATCTTCCCGCTCAAGGTATACTGTGCGTGTGTACTTCCGGCGAGGGAAAGAACAATATAAAGTGATAAAAAAAAGCGTTTCATAGATTATCGTTTATTCAATTACTTATTTTCTGTTGTAGCGGTAAGCGGTGAATGTGTAATGTTCCATATCACGCTCAGCATTCCATACCTGCGTATCGTATTGTAACTATCCTGGGTTATAGTGCTGCCCTGCGCTGTACGGGTATAGCCAATGTTCTGGTTGAGTATATCAAATACAGACAGCTTGAGCTCTATGGCATCTTTTTTCAGGAACTTCTTGCTTACAGATGCATTCCATTTAACTACCTGGTTATTATCTGTGAACACAACTGTCTTTTGCCGTACCATTAGATCTACGGAGCTGCTGATCTCAAATTTTTTCGGCAATTGCCTTGATCCGCGCAGCTCTGTATTGAATACCCAATAGTTTGTGGAGTATATATTGATCGTTGACTTATTATTGTTGTAGGTAACAGATGGTTCCAAGCTATAGTCATACTTGTCCTCTTTCTCGTAGTTAAATTCCGGGCTGAATGTGTAACTGTTATTATTATTAGTATTCTTTTGCCCGTTGATGAAGTTATTTGTGTGGCTCACATTCGTTTCTAAATTGAGCCGTATATTCATTTCTGGCTTCTTTAACTTAAAGCCAAAACCCGCCCAGCCACCACCGGAATAGTTGCCGTCAACATTTACATACTGCGTCTTGCTCACCGGGCCTGCTATAGTTTGTGCAGTGCTGATGGCATCGGCAATGGTCGAGAAGTTCAGGTTGGCATATATGTAGCGGTGAGAGAGCACCCTGTAATCATTAAAATGAAAATTGACCTTATTAGTGAACTGCTGTTTCAGCGCCGGATTACCTATGGTAATATTCAGAGGGTCTGTGTTTTGCACAAATGGTTGTATCTGTGTTATTGTCGGTTGCTTTGTACTTCCCTGGTAGCTGAGGCTGATCGATGTCTGCTTTGCCATTTTAAAATTGAAATTCGCCTGCGGGAACAGGTTCACGTAGTTATAAGTGTGCGAGGTATCGCCGTGCAGCACATCAGTTTGCATATAGCCGGTATTAGATACATCACTACCAAAAGAGAAATTAATTTTCTTATACACATACTTGAATTTCAGCCCGCCCTGGTTAGTGAGTATGTTGTATTTATAATCACTGCTTACCGTATCATTGAGCGCACCATATGTGTTGCTGCCCGGTGCTTTATCATAGGAGAAATTTTCAGCATCGCTATTATTTACTGTTACCCCATAGTTCGCTTCCAGGAAGGCTTTTTTAGACAGTGGTTCTGTGTAAATGGCTTTTGTAGCAAAGGACAATGTGCTGTTGTTGTTTATTTTCTTTTGATCTATATTGCTTGGGGTGATGCCCGGTATTGTTGTCACAGAGTTCAGGTGGCCGTCGCTTTTTGCGTCTTTGTAGTTTTCCTTCAGATCTATAGACAGCGATCTTCCTTTTTTTGCAAATTTTTTCCGGTATAAAAGATCTGAGTTGATGAACTGGTTATTGGTCTTACTGGTTACTACCCTGTCATTCTTCGTGTGCAGGCCATCACCGGGCGTTTTATTGTACGTTTCTGTATAATATCCTGAGTAAACATCGGTCAGCTTATTTCCACCGTTTGCTATGAGCCTTATGGAGCTGCTGCTGTCCATCTTCCATTCAAACATCGCGTCTATACCATTACGCTCTGCCTTACTGAACTGGTTTTTATGCTCTGTATTTATTCTCGTTGTATCACCGCTGAGCGCCGACTGTACTTTGTTGTCGCCGTTTATTTCTACGTTCTGCTGTGCATAGCGGTAGTTGGCAGTTACATGGTCTTTGTCAGCATTCCATTTATTGGCAAAGTGCAGGCCGCCTGTCCATACCTTGGGTAGCCCTTGTCCGCTATAGTTCCCGCTCCATCCGCCAAAATCATCATAGACGCCGCCTACCATATTCCATGTACCGTCATCTGTTATTTCTGTCTCCCCGCTTCCGCCGCCATATTTGTCATTCTCCTGCCAGCCCAGCCCCACCTTATCCGTGTTGGATATGATGCTGAATGCTGATAGCTGTCTTTTGCCCCTGAATGCATTGAGCATTCCCTGGTTCTGGTAATAACCGTTTGTACCGCCACCTGCGTCTATTTTTCCAAAATATCCTTTCTTCTTATTTTCCTTCAGCTCCAGGTTTATCGTCTTTGTTTTTTCGCCGTCATCTATACCGGTAAAGGTGGCCTGGTCGCTTTTCTTGTCATACACCTGCACCTTCTCTACACCGTTTGCCTGCAGCCCCTGTGTTACTACCTTCGGATCATCAGAGAAAAACTCTTCACCGTCTACCAGTACCTTTTGTACTGTCTCACCTTGTGCTGTTATTTGCCCATTCTTATCTACCTGTATGCCAGGTAGCTTTTTCAGCAGGTCTTCCACATTGGCATTGTCTTTCACCTTAAAGCTGTCTGCCATGTATTCCGTGGTATCGCCTTTTATTTTTATTGCGGCTATCTGCTTGGTGATCACAAATTCTTTCAGCAGGTGCTCTTTCGATACCATGGCTATGTCGCCAAGGTCTGTGGTGTTATTTTTCACATTGATAACCTCTACATAATCGGCAAAGCTGGGAAAGGTGATCTGCAAAACATACTTACCGGGCTTGGCTACCTGCAGTTCAAACCTGCCATTAGCACCTGTTCGGGTAAAGGATTCTATAACAGAATCTGTAGTACGAATGATAGTAACTGATGAGCGATGAAGGGATGCAGAATTTAATGTATCTGTTACTGATCCCTTAATGAGATATGGCTGCGCAGCGCCATGCTGCATAGCAAAAACAAACAGTATCAGGGTGCACAGGTATTTCATGGTGGGTGAAAACGAAGTTAAATATAATAATTCTGCAACCAGATGTATGTCGTTACATGTTTTTCAGCCTTATAATTTATCGTTAAAACTATTTAACTGTTTTGCAACTTAACAGGTGAATCTTAAACTATACTTATAGTTCAAAGCTATGACTATAGTTTTAGTTTACCAAGAGTTGACGGCAGGAGTGATTTGGGGCATCAAACAGTTCTGATTAATGTAATAAAGTAAAATATTATGAGGTGCTTGGCTGCTGTGATGATAAATATCATATATTTATAGATAATTGCAATACTATGAAACATACATTATTGTTCGCTCTGTTATTCCTTGCTTGTTTTAATGCCAAGGCGCAGACTTTTATACCTGCTAAGGATACTGTATTCGTTACACTCACAAGTAATGATGGAGAGGGCTCGACCGATATTATCGTGTCTGGTGGTGGCTCAATAAATATTGAGCGGAAAGTAATAGCAAGTGACTTCCCTGCAGACTGGCTTAAGGGTGGAGATTTTGCACTCTGTGACAATGGAATTTGCAATGTGAACGCGGGCGATACTTTTTTATGGGATAGAACAACTGCTAAAGGAAGAACAATACCGTTCACTTATTCAGGAAGCGGAGGCAAGTTCGCGCTGGTACTTAGTAACATGCACGGTAAAACTGCAGGGTGTTTCTATACCTCGGTACGGTTTACTGATCTTGCTTCCGGAGGTACAGTAGACACAATAACTTTTGTCGTTTGCAGAAGCACGGTGGGCATTGCTACCCCGGAGAACACAAAACAAGGTATTTCACTTTACCCTAACCCTGCGGCAAATGAGCTGAATGTGGTCTCCAGCCCTGCTTCCGGGGTGAAAACAATAGCATTATATAATATGATAGGTAAGATGATGAATGTGTATAAAGTGAATGACGGGAGTGCTAACCTGGATATCAGTAATGTGCCGGCCGGTATTTACTTTGCGAAGCTTTATAACAGCACCGGCAACACTATTGCTACCAAAAAATTTATAAAACAATAATGATATCACTGCTAAAAAATAAAAGGAGCCGATTGGCTCCTTTCTTAATTTGGCGTTGATCCGTTCTCAAAATACCTGATAATACATTCTTTCAGCAATTGTTCCTGGCCGCCTATGCCTTTTACCTCTACGTGGGCCAGTTCATGAAAGTGCGGCCAGCCGTCGGCATCCCTGCCGGAATATTCATAGTAGCCCTCCTGGCATAACAGGGTACAAACAGCTATATGCATCAGGTCTTGTTTCTGTTCTTTTGAGAATTTTTTGCGGGGCATACGGCCCAGCTCATTCACCCCTATCAGGAATAATGTGCCTTCCATATCAGGTATTTTGCCAAAACGCTCTTTCAGCAATATTTGCGTATCCAGCCACCTTTGTTCAAAATTTTCCATTTTTCTCCTTTGGCCAGACCCATGAGGGCCTTTTCTTTTAATGAACGGCAAAAATACACTATTAAACATTGCCTGTTGTCACGGGAAAACCGGTGTGTGTATCGCCTATTTAGAAAAAGTTAAAACTATTTTCTTTTTACGTGTTTTTCCTTGTACGTTGTTTATTTTTGGTCTTCATTTAAAAACGAATAGAAATAGTATGGAAATATCTTCATCCGTTGACATCCGGGAACTGAATGAGCGGATACACCAGCAAAGCGCATTTATAGAATTGCTGAATATGGAGCTCAATAAGGCCGTAGTAGGCCAGAAGACCATGGTGGAGCGCCTGATGATAGGCATGCTGGCCAATGGCCATGTATTGCTGGAAGGCGTACCGGGTCTGGCTAAAACACTTGCCATCAAATCGCTGGCATCTGCTATACACGCGCGTTTTGCCCGTATCCAGTTCACCCCCGACCTGCTGCCCGCCGATGTGCTGGGTACAATGGTCTATAACCCGCAGGCACATGAGTTTGCTGTGCGTAAAGGGCCAATCTTCGCCAACTTCATACTTGCCGATGAGATAAACCGTGCCCCGGCGAAAGTACAGAGCGCACTGCTGGAAGCCATGCAGGAGCGCCAGGTAACCATAGGCGACAATACTTACAAGCTGGAAGAACCGTTCCTGGTACTGGCTACCCAGAACCCAATAGAACAGGAAGGTACTTACGAACTGCCGGAAGCACAGGTGGATCGTTTTATGCTGAAGATCGTGATCACCTATCCTAAAAAGGAAGAGGAACGCCAGATTATCCGTACCAACCTGAACCCGGGCGGTATGACCAAGATAAACCAGGTAGTATCTATAGAGGATATACTGAAAGCCCGCCTGCTGGTGCGCGAAGTATATATGGACGAGAAGATAGAGCAGTATATACTGGATATCGTTTTCGCTACCCGCTTCCCGGAAGAATACAAACTGGCTAAGCTGAAACCATACATCAGCTATGGCGGCTCACCCCGTGCCAGCATCAACCTGGCGCTGGCTGCTAAGGCTTATGCATTCATCAAGCGCAGGGGCTATGTGATACCGGAAGATGTGCGTGCAATATGCCACGATGTAATGCGCCACCGCATAGGACTTACCTATGAGGCGGAAGCAGAGAACATCACAAGCGAAATAATACTGAACGAAATACTGAATGTGGTGGAAGTGCCATAGTAAGTGATAAGGGATAAGTTAAAACCTCAAAGTGGAGCGCGTAATAATTCAAATAACTACATTGCTCACTTTTAAGTTTTCACTTAGCTAAGCGGCAAACAAATTTCAAAAACAGAACCAGAGGGCGTGTTATCTTTTACGGTAATGCGCCCTTTGTGTTGGTGGATGATCTTACTGGTGAGGTATAAGCCAAGACCTGTGCCGCGCGACTTACGGCTCTCCTCGTTGCCTACCCGATAAAATTTATCGAAAATATTTTTCTTTTCCGCTTCTGGTATGCCTACGCCCTGGTCTATGACCTGGAGGATAATGTTGTTCTGTTTGGAGAACAGCTTTACACAGATATGCTTATCGCCCGGCGTATATTTTACTGCATTCTCCAGCAGGTTGTTGATCGCCATTTGCAGCATCACCCTGTCGCCCGACATTTTACATCCTGACGCTATCTCTTCCTCAAATCTTTTCGGGTATCGGTGCCCGTAGTCTTCTACCGAGTCCTCTACAAGCGCTGACATATCAAGCGGTTCGTTTGCCGCACGATATTGTCGTCCTTCTATCTGCGAAGCAAAGAGCATATTATTGCACAGGTCGTTCAGCCTGTCAGATTCTTTAATGCACCGGTCAAGCAGTGTTTGTTTTTGTGCGTCTGTCAGCTGGTGCTTCTCCATGGTCTGCAAGTTCAGCTTCATTGCAGCTATCGGCGATTTCAGCTCATGCGTTACCGAGAGCATAAAATTATTCTGTTGCCGCGAAAGTATGATGCGGCGATTGAAGGAGCTGTACACAACGCCAGCGCCTATTAGTATTACCAACAGAAAGGTGCTGCCCTCTGCCACATACTGTTTTATATGTTGCGAGCGGCGATGCTGCAACTCCTCCAGTTGCTGGTTATACTCGTCCTGATCTTTATTTTTATCTATAGAGCTGGAGAGTACCAGGTACTGCTGCGCAAAAAGTTGGTCGTTCTGCTTTTTCAGAAGAAAGCCCCAATATCCTATAGCAGCAATTATATACAGCAGCAGAATGATATGAAAGGAACGGAAGATACGCATGTTAAGATATTCAAAGTTAAATGGCAATATTATTGCTTAAACGATCTTAATTATCAGGCCAGCACATAGTTCCCTGTTACTGCATGCGAAACGGCGTCTTCTCTAAACGGAATCCTACGTTCAATACTTCGGGCAGCGGGTTGATGCGCATATTCTGCTCCAGCGAT
>JAOQAP010000037.1 GCA_025963465.1 Flavipsychrobacter sp.
TCCTAATACATTCATACCGAAAGTAGACAACTCGTGGCAAGGTTCTATACCGGCTACAGTAGTAGTGCATCCCGGCAAAAAATTCAGGAAATTCATAGAGGGGAGTGTTACAGAACAACAGATAAGCAGGATGGCTGACAAGGTGCTTGCGGAGCAGTAGTTTTGATCTTAATATTTCTATTCCAGATTGTCTATCCTCTCTTCATATAAGCGACTTAATACGCTGATCCAGAACGAAAGTTTTGAACCAATGATCAGCTGGGGGCTGCGTATGGGTATATCAGGTACGCTGCCTATAATCTGGGGGCTTGCCACCAACAGGCTTGAAGATGCTATATGGATAACCCTGCCCGCAGAAGCAATATCGTGGGTAGAGATGAAAGGCTCCTTCACATGGCGGGTGCGCACTTTATTATCAGGGGCATTGCTTGCTGTCTTTTTTGCCGTACTTGGTACTGTTATCGGGGGCAATATTGGGCTGAGTGTTATCGGCATGTTCGTGGTAGGCTATATAGCTACTGTGCTGAAAGACCTGGGCGACCGTGCGAGCGGGCTGGCCATTTGCGTGTACCTGCTTTTTATTATCTGCAACGCATATCCTGCTACAGACCTTATACACATAGAACACCGGGCGAAGCTGATAGCTATAGGGGCTGCATGGCCGGTGCTCGTAGGTATTGCCGCATCCCTGGTGATGCCTGTGGAAGAACCTTTCAGGAGGCAAATAGCGCTGATATGGCGGTCTATTGCCGAGCTTGTAGAAGCTGTCGCAAAAAATGGGGTGAATGATAAAAATGTCAATGCGGTGCGTGAAGTGTACCTGAAAGAAAATGATGTGCGACAGGCACTCAATCATTCTTTCGACTTTTACAGCAGTATGTCGCACCAGATAACGCCCAAGGACAACCAACAGTACCAGCTGGGGCTTGTGCGCAAGGCAGCGGGCCTGGTAGCGGTGAATGTGATAGCCATGGGTGAAGAGATGAACCACATAGCCATTACCGGGCTGGACGAGTTACTGCGTATCAAGGCTGCAAGCCTGTATAGCGCCATGAAGGAGGCTGTGAGCCGTATCTCTGTTTTTGTGATTACCCTGCGGTCGGAAGAGAAGCTGCTGGCGGTGTCGCACATCAACAGGCTTAAAAAACTTGCAGTATTGATCAGGGAATATCCCATGCCTGCAGATGCACGGCAGGTAGCTGCCATAAAAAGGATACTGCAGCTGACCGACAGAACCGTAAAACTGCTGGAGCGATCTATACAGCATATAGAAAGTATGGGTAATGATAAGCCTGTATTCCGGTCTTATTCTTTTACAAAGACGCTGTTCATTTTAAAGCCGGGCTATTTTTTTAACAGCCTGCGTGTGTTGCTTAACTTTAATACCCTTACCACGCGCTATGCGCTGCGCTCTGCAATAGCTGCTACGGTGGCGTTATTTGTTTTTAAATGGTTTCATATAGATCATGGTTACTGGCTGCCATTCAGTGTGATGATCGTGATACAACCCTACTTTGGCGCCACATTCAGGCGGGCGATAGACAGGGTGGTGGGTACGCTGCTGGGCGGGCTTGTGGGTGGCTTGCTGCTGTATATACCCACAGGACTGCATGTGAAAGAGGCTGTGCTGTTCCTTACGTTCATACTTATGGTATACTATGTGCGTAAGCAATATGCAATAGCTGTTTTCGTGGTGACACTGAACCTTGTGCTGCTCTTCAATATAGACTCATCATACAATAATACACTGATGATAACGAGGGCGCTATGTACCATAGGTGGTTCAGGGCTTGCGGTATTGTCGGGGTTCCTGTTGCTGCCTACGTGGGACAGTAAGTGGCTGCCACGGCACCTGGCTGCTGCCATACAGTGCAATTATGATTATTTCGTTGCTACTTTTTTTGCAAGGGGCAGGAATGAGAACTGGATCAAAAACAAAAGGAACGTAGAGTCAAAGAACAGTAATGTATTTGATTCCTTCAAGCGGTATATGGAAGACCCGGGCAAGGAGAAGTCTGCCATATACTATGACATCATTACCAATAATGTGCGCATTACCCGTAACCTGAACAACATTCACCTGGAGCAGGATGAAAAAAAGGCTGGACAGGATGAGCTGGCAAGTGTGGCGCAGCAGGAACGTGTTAATGTATGTCTTGACCTGTTCAATAAGCTGGTGCAACACCTGCCTGAGCTGGATGCTGACGAAATGAAAAGCATTACAGAGCGCAATGAACATTTCCTTTCCCCGTTCAGGCTGAATGACGCCCAGATGATATCGCTGGAAAAGCTGATCATAGAGCTGAAAACAATGAACGAGGATATGGATAAGCTTACCGGCAATGCCATGTAGATACCCGCATTTTTAAAAGAACACCAGCCGCAAAAAATCCGTACTTTCGATGCTATGAATTACCTGGCACATGCATTTCTTTCTTTTGGTGACAGCGGTGTCCTTACAGGTAATATGATAGCCGATCATGTGAAAGGCAGGGTGGCGCTGGAGCAGTTTCCTGATGCCATAAAGAAGGGTATAATACTACACCGAAAGATAGACGAGAAGACAGACATTCATCCTGCTACACAAAGGGCCAAACTGCCATTCAGGGAGCATTACGGGCTATATGCAGGGCCTATTATGGATACATTGTACGATCACTTTCTTGCCAACGATCCTATGCATTTTGACGGTGAGAACGGGTTGCTGGCCTTTACCACAAAGACCTATAGCCAGCTGAAGGAGCATGCACAATATTTTCCTGAGCGGTTCGCCATGTATTTTCCACACATGCAGCAGGATAACTGGCTGTATAATTATCGTACTACAAAAGGTATAGAAAGATCGCTGAATGGCTTGGCGAGAAGGGCGAAACATATGCCGCCAATTGATAAAGCATATGAGATATTCATAAGTAATTATTATATCCTGAACCAGTGTTATTTTGAATTAATGGACGATATAATTAGATTTGTTAAAATTGAATTAAGCAACTAGAATATTATTGTTCAAACATAAATTTGCCGGAGACGCCAACACGTGACCATGAGATTGAAAAAACCGTATTTAGCTACAACTATATTATCCATATTATTTATAGCATGCCATTCAGATTCACAACCTGCCTCTGCCCGCACTCCCAACAATTCCCGTTTTCACGAAATACCTATGAAGTCCATTGTAACGCCACTGGTATATGACACCAGCGGAGAAAAGAACAGGGAGATCATAGCCCAGTTGGACGAATATTACCGTACACAGGTAAGGGCGGGTTTCAATGGTGGCGTAGTTGTAGGTTTTCATGGTAAGATCATTTACGAACGTTATTTCGGATTTGGCAGCAGGGAAGGGTTGATGCCTTTTAATGTAAATACCTCCAGTCAGCTGGCATCTGTATCCAAAACATTTACAGGAGCGGCTACGCTTTACTTATATGACCATAAGTACATCAGCCTTGATGAGCAGGTGCAGCATTACCTGAAAGAGTTTCCTTACCCGAACATTACTGTAAGGATGCTGCTGGACCACCGCTCCGGCCTGCCTGACTACACCAAGTGGGTGCCTGTTTACAATCATGATATGAAGACGCCTATCACTAATGCTACCATGCTGGAAATGATGGCTACACATAAGCCGGCCCTGGAATCCAGGCCGAACAGCCGTTTTAAATATTGCAATACCAACTTTGCCATACTTGCCTGCATCATAGAAAAGGTAACTGAAATGAGCTACAGTGACTTTATGGACAAGTACATCTTTCAGCCACTGGGCATGCAGCATACATTTGTATATAACCCTGCAAAGGGATTGCCGAGAAACGCAGCGAACACCTATAAGCGCAACTGGATGCGTGAGCCGGATATGTTTGCGGATGGTGTATGCGGTGATAAGGGCATATACAGTACACCGGAAGATATGTATCGCTGGGACCAGTCTTTTTACCAGAACAGGTTGCTGAGCAATGAGACGATAGAACTGGCATATGGCCCCTGCTCTTTTGAAAAGCCGGGTATTAAGAACTATGGCCTGGGCTGGCGTATGCTATGCTATGCCAATGGCAACAAAGTGATCTACCATAATGGCTGGTGGCATGGAGCGAATACCTCGTTCTACCGGTTTATTAAGGAGAACATGACCATAATAGTATTGGGCAATAAATTCAATAATGCAATTTATCACCAGGCACCTAAGATATATAGTATAGTAAAGGGTGTTCCTGTGGAAAATGGGTTTGATACGGAAGAGTAGTAAGTGATAAGTTGATAGGTTACAAGTTGATAAGGCTAAATGAAGAAACAGGTATAAAATGAAAAATGCTCCGTATTACGGAGCATTTTTCATTTTATAGACAATCGGTTAGTTGTAATTAATGGTTATTGCTACGTCGGCAGTATTGGTGTATGTGCCGGAGGGCTGTTTTGCGGCTACATTGAGCATGGCGGCTACATTCAGTACCTGGTTGCCTTCTGCATTTAGTGTGCCGTTTGTAGCGGGTGTGCTGATGAAAGAGCTGATGTTCATAGTATGCGTTCTATTGTCAGATAGTGTTGCTTGCCGGGGAAGCGTGATGGTATAGGTGAAAAAAGGAAGCCCCGAAACCGTAAACTTTGCCGCAGCTGCAGGCTTGATAACGGCATCCCGTATAGTAGTGATCCTGCCAAAATCCATATCTGCGGTCCTGGCGATAGAAGTAGGTGTGACGACGGCTGCGGAAGCAGCTGATGCAGCGGAAAGACCTATGGCTGCGACGATCACTTTAAAGCTGTTGTTCATTTTAGTGTGTTTTTTTGATCCGGCTATTTCTTCGTTGTCATGAATGATCTGAAGCGTGTACGGGATACGCTCACTTAAACGGAAAGAGCGCCGCGGGCTATCCGTGGCGCTCTTTTTCCGGATAATTATTGATGATTAGTTGTAGTTAACAGTTACCGGAACTGCAGTAGAGTTAGTGTAAACACCTGCTGCCTGTGCAGCTGATACGCTAAGGGTAGCACCTACTTTCAAAGTTTGTGCACCTAAAGAACTCAGTGTACCTGTAGTAGCAGGTGAGCTTACGAAAGAACCAACAGTCATTGTGTGTGAGCTACCATCTGTAAGAGTAGCAGATGATGGCAAAGTGATAGCGTAAGTGTAAGAAGCCTGGCCTGCAACTGCGAACTCAGCAGCTGTAACAGTACCTGTAGTAGATGGCAGTGTTACTCCACCCGATCCGGCTGTTGTACGAGTGCTACCAGTAGCCAGTACCACAGTACCTGAAGTAGAAGCAGAAACTGCGATGTTACCGAAGTTCATGTCAACTGTTTTAGAGATAGATATAGGAGTGATGATAGTAGCAGTTGCAGAAGCTGTAGCAGTTGCCTGGGCAAAAGAAGCTGTTGATGCTGCGAAAACGATTGTTGCTGCTACGAATACTTTAGAGATGATGTTTTTCATTTTGTTTGTTTTTAAGTTTGTTTGAGTTATTTGTTTGAGTTTGTTTGTTTCGTTGTTTGATAGGTATAATG
>JAOQAP010000062.1 GCA_025963465.1 Flavipsychrobacter sp.
ATTCAACCCCTATATAGGAGCCTTCAAGGCCTATGCGCCATTTTTCTTCGAGTGTCTTTACGGCAGTAAATGCAAACCGGTCTCTTGGTGTGAGCGGCATAAATTGGTTTTGCGACAGGTATTTGCGCCTGGCATCAGTATATGTATAGCCGATGTATAGCTCCAATGATCTTATATCCAGCTTTGCATAGGTGTCAAAGCCCATTGTTGTCACTTCTTTACCGGCATTACGGAAAATTACAGAGCCTTTGCTTATCGGAGTAGCTATTACCGCATCCGTTATTTGCGTCAGGAAGAACGCATGGTTTATAAAGAGGTTTACATCATTCCCAAACTCTTTTTTATAATTACCCTCAAGGTTATATCCCATTGATCGTTCTGCTTTTATGTTTGCAGGTAAAGGCTGCAAGGCATTAAGCGGATAATCTATTACCTGTACTTCCAGCGGGTTTGGTGTTTTGTATCCAAATCCTGCACCAGCACGCATAGCCCATGTTTCATTAAAACGATGAAAAGCAGTAATGCGGGGTAGTATAAAATCTCCATATTGAAAAGTATGGTCAACACGTAATCCGCCTTCCAGCGTGGTGTTTGTTAAAAGGTGCAGGGTGTACTGCGCAAATGCCCCGGCAACATCGTTGCCAAAACTGTTCATTGCGATCGGCTCTGATCCGGGCAGGAGTCTAAAATGGTTTCCTGTGATATTAATACCTGCAACAGCGCTGTTCTTTTTCAGCGGGCTGAATATGGATGCTTCTGTATAATAATTCAACTGGTTGCCTTTGATATCATTGAGGTTGGTAGCTATGTCTCTTCTGAATGAGCTTGCACTGCCTTTTACTGTAAGCTTTGAAAGGCCGGGTAACGCGCGTTCAAATATCAACTCTCCTGTATTCCTTTGCGTAATGTTTTGTTCATAATACTGGTGAGTGCTGTCAGCAAGATGGTTAATGACCTGTATATCGCCGCCGGTTCTTTTTTCAAAAGTACCATTATAGCCAAGTGTTATAGTGGTCTTCGGATCAGGATAGAAGAACAGGCGGGGATGGATTGTAACTGAATGCAGTTCCGGTACGTCAGAAAAACCATCAGCATTTACATCTGTGGCACTCTGCTGTATATATCCGGCAAATAAAGTATACCCGAATTTACTGTAGCGTTTTGCAAGGTATGCGTTCATGTCCTGCTCGTTCAGCGTTGTCGCGTTCAGAGTGAATACAGCTTCCCGGGTGGTGGTAGGTTTACGCGATATCAAATTGATTAATCCGCCAATAGCGCCACCGCCATACAATGTAGATGCCGAACCTTTTATCAATTCTACTTGCTTCAGGTCAAGCGGTGGGACCTGCAACACACCAAACCCACCTGAAAACCCATCATAGAGTGGCATTCCGTCGCGCAATATCTGTGTGTATTGTCCGTTCAGTCCCTGTATGCGCACATTGGTATTGCCTGAGACGGCAGAGGATTGTTGCAGTTGTATCCCACTTACATCACTTAGTATGCTGGCAATATTAGCGGGCCTGATCGTATTCTCTTCTTTCATGTCCTCACTGCCTAATACTTCTACTTTAGTGGGGGCATTCTCTATCCGTTCGTTTGTACGTGTAGATGATACAACGATCACTTCATCAAGCGTATTTTCATTTTCAGAGATCACGATCTCATGGACAGTATTGTCGGGCATTGTTACAGCTATACTATCGTTGCTATAGCCGTTGTAACTTATATAAAAGGTTACGGCACCAGCATTCAGTCCGTTGATCGTTACTATGCCACTATCATTGCTGGCACCACCATGGCCGTTTTTATCTGCAACAATAGCTCCAGAAACAGGAGACCTACTGCTTTTATCTTTTACTACTGCATGAAAGCTGTTTTGGCTGCGGGCATTAATAGCGACAAACAACGAGAGTAAAACAGCAATAATACGCATGGTAGCCTGCATGATAAACTTATTTAATTGTTTGCATCAATAGCTGATCGCATAAAATTAAGGTTGTCTGCCTGATTTAAGTTCAATATTTATAACTTTATCCTATGCAATTCATGTTGACGCCGGAAGTACCATCATTAAAAAAGCCGATCACATACACAGATAATGTTCTGCTCATAGGGTCTTGCTTTACTGAGCATATATCTGACCGTTTGCAACAGCATAAATTCAAAGTGTTATCCAATCCTCATGGTATTCTTTTCAATCCGCTTAGTGTTGCTGATAGCCTCGATAGCTATATTAATGCCCGTCAATATACAGCAGATGAGTTATTCTTATTGAATGAGCTGTGGAACAGCTGGGCCCATCATACCCGTTTTTCTAATACAGATAAAGAAGCAGCGCTAAGCGGCATTAATACATCCCAATCAGCCGCATCGGCTTTTATTAAGAAAGCAGATTGTCTGATCATCACACTGGGTTCCGCATTTCAGTATTATTTAAAGGAAACCGGTATGCCAGTAGCTAATAATCACAGAGCTCCTGCGCAATGGTTTGAGAAAAGGTTATTGCCCATAAATGATATAGTGGCTGCATTAAGTAATACATTACAAAGGTTGTTTGAGGCAAATCCCTTTGTCCAGGTAATATTTACCATAAGCCCTGTAAGGCACATACGGGATGGGGTAGTGAATAACAACCGCAGTAAGGCAAGGCTTATAGAGGCTGTGCACACATTATGTGGTATGTACGACAAGGTGCACTATTTCCCTGCTTATGAACTGATCATAGATGTGCTTCGTGATTATCGTTTTTATGACGTAGATATGGTGCACCCTAATTTCCCTGCTACTTCTTTTGTCTGGGAGCACTTTGTTACATCAAGTATATCACCGTCAGTGCACGAGGTGATGCAGCAAGTGCAGGAAATAAGTATTGCCCGTTCTCACCGTTCCCGCTTCCCCGATACAGATGCGCATAAAAAGTTCTTGGATAGCTATGCTGCAAAATCACGCATACTGATGGATAAATACCCTTACCTGGACCTTAGCGAAGAGATCAATTATTTCACTTCCGGAAAACTCTGATGAGATGGGCTATGCAATAGCTTCTTCTGTAGATTCACCGGCTTCCATTTCCTTACTCTTCTTATCAAGGAGTACCAGCATCGCCAGTGGGATGAAGAACAATGCCGCAACTTTATGTGTTTCTATCAACTCAGAAAAGAAGTTGTTGATGAAACCAACGGCTATGGTCATCGCCAGGCCTATAGTCACCATACGATAGAATCTGTCTTTGAACCTGTGATAGATCTTTTGCGCTTTTGAGAATATCAGGGCTATAAGAATAGCATATAATATCATAGCAGGCCATCCCTGTTCCACCAGCATATACAGGAAATAGTTGTGCGTGGTGGAGTGTTCGTTATTCCGGCTCACATAGGTTTGGAAAGAAGTAACGGTATATGGCTTATAAAAATAGTAAAATGCGTGTGGGCCATAACCGGTGATCGGCCTGTCCTGGCTCATACGCACAGCTGCTATCCATCTATAGATACGCTCCATTGAAGACATATCCTTACCCTTAAAAGTAGAGATGATATGGTCAGCGAAGTTTTTGTGCATGTACGTGTTGTTGTAGTCGGGCCTGAACTCCAGGTATTTATTATTAGGTATCATGTAGCACATGGTCACTATGATCATTGCATAGAACGCAGGCATGATGAGATTAACCAGTTTGGCACGCATGGCCAGGCCTATAACTACAGCAAATACAATACCGACCACGGCAGCACGGGCAAAAGAGAAAAATATACCGGCCATAAATATTAAGATGACAAGTAATAGTATTAGCCGAACAAAGAAACCTTTTCCTCTTGTAAGCGGCCATGCCACCAGTAATAGCGGAAAGAACATGGAGATTACTGTAGAGTAGTCCACATGGTTGTAGTACAGGCCGCTCATTGCTTTCTGCACCTTGTCAAATTTGAAATTCAGGTAATAGTGGTGTATGAGTATCACAATGATCGTGATAAGCATCGGTACCAACAGCAGGAAAAAGCCTTTTACATAATCTTTCTTTTCCTGGAACACCCAGATAGGAATAATGAAAAAACAAACCAGCAGCCAGCTTTTAGCTATCAGGAACTTAAAAGAATAGAACGCTACTTTAGAAAATATACAAGCTACGATCGTCCACAGAAATTGCAGGACTATCACCGCGACGAGTGGGTCTTTCCACCACCATTTAGGTATTGTTTGCGGGTTCCTTGCATAGATGAGGGTAAATAAGATCAGGAACATCCACATTATCGGCTCATCCGGCAATGTAATGGCCATTGTATCTCCTGCAAAGTTGATCTGTACTGACGCAGGTATGGTGAACAGGAATATCCACCATGCTGCTTTCCAGTTTACGCCCAGCAATACTGTATATAAAAAAGCAAATGGCGTCACCAATACGAAGTAGTTGCCTGTATAGGCAAATACGATCACAGTGGCAAACAGCAGCAGGAATGCAGCTGCATTGAACCATTGATTTTTTATTGCTGCTAACATTACCGGAGTACCGCGTTGAGTTTATTGAAATAAGCCATTACCAGGACGAACAGGATGCTGAAGAACAAACCGAGGAAGCCTGTGATCATCATTACCAGCAATATGCTGGGGCCTGTAGTAGAGCTGGGAGGCACTGCCCTGGTGATTAGTTTCAGGTAATCCATTGATTCATTCTCTGAAACAGAGAATTCATTAAGATTAGATATATAATGAGACCTGTCTGTTACTAACTGATCTTTTATAGATTCTATGTTCTGCAATTCTTCTATTGCCCTTCCTGATCCTTTTCCTCCCTTTGCATCACCATTGATAATCCCTTGTCTTGAGGGACTAATGATACTATAGATACCATACTTTTCACGCATGTTGGCTAGTGTGTCAGTAAGCGATGCTATAGCGCTGTCCAATTGTTTTACTTTAATGGTGATAGAAGAAGACATGTTTTGCTTCATGGTAGTATAGTAATGCCTGTATGTTTCTTCCAGCACTTTTACGGTCATATTGGCAACATCAGCGGCCACTTTTGGATCATAAGCTGTAAAAGATACCTGGAGGTCCTTGTACTCGGAGCGTTTCAGGTTAAAGCCTTTCTCAAAAATGCCCATTAAGGTTGCATGCCCTTTACCATCATTGATATCCTGTTTGTAGATGACCTGGAACTGGCAGTTGCGGATGATCCTGTCCTGTACAGTGTCGGAATTGGCAAGTGCTGTTACCTTGTCCAGTTCATCATCGCCGCCAAAGAAATCGACATAGCGTGTTTCGTAAGAGCGGAACAGGGTGTTACGATCGCCATAATGCGGATTGTTGACCAGGAAACGTGCTTCCGCCTTATACTTTTTCTTTTTGATCGCTAAAAATACTCCGCCCAGTGCCATTGCGACAGCTGTGATAAGGATGATAAAGCGTTTCTTTTTTTGTATGGTCCTGATAACATCTATCAGGTCAAATGAGGGTATCGCCATTTTGCAAGTAGTTAAAGTTACATGGTTTTTATTGCTTAATTTTTTGAAACAAATT
>JAOQAP010000150.1 GCA_025963465.1 Flavipsychrobacter sp.
CATCGGTCAATGTAGCAGTAGATGGCAATGTGATAGCGTAAGTGTAAGAAGCCTGGCCCGCAACTGCGAACTCAGCAGCGGTAACCGTACCTGCAGTAGATGGCAGTGTAACACCACCCGAACCGCCTGTAGTACGAGTACTACCTGTAGCGAGAACAACAGTACCTGAAGTAGAAGCAGAAACTGCGATGTTACCGAAGTTCATGTCAACTGTTTTAGAGATAGATATAGGAGTGATGATGGTAGCAGTTGCAGAAGCTGTTGCTGTTGCCTGTGCGAAAGAAGCTGTTGCTGATGCGAAAACGATTGTTGCTGCTACGAATACTTTAGAGATGATGTTTTTCATTTTGTTTGTTTTTTTAAGTTTGAGTTATTTGTTTGAGTTTGTTTGTTTCGTTGTTTGATAGGTATAATGCTATTTGTGTGCCATAATTTTAAATCATTGATAATCAACAAATTATTTTCTGACACACTACAAATAATTCCACCATAAGGATAGAATTTCCAAAATTTGGAATAAATCCAGATTGTATAAGGGTAAAATGAGAGATGGGGAGCTAATCAGACGGCTGGTCTGGCACTTGAAGGGATAGAAGCTGTATTACAGTATAAGTATGTAGCAGGTACGCGGCTAACTATCGAACCTGGTTTATTTTCCTGTTGGCATTTTCGATCACTTCTATAAATTTGGTCGACTGTGCCACTTCTGCTGTCTTTTTAGGGAAGGGTTGGTTATCGGTATGTTCGGCAAGGTGGAGCTGCAGCCATAGGGTATCGTGCCAGGCCCCGAACTTATAGCCTATCTTTTTGAAGGTGCCTATATCATAAAAGCCTAAGGCCCGGTGAAACGATTCGCTTTTCACGTTCGGCATTCCTATTCCTGCGTATACATTCATATAGCCTTGTATGCGCAGCAGGGCAAGCAGGGTTTCGTACAGCACCCTTGCTATGCCCTGACGGTGAAATTGTTCAGACACATATACTGTAGACTCTACCGACCATGAGTAGGCCGTTCTGTACCTGTGGGTGCTGCCGTAAGCATAGCCTGCTATTACCCCATCTACTTCGCAAACCAGCCAGGGGTAGCCAGCCGTGTTAGCAGCTATGCGCTGATGCCATTCCTCGAGTGTTGGCGCTTCGTACTCAAAAGATATGATCGTGTTTTCTACATAGGGCCTGTAGATAGCGAGGGTAGCCTCTGCATCAATTATGTCAATAAGCCTTATGTTGTAACGACCGGACATGAATAACGATTTGCTGTAAAAATAAAACTATTGCAACTCACTATAGGTTAATGTTCGTTAACCGGCGATAAATACTTCCAAACAGGAATGGCGCATACAGCACCAGCCACCGGCGCTACTATATACAACCATAAGTGAGCCATATGCCCGGACACTATTGCAGGGCCTATGGACCGTGCAGGGTTCATAGACGCACCGCATACCGGCCCGGCAAACATAGCCTCCAGCGCCACAACGCTACCTATGGCGAGCCCTGCAAACATACCCTGCTCTTTGCTGCTGGTAGCCACATTGATGATGACCAGCATGAGAAAGAACGTAAGGATAAATTCCAATACCAGCGACTGCATATCTGTACCCGCAGGTATGGTAGCACCCAAGAGCTCATTGGCAGGGAAGAGCAATTTTAATACAAGGCTTGCAAGCAGCGCGCCTGCAAGCTGGCTGACGATATAACCCGGTAATTGCTTTACCGAAAATCGCCCCGCAATAGTAAATGCAATACTGACCGCAGGGTTAAGGTGTGCGCCGGATATATTGCCGAGGCTATAGATCATGCTCATGACTATAAGCCCGAAGGTAATAGCGATACCCACATGTGTGACCGTCCCACCCGATTGCTGGTCTATAATTATGGCCCCTGTGCCGCAAAAGACTATGGCAAATGTGCCGATCAGTTCTGCTATATAATTTCTCATAGATCGTTGTTAGCAACAGCCGCCACCCGGTGTGCAGCAGCTTTTGTCAGATGATGATGAGCTGAGTTCCACCATTGCCAATTTCTTTTTCTCCTGCGGTATGCCGCACTTGTCTGAGGCGAGGCAGGCTGTGTGCTTTGCCAGCAGCAGAAAGTTGCTGCCGTCAAAATCAATATCGTACTTACCTATTGTTTCGGACTGGTATTCTACTTCTACCTCCATGTCTTCCATGCCCAGCACTTTTTCAGACAGGGCTATGATCTTAAGGAGCTTACCAGCCTTCAGCCTGTGGTCGTTGTCGTTGGCGTTCCATAGCTGGAAGTTGGCCACTTTCTCGTGGCGCACCGTACCGCCGCAATCTATAAAGTCTTTGATGATAATACCCACTTCTGTAACGTGGAAATGCTCCGGAACAAATGTCCCGTCAGGCAGCCGGAAGTTTACGCTTTCTGCATCCTGCAGGTGCTGTTTTATCACTGATAATTTCATTGTTTTTAGTTTTAATTGTTACAACTACAGCCAGTATGTCAATTCACCGGCTTCTTTTATGAAGCTCTTTACCTGTTCTTTAATTTCATCTCTTACCACCCTTATCCGTTGCATCTTTTCTTCTTCTGTACCCGCAAAGGCGGAAGGATCCGCAAACGACCATGCGACCCGTTTTACATTGCCGGGGAACACAGGGCAACGCTCTGCGCTTGCCGCATCGCATACGGATATTACGGCATCATACTTACGGCCCTGCTTTATAAACTCAAAAGCCTCGTGGGTTTCGTTGCCACTGATGTCTATGCCCACTTCTGCCATGGCTTTTACTACCAATGAGTTCAGTTTGCCTTTTTCTATGCCGGCGCTTTCTGCTGCGAATTTCCCTTCGCCAAATGTGTTTAAAAATGCTTCTGCAACCTGGCTGCGTGCCGAGTTGTGAATGCAGACGAATAATACTTTGTACATTTTATTTTCAATTTTGCATCGCAATATTGCGATTGATTAAAGCAAAAAAATAGTTAGCAGCAACTTGTCTTTTCCGGCTGCTCTGCAAAGAAGCCTGAAAGAACCTGTTTGTATTCATTCCACACCTTAGGGTTTATGCAGTAGCAAACACTTGTGCCGTCTACTGTGCCCTGTATGAGGCCTGCATTTTTCAGTTCTTTTAAATGCTGCGATATGGTGGCCTGTGCCAGCCCCAACTGGCCAACCAAACTGCCGCATACACAGGCGTTCGTCTTTACCAGGTATTGCAGTATTGCTATCCTGGCAGGATGAGCGATGGCCCTGGCCATATTGGCAAGGTCGTTCTGCTTTTTTGTAAATAGATCTGTTTTACTGGCGCCCATTAATTGCAATATTACGATGAATGATTAATATCTGAATCAGAATTTTCAGGATTAGCGAATTTCCAGAATGGTTGTTATCTGGATCAGAATTTTCGGGATTAGAGAATTTTCAGAAACTGCGGGATAGCTTCCGGTTTCTTCTGGTATGTCTGAATCGCGGATAAATGGATTTTAAGATTTCGCAGATTGTCATTTCCTGATTTTCTGCTGCTCGTCCAGATGTGCCACACTTCTGTGTTGTGTCCAGGTAAGTGTGGCACATCTATCGTTGGTTGCGGGATCGCTTCCGGTTTCTTCTGGTATGTCTGAATCGCAGATTAAACGGATTTTGAGATTTCGCAGATCGTCTCTTCCTGATTTTCTGCTGCTCGTCCAGATGGGCCACACTTCTGTGTTGTGTCCGGGTAAATGTGGCACATCTATCGGTGGTTGCGGGATAGCTTCCGGTTTTTTCTGGTATGTCTGAATGGTTACTTCCGGTTTTTTCCGGTGGTGGAAAGGGTGCTCGTCCAGATCACGTCCAAGGCCGGACAGGTGTGGCAGATCTATCGTTGATTGCTGGATCGCTTCCGGTTTCTTCCGGTACCAGAATGGTTACTTCCGGTTTTTTCCGGTGGCGGAAGTAGTCTTGAACCTTGATCTTCCTGATGAGCGTATTTTCGGAATTATATTGAGCCTAAAAATAATTTCGCATTGCTACTATCGGGCCGATCAAGAAAATTTAGCAGTCATGGATTCGAGGGGCCTCACCATGACAGTTCTATATTTAGCTATTGTGAAATTTATTGTTGGCATTATATATATCTCCCGCGGCAGCCCAGCACTTCACCACACAAATTTCCGAAGGAATAAGGAAAGTAACAAGGACAAAAATCTATGGTAATACACTTTTGGTAGTATCATAGAAATTTGTTTGCAGCATTGGCGAGGGTTTGAGCAGATAATGGTATGTTTTGCCAATCTGGAGATTGGCAGACGTAAGGACGTAGTAGTAGTCTTGAACCTTGATTTTCCTGATCAAATGATCTTCCTGATGCATGTCAAGAGCAGAACCCCGTAATTTTCAATTTATTTTGCATTTCGCGTTTTGCGAAATGCAAAATAAATGTTACATTTGTGATTATGAGAAAGCATAATGGTATGCGTCCACAGGATATTGCAATACTGTTGAAAATAGTTTCAATGGAAGGTAAGCCATGGCAAATATCGGGATTAGCTAATTCCTTATTTATCAGTTTGTCTGAAATATCGGAGTCACTGAACCGGAGTAAGATAGCCGGACTGATAGACCACAATAAAAAGAACGTAAACAGAATGAACCTGCTGGAGTTCCTGGAGCATGGGATCAAATATGCATTTCCGCAAGTACCGGGGGCTATGGTAAGAGGTATTCCAACCGCTCATTCGCACCCGTTCATGAGCAATATGTTTGCATCTGATATCAATTATGTGTGGCCGGACAGGAATGGTGATACTATAGGATCGCTGCTTGAACCACTTTATGCAAAACAAACAGAAGCAATAGCGCAGGATGCGCTATTTTATAAACTGCTTGCATTAGTGGACGTGATAAGGGTGGGCAAGGTGCGTGAAGTAAACTATGCTGCAGAAGAACTAAACAAACTACTGGAATGACCCATCATACTAATATTGTACGAATAAAATCTGTTGCAAACCTGCTGGGCGACCTGCGGGATAAAGTAGTTTTTGTAGGTGGCGCAACATTGTCTTTGTATACAACAAGGAAGACATTTGAAGTAAGGCCGACAGATGACGTAGATGTGATCATAGAAATACTGAATTATGCACAACGGGCTGAACTGGAAGATAAACTGAGAAAGCTGGGCTTTGTAAACGATGTAACAAGTGGTGTGATATGCAGATGGCAGATAGAAAAAATAATAGTGGACATAATGCCCACGGATGACCCATCAATAGGATTTAGTAATAAGTGGTACCCACAAGGATTCAGCAATGCGATAGACCATATAATAGATGACAGATGCACGGTGAAAATACTGGACTCGCCGTACTTTATAGCGACCAAACTGGAAGCATTCAAAAGCCGTGGCAAGAGCGATGGCAGAACGAGCCATGATTTTGAAGACATAATATATGTGCTGGAAAACAGGCAGGAAATATGGCAGGAAATAGCGTCTGCACAAGGGGAAGTACATGCGTATCTATTGGCGGAATTTCGTAACCTGTTAGCTAACTCAAATATACCGGAGTGGATAGGCTGCCACGTGGAGCCAGGCCCAACGCCGGCCACGGACTACATTCATGAGCGGCTTACAGAGATTACAAAGTAGCTTTAATATTATCTTACTTATGTTTTCGCCAATCTGGAGATTGGCAGCCGGAAGGACGTAGACTGGAACCTTGATTTTCCTGATTAAAGGATTTTCCTGATTCTTGCCTGAATCAGAACCCGCCCCTTCGGTCGGGCAGGTTTTAGAATTCCCTCTTCGCTGAAAAAAGCTATGGCGGGCGAAGAATAAATTTTCAGAATAAGCCTGTAATAAACAGAATTAAATCGTTGCAGCGGTACTTCACGACACAAATTTCCGAAGGAATAAGGAAAGTAACAAGGACAAAAATCTATGGTAATACACTTTTGGTAGTATCATAGAAATTCGTTTGCAGCATTGTAGCGGGTTTGAGCCGGAAAAGGGATGTTTCGCCAATCCGGAGATTAGCCTCCGCAAGGACGTAGTCAGGAAGACTACGCCCAACGTGGGGAAAAAGCTAAATTTTCAAGTACCCATCTTTACTTAATTCTATCCCGGTATATTTAGCTATTCTAGAAGAAATAGCTTTCCGATTCTTTAAGTTCCGTATTTGAACATCGATTTTATCATACCTATATCCACAATGTAATGCTCTTATCAGCGCGCCAATTGCCATTGCAGTTGCCAGCGCGCCAACGAACGACGATGAAATTGCCTTGTTAGCGATGTTGTTTGCGATAATTCCACATCCATCGTTTTCGAGAGATAAAAAATATTTAAGCACCGATGGATTTGTTACCCCGGTAGTATGTTCATTTTTCGCCCATAGTTTATTGGCCGTTTGAATTTCACTTGGAAATGTGTGTATTGTAATTTCATCAAACATTGACAAATTGGCTCCTAATGCTGCTTCAATAATTAAATCGAATCCAGCATTTTCTATTAATGTTCTACTTTTAGCATTATCGAAGCCACAAAAAGCTATATGTGGCTCTTCTCCCGTACGTTTTGTGAACTCATCAAATTTTCGCTCCGTAATCTTTGTTTCAAACCCTCTTTTCTCAAGCCAATCTTGGCAAACTCGGGTTTTGTATTGATTTATGCAACTCTTTTCAGACAATAAACCAGCACTCCAATTTGCTGACACTATCTGGTCGTAGTCTTGCAACATGATGCTAACTTGCGAAGGTTTAGGGTATGGGAGTAATCCAATAGCCCAAACAAATGCTTGACCTAAATGGCCTAGACCCAACAGCCAATACTTTTTAGGAAGGTAATTAACCTTATCTCCTTTAGCTTCAGGGTCTAACCAATCTATATCGGGCCGCCATATGGAAATGCCGGTTGGTTTATCCCCTGCAGATATGTCTATTCCTGTCACTATTAGAAATGCAATTCCAACTCCAATGGCACCTCCTGCGATACCTCCTATCGGGATCACTTCAGTTTCCTCTGGTAATGTTGTTAAAGTGCCACTTATCACACCACCTTGCCAGTTGTTGCATACAACCTGCAAAGACTTTTTGTCGACGTTCCCCAGTGCATCAAATTTTAAAGTAAATGAAGGAACTAACTCTTTATCTTCTATTATAATTCCTCCTAACTCTTCAATAATTTCATTTAGATTTTTAATGTTCGGCCATGGAAGCAGGCAAGGAGTGTCCTTAGGTAAACTAACATAGACGCCGCCTAAAAATGCTCTTTTACCTGCGTTTACAGAAGTTAACAATGCGGCTTGCAAAGACAAACAAGTGCTAATTTTGCTGCCGCATTCAAGTAACAGCGTTAGTTGATTTAGCCTATCAATTGCCACATTATATGACACTCCGAATTTTTCTATCATAAGGCTTGCAAGCCTGCAGTAAGTGTCAATATTTATCTCTTCATCATTCATTCTTTAAGATTTTTATCTGATTATCGTTAATTGCAATTGTTAGCCAGTTGAAGTCTCCTAAGTACTCATACATTCCGACTCCATTTAATGACTGTCGCCATCTTCTCGCATATTTAGGGACTATAAGGGCAATATGGCCTCTTTCCACAATCATTGGATTAGTTTTGTCCAGCAAACTTTGGCCTGTCCAGATTCCAGGATGTGTGTGTATGTCGGCAATAACTCTCATTTTGTTTTCTCGGCAATATTGCCATAAAGGAGTGAATCCATAACTTTCGAAAACAATTATTCCAGTATCAAAAGCACGCGGGTCAAGATCATCATAACAAATAAATGATTTGACTTTTTTAGAATCTATTTCACCTAATAGAAATGCACCACTTTCTCTTATTCCCTTTCCTCTTTTCTTTAATGCAGCGATCAAAGCGCGCCATAGGCTTAAGGGAATCTCCAATTTAGACCTGAGCATAATCAGCAGACGTTAATAAAAAATGAACATATCCTACATACTTAATGATAGTAAAAGTTGATTTCCACCATAGATTACTTTGACTATCCCTCCATGTCGATTCGTGGCCAACCATTGCGACTCTGTCACACGGCAAATACAATGCATTGCCTAGCGTCATGCCGCTGTGAAATACTGCCGATACGTAACGGTCACCACGTGGTCGTTTACTTTCGTGTAACTGTGTGTTTAATTGCATATCCCATAGACATGCAGTTGGTGCGGTGCTCGGATAGCCTTCCAAATTAAATCTGAGATAAAACTTATTTGGATGGTTTTCCTTAGGAGATGCTTTTATCCAAATAAATACGATAGGCCAAGAAGGGTATTGAGGATGATCATCCTCAATACCCCAACTGCCTTCAGTAATGCCAGTTTGAAAATCAACTTTTTCAACATCCCTAATAAAGGCACTTAAATCCGGACTCATCCTTCTATCTTTTTATGGGATTGCAGAATGAGTTTAATTTCGCATTTAGGATACGAAACAAATGACCCGATATGTTGCTTTTTTTCAACATCGTTTCCATCCGGTAACACCAACCTCAGATATCCAGCATCGGCTTCACTAATATTAAAAAGTTCGCTTGCCTTGTTTAATATTCGATTACCTGTAGCAGAGGGTGCAAGTGAAATGGATTTTTGTTGTCCATTATATTCAAGAATAATACTAACCAGCTTGCATCTATGACAATGTATTTTATCATGGTGTTGAATACCCGCATTTTTGCAATCGCCGCCTTTGTCCCTATTGTCTTCTTCATCTTCAATGAAGATTTCGTATTCTTCTGTTTTGGTATTATTTGAAGGATCGCAAACTTCGCGATGCTTAATAATAACCTCGTGCAGTGAAGCAGAGTCTTCTATTTCTAGAACCTGCCCGTCGCGGCTATTCTCGCCGTGTAAGTAAATTTTTATTGTGCTCATTAGAGTTTCGAATTTAATATGAAAAATAATTTACATTCTGGGTGCATTGCACCGCGATAATTGACCATTGATGGGGTTGCCAACAACAATTACAGGTCAAAACCAGTTTTAGTAGATTAACGTCAAATTAAATTAAAAGGTTATAAAACCCAATCCAGAAACAATGCCGAGAAAAGAAAATTCTCTTAGGAGTTGAAATTTTGAATCTTTGTCGTAACTTCGTTTTCTCAAGACCGAAGTTGTTAACAGGTCGTTAATCTGTTATGACTGATTAAATTTCAAAGCCAAGGGCATTTTTGCTGCTTGGTTTTTTTATTTTTAGGACTCGCAAGATGTTTTTTTACAAGCCATAGAAACATAATAGGCAAATGTAAACTTTTATTCCAAACAAACAAAAATTTTTTACACTGGAATATTGAAAAGTAAGTGACACTTACATATTTTTTGAATTGCTTTTTTCTTTACCTTTAGATAAATTATTTGCTTTGCTACCAGAAAACATACAAGATTACTTTTATTTACGTTTAGGAGAGTTAATAAAGGAAGCGAGAAATAAAGTAGATGTAAAACAAGAAAAGCTTGCTGAATTCTTAGGGTTAAGCAGGGTGTCAATTGTAAACATAGAGCAAGGAAAACAAAAGGTACAAATTCATACACTTTTAGAAATTATCAACTACTTAGAAATTCCTATTACTGATTTTTTTGGCAAATTAAATAATGCTATTAATTTGGATGTGGATGCAAAATTAGAGAA
>JAOQAP010000069.1 GCA_025963465.1 Flavipsychrobacter sp.
TATTTGTGGGCAGGTTCTTTGACCACGAGACCAAACAACAGGTATATGCTGTTTGTGATTCTATGGCCGGGATCATCTTGTTTTATGGAGCGGTAGCGGCAGCAGCTATATACATATTACTTCGCTTTAGGACTATGAGCGGTAAGGCTAAAGTGACATCGCTATTGTTTACCTGTACCTTGATCACATTGGCGTTGCTTATCCCATTATGGTTTGGTGACTCACAGCTTGTTTTATTTGATCGTTATCTGTATTGCCCGGCTGCATTCTTTTATATGCTCTTTGCGGTGCTGGTCAGCAGCATTCCAAGGCAAAACATACGAATAATGGTGATTGCAGTATTCGTTTTAGCCAATCTACGCTTCGCAATAATGGCCAGTCGTTATTGGGGGAAATCGGAAAAAATCATTAACAGCCTGCTGCACAATATGCCAGGCCCCGGCAATAAAACAGTATTGCTGCTGAACCTGCCGGAGAATATGAACGGCGTAGCAATGATAGGCTCTGAAAAGAACAGCGAATACAAGTTGATGCACGACCTGCTGATTCCCGACAAGCCAATAAAAAACACCGTGTACGATGTGCTCTCTTACAACATGACAACGCCCACAGATGGCGCTCACGTGATGGTGGTAAATGACAGCACTATAAAAGTGACACTGAGCCAATGGGGTACCTGGTGGTGGTTTGAAGGTAAGGGTGGCTACAGCTACGAAACGGGCGAGTACAAACTGAACCTGGTAGATGCAGGCCACTGGTATGAGCTGACCCTAAAGAGGCCCGCCGATAATTATATGCTGCTCTATGCAGTGGGCGACACATGGAAAACAGTGGATATGGGCAAGAAGAATATGGATCAGAATTAAACTTCTATAGTTACATCACCATCTACGGGATGTCCGGTGCAGGTGAGTATGCTGCCGTGTTTCAGGTCCATGTCCATCAATACTTCGTTGTACGATAGCCATACTTTACCTTTTGTGCACCTTGCCGCACAGCTGCCACACCTACCTACTTCACAACTGTACGGCAATTGTATTCCTTGCTTTTTTGCAGCCTGCAATATGGTTTCAGGATATTGTACCGGGAATGTATGTTCAGCGCCATTGACCTGTATGGTAACGAGGTGAGTGCTTTTGTCTGGTGGTTCTGCCTGTATTACCTGGCGGTCGTTGGTATTAAAGTTCTCTTTTCTTATTTGCTCACTGTTTATACCCTGCTCTTCGAGTGCGAAGATGACCATGCGCATATAGGCAAATGGCCCACAGATGAAGAACAGCATTTTATCATGTGGTACTGCAGCATACTCTTGCAGCAATACCGCCACCAGAGATTTGCTTAATCTTGCCCGCGACAGATCAAATGATGTACTGTACAGGAATTCTATCTTAAACCTGTCGGGAAATTCGGTTAAGAGTTCATTGAGCTCCTTATAAAAAACAACCTCCTCTTTTATCCTGTTGCTGTAAATGAGCACTACTTGCTTATTCGGCTCAGTATGCAATATGGTTTTGACCAGGGAGTACACAGGCGTAATACCTATACCCGCAGCAAAAAAGAATACCTGCTCATACCTGGCAGTATGTCCCGAAAGTGTGAACAGACCTGCGGCACCGGTTGTAAATAATGTATCCCCTACTGCTGCTTTGTCTGTAAGCAGGCGTGAGTAGGCTCCGTTGTCTATGCGTTTTACTGTAAATGATAATGGCTCACTGAGCGCAGCGCATGATGATATGGAAAACGACCTGCGCTCTTCCCTGCCATGATGGGTGAAGACGAATGTAATGAACTGGCCGGCAATATAAGGAATAACACCACCATCGTCGTAAGTGAGTGTAAACGTTTTTACGCCGAGCATTTCTTCTTTTATTGAAGTGATAATTGCTATACTGAATTGTCCCATAAACCCCTGACCCCTGAAGGGGAACCACGAATTTAGCTGCATCACGTTCATTTTACAAATTCAAGCTGCTGTAAATGTTTTAATTTTGCGCTGTGAATGACTTTTCTTCTGAAATATTTTTTAAGACCGCACGTAGCGGTGGCAGTGGCGGGCAGAATGTGAACAAGGTGGAGACCATGGCGGAAGCGCTATGGCTTGTAGCTGAATCGCGTTTTTTTACCGATGAAGAAAAAGAACTGATACAAACCAAACTGGGCAACAAAATAAATAAGGACGGCTACCTGGCGGTAAAGTGCAGCGAGACCCGCTCACAACTGGAGAATAAACTGATAGCCAAACAGAAAATGGAAGCGCTGGTGGAAAAGAGCCTTATAAAACCCAAGAAACGCAAAGCCACCAAACCATCTAAAGCGGCGAAAGAGAAAAGACTGGATAGTAAAAAGAAAGAGGGATTGAAGAAGGAGATGAGGAGAGCGCCTGATTTAAATTGAAAAATCATTTTCAGATTCATCAAATTTTGAGAATTTAAATTTTTTGTCAATTACTGGAACAAGATCACTGTATGGAAAACAATTAAATGATTTTGTCTTTTCAACATTTCTTTTGCATCGATACATACATACTTGATCTAACCTAAGAAATTTATCTACAGCTTCAGGAATTAAGACAATATATAATCCTTGTTGTTGTGTCATTGAACTTGGATAAATAAGCCCATATACTTTTTGTGAATTTATTTTTATATATTCGTAATGAGCACGTATGGTACAAAACAGTGCAGTTGATAAATAATAGTGATTATTAGTCTCGTCTTTAAGACTGCTTAATTCCGAAATAAAGGTCAGAAATTTCATTATTAATGCAAAAGACGTCGGGGACGATATTTTCTTAAATTCTTCTATTTGATTTTTTGTAGCTATTGCTAGTCTTGGATTATTTACCAAATGTTTATCGTCAACGCATAAATTTACTATCATAAAACTTCCTTTAACAGTCCATTGACCAATCGTTAAATCATGGTGCAGCTTCTGGCTTCTATCATCGAAAATTTCTTTGCAAGATTCTAAAGTGCCGGTCAATAGCATACTGACATTTTCGTTCTCTGTAGGAAGCGCGCCATAAAAAACCGATTCATTTGGTCGATTAAATCTTCCAATCTTTATAAGATGAGCACTACAAGTATTGTAGGATATCTCTGATTCTTCTGAAAAAACCTCTTCAAATTGATTCGGTCTGGCTCTTAGTAAGCCTTTAACGTCTATATCAACAGTTATTAAAGGAATATTTTGGATAAGAAAGAGAAATGTGTCTACAATTTGAGTGAATTCATACTCCTCTATTTTTTTGGACTTAAATGATTCAATTTGTTCTAGAACATCATGAAGTCTTTTTAATTCATTGTCAGTCCAATTAAATTTCATTTCTATTGATTTTAATCGCTGAAATAGGAAAGCGATATTTAGTGTAATCTATTTTTGGAAATGCATTTTGCTTTTTGGATTGCAGAAAGCCCCTCATTATGTTCAATATTGTTTCCTTATCGCCACTTTTAAGCAATGCAAAATATTTCTTTATTTCACTATCAAGCTTATTAGAAATCATAATACACCAAATTTAAAACAGCATCTTATACACGTCCTCTACCTTATTCACAGTCTTTACTTTTATCTTATAGTTCTTGAGATCTAATCCTTTGGCATTTGCTTTGGGTATGAATATGACATCCATGCCCAGCTTGTCGGCTTCGGCTATGCGCTGGTCAATACGGTTCACGGCACGTATCTCTCCGCTCAGTCCTATTTCCCCTACCAGGCATATGTTAGATGGCAGGGCTTTGTCCTCATAAGAAGAAAGCAGGGAGCATACCAATGCCAGTTCTATTGACGGGTCTTCTATTTTTAGTCCACCGGCTATATTCACAAATACATCTTTTGCACCAAAGTGGAAACCGCCACGTTTTTCCAGTACAGCAAGGAGTAATTGTAATCTGCGCAGATCCAGGCCGCTTACTGTGCGCTGGGGGGTACCATATACCGCAGTTGTCACCAGCGCCTGTACTTCTATCATCAGCGGGCGGGAGGCTTCCATGGTTGCGGCAATAGCTATACCGCTCAGCGGCTCGTCGTGCTGTGATAATAATATTTCAGACGGGTTGCTTACAGAGCGCATACCCTGCGTTACCATTTCATAGATACCTAGCTCAGCTGTAGAGCCAAACCTGTTCTTCAATGTGCGCAGGATACGGTATGCATAATGACGGTCGCCTTCAAACTGCAGTACGGTATCTACCATATGCTCCAGCACCTTAGGCCCGGCTATATTGCCATCCTTTGTTATGTGGCCTATTATACAAACCGGAATGTTGGTAGACTTTGCAAAACGCTGCAACTCTCCCGCGCACTCCCTTACCTGCGATACGCTACCCGCTGCCGATTCTACATACGGAGACTCCAGTGTTTGTCTAGAATCTATGATAAGTAATTGCGGGCGCACCTTTTTCACTTCCTGGAATATGGTATTGGTGTTGGTAGCTGTAAGCAGGTACAGGTTAGGATTGCTCACACCTATACGGTCGGCACGCAGCTTCACCTGCTGCTCACTCTCCTCGCCGGATACATATAGTATTGTAATGCTGCGCCAGTGCAATGCCAACTGAAGGAACAGGGTTGACTTACCTATGCCCGGGTCACCGGCAATCAGTATTACCGATCCCGGCACCATGCCTCCACCCAATACACGGTTCAGTTCACTATCCGGTGCCTGCATACGTGGCGCATCAGACTGAACTACTTCATCCAGCTTATGTGCTTTACGTTTGTCCTTATCGTTGTCGTCGTCCCAGCTTATGGTTTCCTGTTTTGTTTTATCGTCACCACGCTGCACTACTTCTTCCACAAATGAATTCCACGCACCGCATGACGGACACTTGCCTGTCCACTTCGGAGTTTCATAACCACATTGCTGACAGAAGAAAGCAGATTTAATTTTTGCCATAAGCTATAAAGGTAGCCCTTAAAATAAAAAGTAAAAAGATAAACAGCAGTGTGTGCTATCATGATGAGTAAATAATAATGCTCATGACAATATTTGCAAAACGAAAAAAGCAAAGTGAATAATAGAAGTGACCTGAAAAATGATGCTCTGCATAAAAAAGTGCCTAGGTTGGTTCCTGAAAAAGGATTTTTGGGAGACCAGGAGGAAAAAAAAGAGCCGCTGGAGGAATCCGGCAGCTCTCACTTACTAACCCATTAAATTCACAACTTGATACAAATGTACACTTAGCGGGCGTAGGAAAAAAATGGAATTAGCCTGTCCTGCAATCACTTTTATAGATATATCGTAAAAAAATATTCTATTTGTATTATAGGGTTAAAACCATAGAATTTCACTGACTGAGTGCCAAAATCTGGTATAAATTGGCCGAAAAGTTGATGTGTGGTTTAATTGCAATATTTAATATGTCCTTCTTTGTAGGCATATATGTTTTTGATCTACATATATAATTAGTTAAAATAAAACTAATCTGTCGTTCATTTACTGACTACCCGTAATTTGCAGTCTGAAAAACAATTCTATGAACAGAGCATTTGAACCATTAGCACAGAAACCAAGACAATTTTTACCTGCAGATTTCAAAGTGACGGACTGGGAAGCACTGCAACCCTATTTTGAAGAGTTGAAAACAAGAACAATAGCCGATAAAGCGCAACTGGAAAAGTGGTTGCAGGATGTGAGTGAGCTGGAAGCAGTAGTAAGTGAAGATGCCTGCTGGAGACAAATAAACATGACTTGCGATACTACTAATAAATCATACGAAGATGCCTTCACTTATTTCTGCATGGAGATAGAACCTAAGATGAAGCCTTATAGCTTTGAGCTGAATAAAAAATTGCTGGCTTGTCCGTTCACTAAAGAGCTGGATAATAATATATACTTCCCTTACCTGCGCAGCGTAGACAATGCTGCGAAGTTATACCGTGATGAGAATGTACAGCTACAAGCCGATATGAATTTGCTGGCACAGCAGTATGGTGTTATTTCAGGAGCTATGGCAGTAGAGGTAGATGGTAAAGAATACACTTTGCAGCAGGCTGCAAAATTCCTACATAGCTCAGATCGTAATGTGCGGGAAACTGTATTTAAAAAAGTAGCTACCCGCCGCCTGCAGGATAAGAATACACTCAATGAATTATTTGATAAGCTACTGGTACTCCGCCAGCAGATAGCAGTAAATGCGGGGTTTGAAAACTACAGGGATTACAAATTCCGCGAGCTGGGCAGGTTCGATTATACAGTTGCTGATTGCTTTGCCTTTCATGACGCGGTGCGTGAGCATATAGTACCACTGCAGGCTATGCTGGTAAAGAACAGGCAGCGCAAACTGGGCCTCGACACTATGCGCCCATGGGATGGCGATGCAGAACCGGTAGGCACAGAGCCACTCCACCCATTCACAGATGGCAAGGAGCTAAGCGATAAGGCAGTAGAAGTATTCAATAAGCTGGGGTCATACTTCAGCGGCTGCCTGCAGACCATGCAGCAGATGCACCGCCTGGACCTGGAGAGCCGTAAAGGAAAAGCGCCGGGTGGCTATAACTGTCCACTGGCAGAAACCGGGGTGCCATTTATATTTATGAATGCCGCCGGCACGATGGGCGATGTGATCACCATGATGCATGAAGGCGGGCATGCGGTACACTCATTCCTTTCTCATGACCTGGCGCTGTCCTCTTTCAAGGAATACCCGATGGAGATAGCAGAACTGGCGAGTATGAGTATGGAGCTGTTCTCTATGGAGCACTGGGATACCTTCTTTAAAGATGATGCAGAACTGAAACGCGCTCAGCTGGAAGAAATGGAGCGTATCATCACTGTATTGCCATGGATAGCAACTATAGATAAGTTCCAGCATTGGTTATATACCAATCCGGGCCATACAGTAGCTGAGCGCGAAGCTATGTGGATGACCATACTTGCCGAGTTCTCTACAGGCATTACAGACTGGAGCGGCTATGAAGAATACCGTACCAACCTCTGGCAAAAGCAACTGCACCTGTTTGAAGTACCTTTCTATTATATAGAATATGGCATTGCGCAGCTGGGTGCTATAGCTATGTGGCGCCAGTATCGTGGCAACAAAGAGCAGGCGCTGGAAAACTACATGAAAGCACTGAGCCTGGGCTATACCAAAACACTAAAAGAATTATACGCTACCGCAGGTATCAAATTTGATTTTTCACCGGCCTATGTAAAAGAGCTGGCAGATTTTGTAGCTCCTGTATTAAAGGATATGGGGGTGAAATAATTTAATCGCTGCTTTGTTTATCATTAGAAAATCAATTATGCTACAAAAAAAGATCGCTGTCATTTGTTTCGTTTCTATATCAGTATTTGCAGCATCGTGCAAAAGCGGTAAGCATGCTAAAGTACCTGCTACCCTACCCGGCACTTGGCAGGCACAGCCTATAGTCATAGAT
>JAOQAP010000070.1 GCA_025963465.1 Flavipsychrobacter sp.
TTGGGCTTTATCAATTCCATCTTCTTTGACTCCAATTTATCATAGGTTGTATTGCACGAAAAAAAGGAGCAGCGCTTTGTAGCTCGTTTTCAAATTCAATGATAGGAACCACTGGCTCATTACCTCACCAAAGTGACATCGCCTTTTAAAGCCCTGCCTATGCCTTTATTGTCATGATATTCCAGTTCCCAGTAATAAGTGCCCAGGTCTTGTTTTATTCCCTTATAAATGCCATCCCACCCACTGTTCACATTATTGCTGCTGTATACCATATTGCCCTTCCTGTTAAATATTTTAAAGCTATTCAATACAACGTCCGCTACGGGGATTGGTCTGAAGACATCATTTTGATTGTTCCCGTCAGGTGAAAAGGCATTGGGCAATGAGAACCACGAATGGTCTAATACGCTCACATGCACAGTGTCGGTACCCACGCAACCTGCGTCATTAGTGCCCTGCAGGATGTATGAATAATCGCCCACGGAAGGGAAATAAACAACAGCATCGATAGCTGTAGTGTCCATGAAGCCGCTATGGTTCAGCCATGTGTAAGACGTAGCTCCTGATGGATTGAATTGCAGGGTATCGGCCGCATATAATGTAGTATCACGTCCTGCATAAGGCTGATATGTGGTGACACATTCTTTGACCATAAACTCAAATTCTCTTGTAGTAGTGTTAATGACTGCCCCATTCCGCCACTCATAGCAGTAGACCGTTACAAGATATGTTCCTTTTTGGCTAGCAGTCCCGCTTATTATTCCTGTCGCTGCATCTATTTTTATATCTTCCATCGGTTTCCGTGCTGTGTACCCGGGAGCCGCATAAGCCAAACTATCATATGGTCCCGCCAGCGGTGGGTCTACATTTACGTTATCTGGGCTCCCACCTACGAGGGCAGCACCAAAGCTATAGCTGAGCGAGTCCCCATCGGCATCGGTGGCAGAATGGTCAAATTGAAATGGCTTATTCAGGCACACTACCGCCGATGGATAACGGCTAAACACTGCACTGCTGTTTGTTTGCGATGCCGGGATGACACAGTGTAAAGTAATACCGAAATCACGCCCATTAGCAATATTGATCATCTTATCGTTCCGGCAACATTTCTGGTAGGACACCGTATAACTAGACGCGTTTACGGGTAGATAATACTCTTTGAAAAAAGTCTTTTTCAGCAAACAAAAGTTCTTAGGAGCGATAATACCACAGGGATTATCAAAAAAAGGAGGCACTGTTTCTGATCTGAAACAATTGATGTCCCCGTCTTTCTCTTTCAGGCTTCCATTACCGTCATAAACAGCCAGCATAGCAGGATTGTCCGCCATTATTGCTGTTGGCTCTCCATTATAACAATCTGCAAATAAGACCAGCGTAACCCGGTAATGATTTCCCTGCGGGGTAGCCCCAAGAAATTCATAGCTCATGGAGCCTCCTGCAAAATGTGAGGCATGAGCGGGGATGGCAAAACAGCATAAAATAAAACAGGGCAGATAGTAAATGTATTTCTTCATAGCAATAGTATGGACAGGTAAATAACGAAATAAGTAAAATTATAGTATCTATCCTCCCGGGATGACTATCTATAACAGTACAAATATGCAATTATTTAACTACACCCAATAGCATGCACGAAAAAAGGAGCCACGCTATGTAGCTCCTTTCGTTCCTGGTGATATAAAGGGTTTAAGTAATTATCTTATTTGCTCTTGCTTTCCGGAGGGAACCACAATCCGTGGCACTCCATTACCTGCAGGCCTTTTTTAGTTTTGTATTGATAACATGGTGCACCATCTGTTAATGGAGTATATGCACCTTTAGGGTATACCGGTACCGCATTGGCAGGTATCGGAGCTTCTACCTTACTTTCAGGATAGTTACCCATATAAGTGCCTTGTGATTGTACATTGATGTCTTCATTGGTCACAGTTTGTGGTGTGAACCATACACCCGGACAATCAACTACTACCAGACCATTCTTTTTATACATATAGCATGGCGTATCAGATACCACTTTAAATGGCGCATCGAATGCGGGATTTACGGGTATTCTTTTACCATTGTTTACCAGTGGCGGATTGTCCTTAGTGCTATACTGGAACTGAGTTTGTGCATTACCGGCTAATGAGCCAAGGCAAAGGAGCGATATTAATATTGTCGTTTTCATAAAATTGGTTTTAGTTGTTTAACAATCAACTTCGGTTATCTGGTAGATAAGAAGTAAAATCCGTGCCACGGTATGTTAAATCCAAAGAAAACAATAGTAGCCAATTGATCTATAAACAGTTATCTAAAAGCAACAGAAAGGCAATAATGTTCGTAAAATGAGTATGTAAAGCGATTCCCCGTTAAGAGCTAATGTGTTTGTATAGGACAGCCCGCTACGGGGCATTGTGCCCGTTAGATCATAAATGATCTACAAACAGATAGCCCCTCTGGGGCATAATTCATTCTGACAAAATACTTGCGGAGAGGCCAGGCGTGTGTCTATATAAGAATAAAAGAAAAGCAAAAAAACCGCCCCGAAACATCGGGGCGGCTTACAATTTATCCTCATCAAATATTCTTATCAAACTTTGTCATGGTGAGGCTCTCGAACCACAGCATCAAATTTTGTCATGGTGAGGCCCTCGAACCACAGTAACTAAGAACTACAAGTCACACAACCATCTTCCATAGTACAGCTCGGGCCTACTATCTGGTCTGGTTCTATATCATCCAGGTCATTCGTAGGTGCATTGGTATGCGGTATCACCGGCTCTATATCCAGGCTGCCTTGCTTCTCTACAGTAAACTGTATAGCCTGCGATGCAGCCTGTGTTCTCAGGTAATACATACCTGTTTTCAGTCCTTTCTTCCATGCATAGAAGTGCATAGAGGTCAGCTTTGAAGTAGTCGGATTGTCTACGAACAGGTTCAGCGATTGTGACTGGCAGATGTATGCGCCGCGGTCATCAGCCATATCTATCAGGTTACGTTGTTTTATTTCCCATACTGTTTTGTACAGCTCCTTTATTTCAGCAGGTATCTCATCTATGTTCTGTACAGAACCGTTAGCAGCTATGATCTTGTTCTTCATGCTGTTGTTCCACAAGCCAAGAGCTATCAGGTCTTTCAGCAAGTGTTTGTTCACGATAATGAACTCACCGCTTAATACACGACGGGTGTAGATATTAGATGTATATGGCTCAAAGCATTCATTATTACCCAGTATCTGCGAAGTAGATGCGGTTGGCATAGGTGCTACCAGCAATGAGTTGCGCACGCCGTGCTCCATTACTTCCGCCTTCAGTGCATCCCAGTCATAACGGTCAGATGGCTGCACGTTCCACATATCGAACTGGAAGATACCCTTAGATACAGGAGATCCTGCAAATGTCTGGTAAGGGCCATGTAGCTTAGCCATATCCTTACTTGCGGTCATAGCGGCAAAGTAGATGGTTTCAAAGATGTTCTTGTTCAGCAGCTTGGCCATATCGCTTTCAAACGGCAGGCGCAACAGGATGAACACATCAGCAAGACCCTGTATACCCAATCCTATAGGACGGTGACGCAGGTTAGAGGTTTCTGCCTCTATTACAGGATAGTAGTTATTGTCTATAATGCTGTTCAGGTTGCGGGTAGCGTGCGTAGTTACTTCATACAACTTCTCGAAATCGAATTTACCATCTATCACGAAACGTGGCAATGCTATAGATGCCAGGTTACATACTGCCACTTCGTCAGGGCTGGTATACTCCATGATCTCTGTGCACAGGTTACTGCTCTTTATGGTACCCAGGTTCTTCTGGTTGCTCTTACTGTTAGCAGCATCTTTATACAGCAGGTATGGTGTTCCTGTTTCTATCTGTGCTTCTATTATTGCAAACCACAGTTCCTGTGCTTTAATTGTCTTCCTTGCTCTTCCTTCCCTTTCATAACGCTCATACAGGTGCTCAAATTCTTCACCGAAGCAATCCTGCAGTCCCGGTGCTTCATGCGGGCAGAACAGGCTCCAGTCGCCGCCCATCTCTACACGCTTCATGAACAGGTCGCATATCCACAATGCGTAGAACAGGTCCCTTGCACGTGCTTCTTCTTTACCATGGTTCTTACGCAGGTCCAGGAAGTCGAATACATCAGCATGCCATGGCTCCAGGTATATCGCGAATGCACCTTTCCTCTTGCCACCACCCTGGTCTACGTAGCGGGCAGTATCGTTAAATACGCGCAGCATAGGCACAAGACCATTGCTGGTACCATTGGTACCACCTATGTAGCTGCCTGTAGCACGTACGTTATGTATTGCCAGACCTATACCGCCGGCACTCTGTGATATTTTTGCAGTCTGTTTCAGCGTATCATAGATACCATCTATGCTGTCGTCCTTCATCGTCAGCAGGAAGCACGAAGACATCTGTGGCTTCGGTGTGCCGGCATTGAACAAGGTAGGCGTAGCATGTGTGAACCAACGCTCACTCATCAGGTTGTAGGTCTTGATGGCGTTCTCCACGTCATTCTTATGTATGCCTATGGCCACACGCATATACATATGCTGCGGACGCTCCACTATTTCGCCATCTACACGCAGCAGGTAAGATTTTTCCAGTGTCTTGAAACCGAAATAATCAAAACCAAAATCACGATCGTAGATGATAGCGCTATCCAGCAGCTCTGAGTTAGCTTCTATTATCTCCATCACATCATCTGCCAGCAGCGACATCCTGCGGCCTGATACCGCATCTGTATAGTTATACAGCTTGCGCATAGTATCAGAGAATGATTTTACTGTGTTCTTGTGCAGGTTGCTCACTGCTATCCTGCTCGCCAGCAGTGCATAGTCAGGGTGCTTTGTGGTCAGCGATGCTGCTGTTTCTGCCGCCAGGTTATCCAGCTCAGATGTGGTCACACCGTCGTAGATACCTTCTATCACCTTCTTGGCCACGTCTATTACGTTCACCAGTGGGCTGAGGCTATACGACAGCTTTTCTATACGTGCTGTTATCTTATCAAACTTCACACTCTCTTTCTTCCCTGTTCTCTTTATTACGTACATAAAATAAAATATTTCGGAGTTAGTATATTATTAGTTGTGGTATTGTTTATTAAAAGTCTTCGTCCAGTGAAAAGCCCTGCTCACTCTTGTTGCCCAGTACACCTGCTTTCTGGTAATCCCCTACTCTCTTTTCAAAGAAATTCGTTTTGCCCTGCAGGGATATCATCTCCATAAAGTCGAACGGATTCACTGCGTTGTACATCTTAGGGTAGCCCAGCTCTTCCAGCCACCTGTCTGCTACAAACTCTATATACTGCTGCATCAGCTTGGCATTCATACCTATCAGTGCCACCGGCAATGCATCAGTAACAAATTCCTTTTCTATTTTCACTGCATCGCCTATAATCTTGTATACAGCTTCCTGTGAAAGTTTGTTAGACAACATGCTATATAGCAGACAGGCAAATTCACAATGCAAACCTTCATCACGGCTGATCAGCTCATTGCTGAATGTAAGCCCCGGCATAAGACCGCGCTTCTTCAACCAGAAGATAGAGCAGAAACTGCCGCTGAAGAAGATACCTTCTACAGCCGCAAATGCCACCAGCCTTTCAGCAAATGAGCCTTGCTCTATCCAGCGAAGTGCCCAGTCAGCTTTTTCCTTTATTGCAGGTATGTTATCAACCGCATGGAACAGGCGGTCTTTTTCGGTAGGGTCTTTAATGTAGGTATCTATCAGCTGTGCATAGGTCTCAGAGTGGATATTCTCCATCATGATCTGGAAACCATAGAAACAACGCGCTTCAGGCAACTGCACCTCGCTCATGAAGTTCACGGCCAGGTTCTCATTCACTATGCCATCGCTCGCAGCAAAGAACGCCAGTACATGAGAGATGAAATGGCGTTCGCCATCGTTCATCGCATTCCAGTCCTTCGTGTCGCTGCTCAGGTCTATTTCCTCAGCAGTCCAGAAGCTGGCCTCGTGCCTTTTATACATTTCCCAAACCTTGGGATACTTTATAGGCAGCAACACAAACCTATCCTTATTTTCTCTCAGTAGTAACTCGTCCTGCATAATTCAGTTTCTTAAAAACAACATTTAAAACAAACTGAAGATTCTAAAGAAGTCAGCAAGGGCAGAAACTGACCAATGAAGTCAGCCTTCCCATGCTTTTCCACCGAAAGCAAACAGTTTACGCGGATTATTCCGGCAGGTCTTCTGGCTTTCCTGATCTTCAAAACACCTTCCCACAATTCTGCGAATCACAGTGGCCGTTATTTTTTGAAAATTGTTAACGTGCTTTAACACGTCAGGACTACAGCTACGGGGATAGCACCGGTTTTGGACCGGTTTCCCTTTTAATCGTTACAAGATGACCCTTTGTACGAACCGATAATCTCGAACGAAAATAGACATATGGATGCAGGTAAAAGAAAAATGAAATGCACAGCGTGTGGATAACCACAAAGACTAATGTGGGGATAACTTTAAAGTACTACCACCACTATCATAAGATATATATTATTATACATTTTTCTATGGAAATGTGCAAATAATAGACTAACTTTAGATAAACCGCTATTCAAAAATATTTTTTTTGAATAGAATATTTTAACTAATAAACAGATCTGTGTATGCAGGAATTAGACGTGGTCTTCTCCAAAATAAAACAATATTGCTCTACTGCCCCATCAAAGGGTTTCGTAAGCTTTGAATCAGTAGCGAATAGTGCAGGTGTTACAAGGGCAGTGCTCCGTGATCACCTGGAAACATTGAAGAAAATGAAGCTCATCACTTACTCTGCCACAGGTGCATGTTACCTGCTGGTAACTAAGCTAGGCATGGATACCAGGAATATAGCAGCTTAAAATTATTGCTTTCTTCTGTGCTTGGTACCTGTCGTTTTATTGTCCAGGTATTTAGATAACAGGTTCTTCGCTTTCCCTTCTACAGTAAGCCTTACCTTCTTTAATATGTCATCTTCAGGGCGGGCGTAAAAGGTGGTCTTATGCACATAATCATGGTCTTCTACAGGCGTTGCAGAGAAGTAATAGTTAGAGATGCATGCACGCACACCGGGAGCGGTCACCTTGTTCACAGAGTGTATAGAATGGGTATTGGTCTCCATCATAATAAGCCTGTTGAAATTCGCATGAATTTCTTTGCGCTCCTTCATATCCGTGTCCCACAGCTCCAGGTTGCCACCGCTGTTATCGGGCCAGTTGGGAGTTATATAATACAGTGCATTCAGTACACGATAAAGCTCGCCATCGCCATCATGCGAATTGTCCAGGTGCGGCAGCAGGAAGTCACCTTCCAGCATCATAGACACTCCCGATCCATATAGCGATCCATCTGCTACCAGGTCAGTTACAGCCGTTATTTCAGATACTATTTTCACTACTTCGGCATCATGAAAAGCAAGCAGTATATCACCTACCAGCGGCTTGTATTTATCCAGATCTATACCCACATGCTTATGCTCTTTTATAGACGAGCGCAGCATCAGCGTTCCGGGGTCAGGCAGGGCATTAAAGCAGGCTTCAGCCCAGTCTTCCGGCAGTAGTCCATCAAGATAAAAATGCCTTACAGGACCCGACAGGCGCCAGTATGCAGCAAGTTCATCCTTATGTGTGCGTAGCTGTTTTGCTATCTCTGCTGATAATTCCTGCCTGGTCATAAAGTATGATTAAACGTTGATAAAAACTCTTACACACCACCAAGATACTTATAGTTCTTAAGCAACAATGTTATATCTGTAAGCGGCGTATAGTGCTGTGCATAAGCCTTATTGATCTGCGCTTTTACCTCTTTAGATGGCTCGTACCCTGCAAGTATGTTGTATGGCTCTATAGCTCCCTTCCTGATCTGCGGCAGGTAATTTACCGGCACAGAAGTTGCGTAGCCAACCCATGAGAGCTTCCCGAACAGCACCCTGAAACAATTGCTGATAAAGGATCCCGGGCGTTTTAATAAAAAGAAAGTAAACGGGAATAAAATGATGAACAGTAAAGAGCCTGCCAGATCTATAAGCCGCTTATTCCTTACCTGTGCAAAGTCTGACAGGTTGAAACGGCGGTCTATGGTATACAGGTCGCCCGATGTACTGCTGCTGTTGCTGCCTACAAAGCTATGGCTGCCCGGCAGGTGTATCTTATACTCATAGTCGGCACCGCAGTGCTGCATCTGGTCAAAAACACTTGCGTATGATAAACCATTGATACAGAAGATCACTTCATTCACACCAGTAGTATACAATACCTGCTTCATCTCAGGCAGCTTTGCCAGCACCCCATGCGTCTCTTCTTTAGGGCTTATGCGACCCGACAATTCAGGAGCATAGTGTACCTGTTTCAGTATTGCCGCTGTCTGATGATATGCTGTTTCATCGGCCACTATCACTGCTTTTCTTGGTAGCTTATCATACGGTATAAAACGCAGTATGCCCATACGGTACAATATCTCGTGCAGCCCTAATAGCACTACTGTACCTGCCAGGCCGGAGAAGATAATAATGGCACGTGAGTACCTCAGCTCAGGCGGCAGCAGACCATAGTAAGCAAGGATAGCAGTGGTACCTATCAGCATGCCACGCGTCACCTTCAGCGCCCGGTAAGGCTGGTCGTAAGCGCCGTTGAAATACAGCGAAATGAGCCACAAGGCTATATACACAGGAAATGTCGCGTACACCGCACTTGGGTGTATCGGCATCATGTTCTTCACCTCTTCTACCCAGAAATTCTTGATACCCCACAGCGTAACCAGCAGTATCATCGCATCGAACAATGGCATGTGGAATACCTTGAGTGCACGCTTCACCGTACCCAGTATGGCGCGCAGTATGATCCCTATATTAATGAACAGCACGAACATTTGTGCGTCCTTCTTGGTGTAGTGTTTCTTTACAAAGGTCACCAGCGCTTCGTTAAATATGCGCACGTACGAGAGCGTCATTTTACGGGTGCTTTCACCTTTGTAGTGTATTAAGTCAACATCCGGAAAATAGATGTTTTTATACCCTGCCTGCTTTATACGGTAAGACAGGTCCACATCCTCACAGTACATAAAGTAGTCCTCATCAAATGGCCCGCCTGCTTTATCCATCGAGCTCTTGCGCACCAGCATACAGCAGCCGCTCAGCACATCCACGGCAGCAGTTTCCCGCTCGCCTACATGCACCGCATAATACTTATTGAAGTATGCCGACTTGCTGAACAGTTTATTAATACCCGTGGTCTTAAAGATGGCTACCGATAATGAAGGGAAAGATTTCTTGGCATCAGGCGCAAACTGTCCCTTACCGTCTATGAGCCTTGGCCCCAGAGATCCAGCTTCGGGATGGGCATCCATGTATTCCAGGGTCTTGACCAGGAAATTCTCCGGCATCACTGTATCGGGGTTCAGGAAGAGGATATACTCCCCCTTCGCTATAGCTACACCCTGGTTATTGGCTTTGGAAAATCCTTTGTTGTCCTTGTTCTCTATCAGCTGCACGGCCGGGAACAGATCCCTCACCATCTTGCAGCTATCATCTGATGAATTATTGTCAACTACTATTACCTCTGCACTAATGCCTGCCGCAGACCGCAACACAGAATGCAGGCATACTTCAAGGAAATACTTAACATTATAATTAACAATAATAACAGATAACTTCATCAGTTGCGGATAGCGTTTGCGAAGATAAGCGCGTACGTTCTAATAAAGAAACGGAAAAGATTAATCTATATTGTCATTAATAGAAAATCCGTTAACAACGTCTTCCAGCTTTTTCAATTTAGTCCTGGTTAGTATTTTCTTCTTATAATGTACTTTTTCACCGTTTCTGATATCATATCGCTCCTCTATTCCTTTTTGATGATCAATATCAACGTTATTAAAGCTATTGTCATCCAGTGGTAGCTCATATTCTGAATAACCTTCTTTTATTAAGTAAATATCATCATTAATATATTTAAAAAGTAAGTGCACGACTGCCGGCCGGATGTACCACCTGAGACAAAATCCATATAAAAAACAAGACCTGTTTTAAAGACACCTCTAAAAGGAGGATTGCCCTGGATACCACCGCAGTAATTGCCAAATATCTTTGATGTTTCTAAAAGTAGTCTGTATTTACCGTTTGTTTGACCAAGTAACACGATCACACTCATGGGATAATATACCTTATCCGGATCGTTTAAGGTGTCCTCATATTTTCTGGATTTAATTGAATCTGCTATGACCACCTGGTCATTGATCCCATCTTTATTCAAGTCAAGGGTCACGCTTTGCCTTACCTGCCAGCCTACGGGCAAATATTTCAATACATCACGGGATTTTATTTGCTTTTGGGCTAATAACGATGATGGAAAGAGAAGAATGAAACAAATAAAAACGACACGTACGCTATAAGTTAACAAGCTATAAGCCATGAGTATCATGTATTGAAAAATCAAGTATCAAGAAACCACCCACCTTCACTTTGAGGTTTTCACTTCTAACTTTTAACTTAAAAACTCACTTCAACAAGTAATAAACATTAGTTACCCATTTATTACTATCCGGCTCCTGTGGCGGGCCCACTTCGTAGTCCTCTATTACCAGGCTGTATTTCTCACCCCTGGCTACCATGTATTTTTCAATAGCTCCATGTGTCTCCATTGACTTGCTATAACTACCCTTTTGAACTGCCATTACGGCCTTTGCAGGGGCTACAGTTATATAGGCTGCGCCTTTTACTTTGAGCATTGTATCTGTAACCGGGAATACTACCGCCATATCCGATGTCTGGCTTACAGTATCCCATGTATAATACAATCCTGCTATCTTACCGTTTATCTTAGCTGCTGCACCTTGCGTCAGCATAACCCTATTTGCATTGGTAAACCTGTCCATCTCACTCCACTTCACCACCTGGCGCACACCTATAAATGTACCACCCGCATACTGCACCTCCGATATACCCTCTACAGGCACTGCTGCTGCGACAGGCGCGGGAGCGCTCTTTCCCTCTATAAAAGTCTTTATATTGTTCAGTCCGTCCAGCAGGTCGCCGCCCAGCAGTTTGTCCAGGTCTATGAATGCGTTCATGGCATTCAGCGGGAAGGGCTTGTGCATGGTTATGGTCCATGTAGCCCTGGTGCTGCCTGCACTGTCGGTAGCTTTTAGCATGCTCTTTGCTTCGTCTGTATATGGTTCTGTATAGGTGATATCAAAGTCCATCTGCGTGCCGTCCACAGCCGTATTTCTCATCTCACCGGCACCTGTCTTTTTGCTGCCGTCCCACTTGTAGCCACTACCCGGCTGACCGTCAGTACCATAATAGGTCATCTTCATAGATGAGTCCATCCTGTTCCATGGGCTCCAGTTGGGCCAGTTCTTAAAGTGTGACATCTGTTCAAACACAGCCTCCTTAGGCGCCTTGATCAGCACACTGCGGGTCACCACCACATCCTTAGGCTCTATAATGGCCAGCGTAAGTAAAGCGATCACAAATATCGCCACCACTACCAGCATAAAGTTGATAAACTTTTTCATTCGTCTCTATTGAATTTCCGTAAAAATATAAAAGTAGAGGGACTTACACGGTTGAAACAATTCAAATCCCAAATTCCAAATTCCAAATTACCAAAGCTAAGATAGCCTTCCGAAGTGCGCTTTCAACTTCTTATTCGCCTCACCGGCCAGCACGTTACCATGCCCAAACACCATTTTATCAAACTCAAGTTCAGCCACCTTCATAATGCTCTTCACCCCCACTGCCCTGTCTTCATACACCGTGCTGTAATCCAGCCCCATCATATTGGCACACAGGTCGCCGCCTATCAGCACACCTTCCTTAGGCAACAGGAATACCACATGACCCAGGCTATGGCCCGGAGTAGCTATTACCTTCATTCCTCCCAGTATAGGCAGCACATCACCGTCATTCAGCTTCTGGTCTACCAGCACAACTTCCATTTCATTCGGACTGTTCTTGATAAACATCCGGTACACGATCCAGTTCAGTATACCGGGCGATAATATCTTACCCCTGCCCGCTATACCCTGCTCTATCAGCTCCGCATCTATAGCGGGTGCCAGTACAGGTATGTTCAGCCTTCTCTTTATCTCTGCGGCACTACCCGAGTGATCCGGGTGAGAATGGGTAAGTATAATGCGTTTAATGTCCTTCGGGCTCTTGCCACCCTTTTCAATAGCTGCAAATATCTTATCTGCACTACCGCCAAATCCGGTGTCTATTAGTGTCAGTTCTTTATTCTCTTCTATTAGGAATGTATTTACCGGGCCCAGGCTTATCTGGTAGATATTCGGAGTTATTTGTTTCACGGTTGTTTGTTTTCACGTAAATGTATATAAATAAGCCCTAGGGTATCTTTATTTGCTTTGCTCAGCGTCTTTCACATCATTTTTATCATCTGAATAGTCATTTCTTTCCAAATTTTGGAAATTTCTTCCTCCTCACGGAACAACTACGACTATGCCAGAAATTAAAACATTGATAATCAATGATTTAAAATTATGTCACACAAATAGCATTATACCTATCAAATAACAAACAAACAAACTCAAACAAACTTAAAAACAAACAAAATGAAAAACATCATCTCTAAAGTATTCGTAGCAGCAACAATCGTTTTCACATCAGCAACAGCTTCTTTCGCACAGGCAACAGCAACAGCTTCTGCAACAGCTACTATCATCACTCCTATATCTATCTCTAAAACAGTTGACATGAAC
>JAOQAP010000114.1 GCA_025963465.1 Flavipsychrobacter sp.
TTACCTGTTTTGTCCGTTCAATAAATACCCTATCCCATATACCTGTATTACGGTCACGGACCGGTTGTATCCAGTCCCATCCTGCCGTATACTGTGCGGTAATATTGTGTGCTATGGTACCATCTCCGCCCTGTCCACCATTAGGGTTTCCTGCCGGGTCAGGTGGATATACGATTACTGCTAAGCGGTTACGCCCGTCTTTCGCAAGGAAAGGAGTAAGATCATAACGCTGCCGCAGGTACATGCTTTTGGTCGTATGGTCATTTACTTTCTGGCCATTAAGGAATATGTCGCAGCTATTATTGACGCCCCTGAATATTGCCCATACTTTTTCGCCATCTGCAGGAGCTTTTTCTGTAAGACCATTTACGAACCAATAGGTATAGTAGTCCTTACCTACATTAAATAGGTCTGGTATCTTATTGTTGTTCATTCCGTAGAACGGGTCTGGTATCAGCTTGTTATTAAGCTGAGTGGTAAGCACAGTGCCGGGTACGGTGGCTGGTATCCAGTTGGTAAGCGGAAAGCCTGCACGGGATATTTCTGCCCCTGTTTTTTTTATATCAGTTGCGCGTATAGCTTTCCACCCCTTGTTCAGTTCATATTGCTGTGCTGACAAGGAGATAGATAATAAGATGGCCAGGATGCTTGTTATGTATGATCTGACGAAACTCATGTGTTAATTTGTTGCTGATGAAGGCCAGTCTGAGGGCTTTGATCCCCATTCTTTATTGGGTAGTGCTCCCATAGTAAATTCCAGCACACCACCTTTCAGCAGTGTTGCATGGTCTATATATGTTTTAGTATACGGTCTACCGTTAAGTGTTACAGACTGTATGTACATATTGAGCTTGCTGTTGTTTTTGGCATGTATGGTCATTTGCTTATCACCCGGTACCTGCATCACCACTTCATCAAACATAGGGCTGCCAAACACATATTCACCGGTGGCCGGGTTAGCAGGGTAGAAGCCTATTGTGCTCCATACGGCCCATGCACTCATCTGCCCGCAGTCCTCATTACCTGCATAGCCATCCGGTGCTGCATGATACATAGAGTCTACTATGTAACGAACACGTTCCTGCGTCTTCCATGCCTGCCCTACAAAGGTGTACATATAGGCTATGTGGTGGCTTGGTTCGTTCCCGTGCGCATATTGGCCTATCAGCCCGCTTACATCAGGTGGGGCATCTTTAAATGTTTCTTTAGATGGTGCTGCATTGAACAGTGCATCAAGTTTATCGCCCAGTTTATCATTGCCGCCCAGCTCTTTGGCAAGACCACGCACATCGTGTGGTACAAAGAAGGTATACTGCCATGCATTGCCTTCTTCATACATGCTGCTCTGCTCGGTAGAGGTCAGTAGCGGATCGAATGGCTCTACCCAATTGCCATTAGAATTCTTACCACGAATAAAACCTGAAGCATGATCGAACAACAATTTGTATGCTTCTGAACGCTTCATGAACAGCGCATAGTCATCCATTTTGTTCAGCTTCTTAGCTACCTGTGCTATGCACCAGTCGTCATAAGCAAACTCCACCGTTTTTGTCACGCTGTGGCCTTCTTTGTTCTGTGGCAGGTAACCATATTTTATATAATCCTGGGTGCCTCTCACATTCTGGAATGCACTTGCGCGCATTGCCTTATAGGCTCTTTCCGCATCCAGCCCGGCAGTGTTTTTCAATACGGCATCGGCCAGCACAGGCACGGCATGGTAACCCGTCATGCAGTTGGTTTCCCATGTGCTCAGGTCCCAAACGGGCAGCAGTCCGTTCTCGTCATAAAATGCCAGCATACTGTTCAGTATATCTACATTGCGTTCAGGCTGCGTGAGGGTAAATAATGGATTAAGACCACGGAACGTGTCCCATAGGGAGAATACGGTGTAGCGCTGACCTTTCGCCATTTTCAGCGTTTGTCCTTTTGCGTTCTTATACTTGCCATCGGCATCAGAATAAACGACCGGGGCCATGCAGGTGTGGTATAAAGCAGAGTAGAAAATATGCCTCAGGTTGTCATTCGATGTTTTTACCGTGATCTTCTCCAGTTCCTCTTCCCATTGCTGCACAGCATTCTTTTTCACACGTTCAAAATCCCAGCCTTTTATCTCACCCAGTGCCAGAAGCGCTTTTTCAGTACTTACCGATGATAAGGCTACTTTCATCATGATCGGTTTGCCCGCAGGGTCTTTAAATTCCAGTTCGCCATTATACACGCTGCCGTCCTGGTTGTCCATGGCTACCTCTTTATGCCTGTTGTTCTGGTACACATGTAGCTTGTATACAGGTCTTGACGTTCTTGCTGCAAAAAATACCTGCTGCACTTCTGCCCAGCCTTTGGAATAACGGTAGCCCACGATCGTAGAGTCATTCAGCTGGATGATACGTGTCTTTACGGCCTTATCATAATTAATAGTATAGCTGAGCTGGAAACGCAGCACAGGGTCGCAACCCGTAGGGAATTCATACTTATGCATGCCGCAGCGTTCGGTAGCGGTAAGCGATACATTGATGCCGTTGTCAAGCTTTACGCTATAAAACCCCGGACTTGCTTTTTCGTTTTTATGACTAAAATGTACTTTGAAAAAATCTTCTTTGTCCGGTATCAGCTTTGTGTTAGGCATTACGGATATATCCACCCAGTCGCCGCAGCCTGTACCACTGAGGTGTGTGTGGCTGAAGCTGGCTATAGTAGAATCAATGAAATTGTACCCGCTGCACCAGTCCCATCCTTCCGATCCATTGTCGGGGCTTAGCTGCACCATACCAAATGGTACAGTCGCGCCGGGGTAGGTATGTCCATGTCCCCCTGTACCAATGAACGGGTCTACATACTTTGTGAGATTCTGTGCAGTAGTCTGGGAAAATAATATTGTAACAATACTGCAACACAATATCCTTTTTACATTTTTACTCCCAAAAATGACTGGAATAGACGTGATCATTATAATAATGATTGAGTAAGAAAAAATAAAAGTACATTTATTGTATTTATATCGACTAAATTATGTCAAGGTTTTTTTTGATCATATCGCTGTTCATATCATTCACTGCGTCTGCGCAACGTACTAAAATGATAACTAATACCATTAAAGACAATAGTGGCTCGAATCTCTACACTGAACAATATAAAGTGTTTAAGGATGACGGCACCACAATGCACGGATCTTATAAAAAGTTTAATAGAAGCGGTAAAACCAGTGTTGCTGGATATTATAAAAATGGTATGAAAGATAGCCTATGGACTGAATATGACTCGTGGGACGGGTCTATTGGAAACCAAGGATACTATAGCCACAACAAACGGGTCGGAATATGGACATTTAACAAAGATGAAGATACCGTAGAATTTAAGTATGACTTTGATAATAATAAAGTTGTGTATCTGAGACAGGATACATCAAAACGTTTTTCCATTATTTTGGGGAATGATACGATTACTACCATAATGCAGCAACCTCCATTATATCTTGGGGGCCGTATTTCTATCAACAATGCAATTATTAATAATATTCATTACCCTGATGAAGCCCGTGAAAACAATATTGAAGGTCGGGTGCTGGTCGCGTTTACGGTAGACACTGACGGACATGCCAGTCTACCTTGGATAAAAAAAGGGGTAGATAAGACGATAGATGATGAGGCGCTCAGGGTTGCAAGTAAAATTTCGGATGATTGGGTGCCTGGAAAAATTGATGGTAATGCTGTTGTTTCAATATATGTAATGCCCATAAGCTTCAAACTTGAGTAAAACTATTTAAAATTGAACTATGAACAGACGTCGATTTGTAAAACAGGCATCCCTCGCCACTACAGGTATTTTATTGTCCCGGTATACAAATGTGTGGGGTAGTGAACAGACTTTTCCTACTGTTCGGGTTGCGGCAGGTGAGCGGAACTTTACCAGCCAGGCGGTCGAACGGGTGATAGCTGACGTCAAAAGGAACATAGGTAATAAGGAACTGGCATGGATGTTCGAGAACTGTTTCCCGAATACATTAGATACGACCGTAGATTTTGAAATGATAGATGGCAAGCCGGATACCTATGTGATCACCGGCGATATAGATGCCATGTGGCTCAGGGATTCATCGGCACAGGTATGGCCTTACCTGCCGCTATGTAAGGAAGATGAGGGGCTGAAGCAAATGATAAAAGGCGTTATTAACCGGCAAACAAAGTGCATACTGAAAGACCCGTACGCAAACGCCTTTTATAAGAATGAGCATAAGAAGAGCCCATGGCATACAGACCAGACAATTATGCAGCGTGGCATACATGAGCGCAAGTGGGAGATTGATAGTTTGTGCTACCCCATAAGACTGGCACATGGTTACTGGAAAGAAACAGGCGATACCTCACCATTTGATGCGCAATGGGCTGCGGCAATGGCGTTGGTAATAAAGACATTTAAAGAGCAGCAACGGCTTGAAGGCAAAGGGCCATACAGCTTTATGCGTAAAACTGAATTTGCTACGGACAGTGTGCCTATGGGTGGCTATGGTTACCCTGTAAGGCCCAATGGTCTTATCTGCTCTATGTTCAGGCCGAGTGATGATGCCACGGTATACCCTTACCTGGTGGCCAGCAACTACTTCGCGTTTGCCAGCCTGGAACATATGCTCACACTGGCTACGGCAGCAAAGCGAACAATAGATACTGATGCAGTCAACGACCTGATGAAACAGATAGCCACAGGCCTTGCCAATGATACTAAGGTGAAGAATGGGAAGTTTGGTGAGATATTTGCTTATGAGGTGAATGGCTATGGCGGGGTGAACCTGATGGACGATGCCAATGTACCATCACTGTTATCGCTTAGCTATTTAGTACCTGCCATGAAGGACGACAGCACTTATAAGAATACGAGAAAATTCGTTTTGTCACCGGAGAACCCGTTCTTCTTCAAAGGCAAAGCAGGCGAGGGTATAGGTGGGCCGCATGTAGGCATGGACCAGTTATGGCCCATTAGCATAGCTATGCGCGGCCTTACCAGCAATGATGATACCGAGATCAAACTATGTCTTGATATGCTGCAGCGCTCTCATGCAGGCACTGGCTTTATGCACGAAGCATTTGATAAAGACGATGCCACAAAATACACCCGCCCATGGTTTGCATGGGCCAATACGTTGTTCGGGGAGTTTATATGGAAGGTGTATAGGGAAAGGCAGCATTTATTAAATACTTGATAACTCTGGACAATTTGCAGTAATACAGCAGTTGTATCAATGCAATAAATTCCATTTTTAATCGTTTTTGAAGAATCACTGCTTTCAAAAACTCTCCTATGAAATACTTGTTGTACTTTCTTTTCTTTTTATTATCAGCTTCTCTTGCTCATGCCCAAGCGCCGGTCATTGAATGGCAAAAGTCTCTGGGAGGGAGTAATTACGATTCACCTTTATCTATTCAGCCAACTTCTGATGGTGGCTATATTCTCGCAGGGTCTTCTTCTTCTACAGATGGTGATATAACGGGCAATCATGGATTGGTAGATGGATGGGTGGTGAAGCTATCTTCTTCTGGCAGCCTGGAATGGCAAATATCATTAGGGGGCAATATGTTCGATGAAGCTAATTGTGTACAGCAAACGACAGATGGTGGGTATATTGTAACCGGGTATAGTACTTCTACTGACGGCGACGTGACTGTTAATCGTGGTTATGCCGATGTATGGATAGTAAAATTATCTTCTTCAGGTACTATTCAATGGCAAAGATCGTACGGCGGAAGTGCGGTAGATCTTGCCCGTTTCATTGTCCAAACCTCTGATGGCGGGTATATCGTTGCTGCATCCTCCGCGTCAAATGATGGTGACGTATCCGGAAATCATAGCAGTATTGATGAACGGGACATATGGGTATTCAAAATAAATGGTACAGGTGATATTCAATGGCAGAAATGTTATGGTGGCAGCTTTGCTGAAGAGCCATGGTGTATTCAGCAAACATTAGAAGGAGGTTACATTGTTATTGGTTATACGTACTCATTAGATGGTGATGTATCCGGCTTTCATGGCACTTACGATAGATGGGTAGTGAAATTGTCTGGTGTGGGTGACATCCAATGGCAAAAATGCTATGGAGGCACCAATATAGAAACCGGGTTGTATATTCAGCAAACAACAGATAGCGGGTATATAACTACAGGTGTTACTTATTCAAACGATATTGATGTTTCAGGCAATAGGGGAGGAATGGACTATTGGATAGAAAAGTTATCGTCATCGGGAAATATTATCTGGCAGAAATGTTACGGTGGAAAAAACGATGATGGCTCAGCGTGCATCCAGCAAACATCAGATGGCGGCTACATTACCGCAGGAATGACAGAATCTGATAATGGTGATGTAAGCGGTAGCAATGGTTTTGAAGACTATTGGGTTGTGAAATTGTCAGCTGCAGGTACTATACAATGGCAGAAATGTCTTGGAGGAACAAATGCAGACGAAGCCATGTCTGTGAAGCAAACGCATGATGGTGGTTATGTAGTTGTGGGGTTCAGTAAATCGATAGATGGAAATGTTATCGGCAATCATGGGGACTATGATTATTGGGTCGTAAAGCTAAAAAGTACGGTGGGCATACCTGTCGTAAATAGCGGTACTGAAATTTCAGTTATTCCAAATCCGGCAACAGATATGATTTCTGTGACGGGAGTAGAAAAAGCTACGATCCGGATTTTTGACGCAATAGGCAGGCAAATAAAAGAAGCTGCTGCAAATACAATTCGAATAAAAGATCTTCCATCCGGAATATACCTTGCCCGCATATTTGATGAACAGGGAGCGCTTATTACTCAGGAAAAGGTCATCAAGCAATAATGTTAAAGTGACACTGCCTGCATGATATGTAGGGCCATGCAGCAAAGCAAGCGAGGATACTCGCATATGAAAGATGCATATGGAGAGGCCGCATCTATTTAATAGCTGCAGACAATTTGTTTTTAATAAAAACACTTTTTCGATAATTTACTTTGACCTTTGTATGGAATGCTACGCCACACAGGAGAGAAAAGAAGCTTTAAACATAATTTGCGCCTGGCAGTATTGCTTTGCCTGAATGCAGGCTTTATCAATGCTGCGGGTTTTTTTGCTTTCGAGGTGCTGACAACCAACGTAACGGGGCATGCCGCATTGCTTGCCGTTAACATAGCATCAGCTCACTTCCGCTCAGCAAGAATGGTGGCATTGTGGCTCCTGCTGTTCCTGGCAGGTGCGTTTTCTTCCAGTATCATTATTACTAAAGTTGGCAGAGATAAGTCATCAGCATATACTGTTCCTATCCTGATCATTATTTTTATCATCCTGTTCGTGGCAATATTTGGTACTGGCTATGATCATACACTACAGGAGACTGAATATTTCGCCGGCAGCCTGCTGTTCGCTATGGGTATGCAAAATGCATTGGTGTCTATGATATCAGGTTCTGTGGTGAGAACTACTCATCTCACAGGAATGTTCACAGACCTCGGTATCGACCTTTCATCGCTGGTCATGTCCCGAAAAGCAGTAAGTCCCGGTACGAAGAACAGGATCGTATTGCGGCTAACGATCATTTTCTTCTTTCTCTTTGGGGGTATAATTGGGGGACTGATGTTCCGGAAATATGGCCCACATGCATTTTTTATTCCGGCCTGTATCCTGCTTACTGCACTGTTTTATGATTATTTCCGCGTCAGTATTTTGCGGATACTGCAGCATAAGAACCTGACTTAATATACTTTATTATGATTAGCAAGGAAATAAAGCACTCAATTTTGCCTGCGATAAGGATTTTATTATATACCCCGCAACAAGAGGATGGTTTTCTGCTTTTTCCTGGTCATGAGATGCAACTGAGGAAGATAGCATAAATATTTTTACACGTTCTTTTACTGATGCGGGAAAATCGGTTATTTTTTCCAATACTTCCCATCCGCTTAATACCGGCATATTAATATCAAGAAAAAGAATTGCATTTCCGGCATTGTTACCTGAATAAGCAGACCATATATATTCAATGCCTTTTTCTGCTTCTTTAAAAGTTTGAACTGACGCGCCCGGGAATGTCAGGCGTATTATATTCAGGCAAATGATGTTGCTGATCGGATCATCATCAATAACTATAAAATTCGGGAGTTCTGATATCATACGTAATGTTTACTGTTCAATTATGTCAAATTCAACCAGGAAGCCAGTTCCTTTATTTACTTCACTTGTGATCGTGATCTTTCCGCCTAATGATTCCACATGTGTTTTCACCATAAAAAGCCCCATTCCTTTTCCTTCAACGTGCTGGTGAAAGCGCTTATATAATCCAAAAACCTGGTCACCCTTTTTCTCAAGATCTATACCAAGTCCATTATCGTGATAAATAAGCTGCACCTTATTATCCACGAGCGCACTTTTTATTTTATTGACGGGATGTATTTCCGGCCGCCTGTATTTGATGCTGTTTGAGATCAGATTGAACAAGATACTGTACATGTAGCTTTTTATAGTGAACAGCTTATCAATTGCAGAGAAATCGACGATTATCTGCACCTCTTCACTTTTGATATTCTTCTCAATGCCGGATTCAATATCATGCAGTAACCGGGATAAAATAATCACTTCTCTTTTTTTATTTTCAGTATGTTTAACCTGTAATATACGGTTGAGGTCCCGGATCACTTCATCTATCTTTTTTACAGAATTTTCTAATTCTGCTATCATCATTCTTTCATCTGCTTTGTCAAGCCCGGGTATTTGTAATACTTCTGCTATACCCATCATATTAGCTACAGGTGCGCGCAGGTTATGGGAAATGATGTAAGAGAACTGCTCAAGGTCTTTATTGCGCAGCACAATATCATTGATCATTTTCGTGCGCTCTTCTTCTGCCTGTTTTTCTTTGGTAATATCCATTGTTATCCCCAACACTGCCTTTTCATTGGTGCCGGCAACTGTAAAGGGTACTTTGACTGTATGGAATAAACGAAGCTTACCGGTTGAGTCTGTAAAAGTATGCTCCGGTATTATTTGTGTTTTTCCTGAAAGGATCACTTCCTGGTCTTGTTTCTGAAAATATGCGTATTCCCCCTTTTGTGGTATCAGTTCCTTAATGGATTTGTTTAGTATATCTTCAGGGTTCAGGCCGTATAACGAGGCGAAACTCTTATTGACAAAAACGAACTTTCCATAATAGTCTTTAGCAAAAATGGATTGTGGAATAAGATCCATGATCAACAGGAGGTTAGCTTCTGATCTTGATAACCCTGCCTCCGCATTTTTAATACCTGTAAGATCATGTGCCACGCCATGTATTCCAATTGGTACGCCTTCTTTATTTAATTCAAATTCAGACTGCGAGTAAATATGCTTTACCTCGCCATTCCGCAGCATGATACGATGATGAAATGCTGCAGGGGTAAGCGTTTTCTGTCCTTTTTCAATTTCCTGCATTACATACTCCCGGTCTTCAGGATATACGAAAGATATCCAGGTATCAAACGAGTGTAAATTATCAGTGATCTCGAACCCGTATATCCGGCAGGCTTCGTCAGACCATGTGGCCACGCCAAGTGAGAAATTAAGGTCCCAACTGCCGAGGTGCGCAATTGCCTGTGCCTGATTTAATTTTAATTCACTGTGTATTACTTTATCCTCCATTTCCTTTCTGTGCCTGTCTTTTTCAAAAACACCTAAAGCAAATGAGATATCACTGGCTGCTTCTTCCAGAAGCATGATCTCCTGTTCGTCAAAAAAATCTTTTTCTGTTGCATATAAATTGAAACTGCCCACTATGGTTCCATTTATCCTGATAGGTAAGATCATCACAGAGCGTACCTCGTGAGCAACCGCATATTGTTTCCAGCCAGGCAGTTCCAATTCATGTTCAATATCGTTGTAAATGAAGGAGGCATTTGTTTTTAAAACATGTGCGAGCGGACCATTGTCATCATAAGTGACGTTGGTGAACAATGGAATATCGTCAAGAGGTATGTTGCAACTTTCTATGAGTGTCGTTTTTTTATGCGCAACATCAATAGTTCCTAACCAGGCCATTTTGAAACCTCCGGATTCTATCGCGATCCTGCAGGCTTCTTTAAATACATCCTGTTCGTTTTTAGCATGAACAATAGTTTGGTTGATCTGGCTAATGAACGAATACAAGCGGTTGGCCTTTATTATTTTTTCATCTGCAAGTACGCGCTCTGTAACATCCCTGAAGTTATCAACAATGCCACCTATTCCGGGGTCATGCAGCATATTCGTGACAGTTGCCTCAACCCATCGCCAGGCTCCATTTTTATTTCGCATACGCCCGGTATGCCCCGTTATTGGTATGCCTGGTGAAAGGAGCACCCGGGCCATTGTTTTTTGTACTTCACTAATATCGTCTGGGTGTGTCACTGTAAACAAATTCAGTTCCATTGCTTCCT
>JAOQAP010000161.1 GCA_025963465.1 Flavipsychrobacter sp.
ATGGCTGTGGTAGAAGGGAATAAAGCAGCCTACTTTTCTTTAGAGGGCAATGACACGTGCATTATAGCTTTCGAATTATTCGGCGATTCTTTGATCTCTGTAGAACAGGTAAAAGGGAGCTGCCTTACGGGTATTGGTGTCGTGTATTCAGGTAGCTATTACAGCGCTAAGTACGCTGCAGCAAAATCAATGGACAAGGATAAAAAAGTGCAGTTACTTGACGATGCTGCAGACAACGCTTTGCTTAAAAAGCTTGTGGGAAGCGAATATGATGTATTTGTAAGTACTACGCAGCAAACAACTGAAGATACAGACGTGGACAACTTCAATGCAAAAGTCTATACTTCAGGAGTTGCAGGACTGTTCACGCTAATGGAAAATATTATCATAATTAATGCCAATAAAGATATATGGGCAGCAGTTATTAACGATTCCGTTATAGATTATTATACCACAAGACCCGATTACTATAGTAAGTTGCCCATAACTATTGATAAGTGGAGATCCAGGTTCGAAGAAGACAAAATTATTTATAAGTCTCACAAATAATATTTGTGGAATTTCACAATTCTTACGTCTTTATTGTAAGAGCAACGACCGTAAATTGCAAACCATCAAGTAACAGTATTGTCTACCCATAACCACCATACACACCTCTCAGACGAGGAATTGCTGCAGGCCTTCAGGGCTGGCGGTGACACGCAATGGTTAGGGTATTTGCTGCAGCGGTACACTACCTTACTGCTGGGTGTGGCCATGAAATACCTGAAAGACAGGTCACTGGCCGAAGATGCCGTGCAGCAGGTATTTCTGAAAGTGCTTACTCACCTGCCGCAGGAAGAGATATTGAATTTCAAAGGCTGGTTATACATACTCATGCGCAATCACTGCCTCCAGCAGCTTCGGGATAAGACCCATATAGCAGACGAGACAGCAATTGCACATATAGCCGATTCCGATTCCGACAAAGAAGATGCCCTGTGGCATGAGCATACACTGGAGCAGATGAATGAAGCTATAGACCTGCTTACAGAAGAACAGAGAAAGGCCATAATACTTTTTTATCTGAAGAAATATAGTTACGAGCAGATAATAGCACAAACAGGCTATACCTTTATGCAGGTAAAAAGCTATGTGCAGAACGGCAAACGTAACCTGAAAACTATTTTACTAAAAAAACTAGGCACACGCCAATGAGCGACCTCGATAACATATCATCCTTTGGCCCCGGCAATGGTGGAAAAGAAAAGCTTTCCGATGAACGGCTCATGGCCTATTTCGAAGGAAAGCTATCATCTGCCGAACAGCACGAAGTAGAACAGTGGCTGGCCGACGAAGGGATGGAAAGTGATGCACTGGAGGGACTTAGAACACTGCAACCCGAAGAAACAAAACATACGGTCAGCAAGCTCAATCACCAGCTGCGTAAAGCAATTATAAATAAAAAAAAGAAACGCAGAACATTAAGTACAGACCAGTACACATGGGCAGCAATTGCTATAATTCTATTACTCATTGTTCTTGCTTATATTGTGATTAAATTTTCGCTCGCTAATTGAGAGAGATCCCTGAATTATTAAGTAGTAAACAGAACTGAAGAGAATGAAACGATTGACCCTTTTAATGATCCTGTCTATTATTGGCATCACAGCTTATGCCCAAACTGACAGTATTAGAGTATGGAACAAATGGTGCTCCAAAAAAGATACCATGCTGCTGTTTACTGCTGCTAATAATACAATTGCGATCTATAGTCCCACTCTTAAACCAACCGACATAAAGCTGAAAAGCCTTGACATCAGCCTGCGCATAGGCAAGCCTGAAATAAAAGGCGATACAACTTTTGTAATGGCTATGCCCTACCCTGCAAAAGGTAAGAAGATGAGAATGGCTGTACTGTACAGGAAAAGCGGAAAGACAATAAAAACCATAGAGTTTAACAGTGACAATGTACCTTCACCCGTGGCACGCCTCGGCACCATCACCAGGACAGAAGTACAGCGCAAGGATATCCTCTCACAGCTCACCATAAAGGCATATTTCCCAAACTCGCTATATAGCTACCCATACGCGATCAAACAATACACGTTCAAAACTGCTCACGAAAAGGGCGGAGCTACCATCAACGTACCCGGCTTCATGATGACCCGCGATGTGCTGCAACAGATAAAGGATGCGCCTGCCGGTGCAACAATAGAATTTACAGGCATAAAAGCAACATGCCCGGAGTGTGCTACACGCACACTTGACGATATTAAGATCAAAATAAAATAAAGGAATTACATTGTTGTGTCCGGGGTAATAATGTGCTTGTTTTTAGAAGCGCCTACACCATTGTTGTCACGGGTGTAATAAAGTGTTATAACAAGCCTGCCATTGCCGTTTTTATTATAGCCTGCTGTGTGCTGTACTGCACTCGTTGTCATTGGATCCGTATAAGAAGATCCGCCGCCACCACCACCCATGCTGCCGCCGCCGCCACCAAAATAACCGCCGCCACCGCCGCCACCAAAATAATACCACGCACCGGCACCGCCAACACCTGCTGCCCCGGACAGCCCAACATAATAATCACCATCAGCACCATGCCCACCGGATTTTGCAGTGCCACCGCC
>JAOQAP010000182.1 GCA_025963465.1 Flavipsychrobacter sp.
GTACACGGCGCTGCAGCTACAACCAGCATATCTGCGCTTTCGGCAGGTATAGCGGTTATAATAAGAAAGTCCCTGTTCCTGATGATACGATGGGTAGCAGATGATACATAGCTGCCACTGGCAGCATTCAGCAAATTAAGTACATGTGGCAACTGTCCTGCCGTAAAGCCAAAAGGCTCCAGCAATTCATAACAAATAGTTGATAACGGCTTACGATGCTTTAATTTCAGAATAGGTATGTAATAATCTTTCCCTCTCTGGTCTACTAATTGCTTACGCTCCTGCCCTATTGCTTTGTTATACAATATTTCCGCTTCTGCAAACCGGCTGATACTCTCATTTGTACTGCTTATAGCATTAGGGAACCATTGCTGTATGGCAGGCACAATATTATGCCTCACTGCATTGCGCAGGTAGTCGTCAGATGCATTAGATGCATCCTCAAGATATGGTATGTTGTTTTCAATAGTATATGCTGTTATCTGTTCCTTCGTGGCAAACAGCAATGGCCTGGTGATATTGCCGTTCTGTGGCAATATCCCGTGTATACCACCTATGCCTGTTCCTTTAAACAGGTTAATAAGCAGTGTCTCTACATTATCATTGGCATGATGAGCTGTAACTATTTTTGCGTATTTATGTTCAGTTCTTATGGTTTCAAACCATTCGTATCTTAGTATTCTTGCCGTTTCCTGTGTACCTTTTTTCCATTCTTCTGCTTTCTGTTTGGTAGCAAACAACACGTGATGAAAGGGAACATTGTTGTTTTTGCACCAATCTCTTACCAGTTGCTCATCCAGGTCAGAGGCTTCACCACGCAGTCCAAAATTGCAATGCGCTATCCCAAATTGAATATTACTCTTCAGGAAAAGATCAGCCATGACCATGGAGTCCGATCCTCCGCTCACAGCCAGTAACACAGCCTGGTCTTTCGATACAAACTGCCTTAATTCCCAGTGTTCTTTAAATTGCTTTAACAGGTCCATTCTTGTCAGTCATTTTATCAGGCATTAATAAACAAGGTCTTCGTGAGCGCCTTGCAGTTCATTATAGGAGTGCATGTCCTTTGCTGCCTTTGCCTGTTCCATCCCCTTTTCGTATATACTGATTGCTTCTTCGGTTTTACCTATGCGCTCCAACAGCTTGCCCAGGTGATAATAAGTAGCTACATAAGTGACAACATTCGCCAGGTTCTTTTCAAAGTAGTTCTTTGCCTCTTCTTCATTACCTTCCTTCACATATTCCAATGCCATCGCATGATTCAGGAAAGGATCATTCGGCGAGTCTTTTAAAAATGTCTTTAATTTTTCTATTCGCTCAGACACAATTGTAGATTTAAATGTAAAATTAGCGATCATTAACTAAACGGGCTGCAAATGCAGCCCGTTTTAAAATTTAATATTGAAGAACTACTATTTAGCGATCAGCAATCGGCTTACCAGCCTGTTGCCGGATTCTTTGTTAATAAACTGTACCGAGTAAACACCATTTACCAGTGAGGATACATTTATCTCTTTATGAGCTGTGTTACAGGCAGTTTCGGCAACAACCCTACCCAGTGCGTCTATTATCTGTACAGTACCTGTTACCTTATCTATTCCATTAACATCCACGTATATCATATTCTGCGCAGGATTAGGATAAATCTCCATATTCAGTTCCGGATTTGATACGTTATTTACAAGCGTGTGATCAATAGAAGGTACCGGCGTGCCTGTGTAAAAATATTGTACGAACTGGCAACCAAAATCGTGAGCGTATGTTCCCGAATAACTATATCCATTCATAGGAATATTGGCGCCTGTCAGCTGTCTTGCAAAAAAACTACCTGCGGTTATACCGTCACCGCTGCTCGCATGTACCCACCAGTTAAGGCCATCACAACTGCTGTCGTAAATAACAAGCTTATACAAGCCAGCCGGAAGGCTCAAAGTATCTGTATAATAAGTGCTTAATGCGGCATTGGTCCTTTGCGCTACAATAGTATTATTCGCATCATATACTATCCAGCTTGTTTCTGATATAGTGCCGCCTGTTGTTGACGGTTCATTATTTGTGCGAAAGAAAAATTTAAATGAAGACGGCCAGCGTGGAGCAGCCGTAAAAGCTGTCGACATAGTATTGTTTGTAGCATCATCATCTGATATGCCATTTACAGCTACTATTTTTGCCGCAAAGTTGAATGTACCTGACACCCCCGTTACCTCATCAAGTTGAAAAAGTGTACCCAGAGTAATATCTGATTCTTCTGATGGGTTCAAAGTACCGGTCCAGTTGTATGTTTGCATTGCAGAGTCCTGTATGCCATATTGGAATGTCATTGATGTAATCACTGCAGATCCGGTATTTCTTACATGTACTATTGGTGAACCTGCTATTGGGTTTGCCCTGAAATGATTCTCATTATTGGTAGGCGCTATAATGTCATCAAGTGATGCATCCAATGTTTTATTTATTGCACCATAGTCGATAAGGGTTGCTTCTGTAGTATAACTGCCGCCACCTGTATAGGGATCAAAAGTGAGACCTACAGTATATGGCGTTCCGGCAATAAGACCTGGCAGGTTATGGAAATTAGAATAAACTATTGCGCCCGGGCACCAGTTACCTCTATTATATATCCAGGTTCCCGATTGAGGATAAAGATTATTAAGACCGCAATTATCTCTCCAGATGGTAGTATTAGAGACATTGCTACCATTCAATACTACCTGGTAATTATGAGGTGCAAACTCGCAGCAACCATTACCATCAGATCCGTGACCTGTAACTGTAAATTTAACCTCTGACATTGCGGTACCTGACGGTGGCGTTTCTGTAAGTGCAGGGAAGTTGCTATTAATATCTGGGGTACCTCCATAACCATAGCTGCCTCCCCATAGTTTCTTTACACTAAGCACATTACGTTCCGGTGTACCCTCTATAAATGCGAACTTGATATCTGCCGTAAAGCCACCCGAATAACCTGAATAAGCAATACGCACTGCAGCTGCATCGTGCAATACAGATGCATAATCAGTTACATCATATACATAATGCTGCAACCAGCTGAACGGTGTACGTGGTGCGCCTGCGTTTGCATATGGAGTAATGAACCTGCCCAGTTCCATAGTATCTCCTCCTGGCACCATTAGATAATTCTGTACTGTATAGTCCCAGTCACCGCACCAGGTAGAACCTGTAGGGCATGTGTGTTTACCTAATGTGAAGATCATGTATATTTTACGATAGGTTGTTCCGGGCGCAGGAAAAGCAAGCATTGAATCGTAGTTACCATATCCGTCGAGATAAGTAATGTTACCCTGTACCCAGGTAGTGTCTCCCGGTGCAGCCTGAACACAGAAACTTAACGTTAATCCTACCAACAATAAGTATAGATATTTTTTCATTATTTAAGCTTTAATTAAATTTTGATTGTAAAGGTAATGGATATATTATTTGCCACAGTTAATATGGTACAAATCAATAAAATAGATGGTTATTTTATGACAAACCACATAATCAACTACTAAATAGCTCACTATCAATCATTTACGTTCTTCATCACTTTAACAATCTTAATTTAATAAGTTAGCGATCGACTGCGTATTTAAAAGTACCTTTGCACACTCAAAAAAAATTAAATATGCCAGGTTTTACGGTTGCGATAGTGGGAAGGCCAAATGTAGGAAAGTCAACGTTATTTAATCGTTTGCTCGAGCAGCGGAAGGCTATTGTCGATGACCAGAGCGGTGTAACCCGCGACAGACAGTATGGAATTGCTGACTGGAATGGGAAATTCTTTAATGTTATAGATACTGGTGGGTTTGTTTCCAGGTCTGAAGATGTATTTGAGCGCGAGATACGCAAACAGGTACATATAGCTGTCGATGAAGCGGACCTGGTCCTGTTCGTAGTTGATACCACCACAGGGATTACCCTGCAGGACGAAGAAATGGCTGACGTGCTGAGGCGTTCAACAAAACCCGTTCTTTTAGTAGTTAACAAGGTAGATAATTCGGAAAGAGCATTATATGCAACCGAATTCTACTCTCTCGGGTTTGAAAAGACCTTCCTGCTTTCTTCTATATCAGGAAGTGGAACCGGAGAAGTGCTGGATGAAATGGTTTCTTATATTACTGAAGACGTACCTGTTGAAGTTTTAGACAAAGATGGTAATCCGTTGCCGAAATTTGCCATTATAGGCCAGCCAAATGCAGGTAAATCTACTTTACTGAATGCCCTTATCAACCAGGAACGCACTATTGTATCTGACATAGCGGGCACTACACGCGATACGATACATACCCACTACAATCTTTTTGGTAAAGACTTTATACTGATCGATACCGCAGGTATCCGTAAGAAAAAGAATGTACATGAGGACCTTGAGTTCTACTCCGTTATCCGTGCTATAAAGGCTATGGACGAAGCTGATGTATGTATGCTCATGATAGATGCGCAGACAGGTATGACTGCACAGGATGTAAGTATCTTCAGCCTGGCTACCCGCAAGGGTAAGGGCGTGGTGATCATTGTGAACAAATGGGACCTGCTTAAAAAAGAAACAAATACAGCACGTGATTTTGAAAAGGAACTGAAAGAAAGACTGGAGCCATTTACCGACGTTCCTGTTATATTCACATCAGCTACAGAGAAGACCCGTATATTCCAGGCTATGGAGAAAGCGCTGGAGGTAAATGAGAACCGTGGCCGCCGTATTACTACCTCTGTGCTTAACGAGATCATGCTGAGAGAAGTAGAGCGCTTCCCTGCCCCTTTCTATCGCGGTTATTCAGTTAAGATCAAGTTCGTATCTCAGATACCTACAGCTGTTCCGTCATTTGCTTTCTTTGCCAACCATCCTGATGGTGTTAAGGAGCCTTATAAGAACTTCCTGGAGAATAAATTGCGCAGCCACTTTAATTTCAGCGGTGTACCTATCAGGATTTTTATGAGAAAGAAATGACGATTCACTGCAAATAATAAGGTTACTTTGTATATTATAAAACGTAAAAGAGAGAATAACTTTCAACTTTTTACTTAATACTTTTTACTTTTTTGAAAACAAGAACATTAAAGAACGATAAGGTCAATATCATAACGCTTGGTTGCTCCAAGAATATGGTAGACAGTGAAGCGCTGGGTGGTCAGCTGAATGCCAATGGTATAGCAGTGACGCATGAGAACCGCAAGCTGGATCATAATATCGTTGTTGTGAATACCTGTGGCTTTATAGATAAAGCAAAAGAAGAAAGCGTAAATACCATCCTGCAGCAGGTAGCGCTGAAGCGTGATGGCAAGCTGGATAAAGTATATGTAACAGGCTGCCTTAGCGAACGCTACAGGGAAGATCTGTTAAGCTCTATACCAGAAGTGGATGCATGGTTCGGCACCATGGAATTGCCGCTGATACTGAAACAATTTAATGCTGATTACAAATCGGAACTGGTTGGAGAGCGCTTATTAAGCACTCCGAAACATTACGCATATCTCAAAATATCTGAAGGCTGCAACCGTACCTGCTCATTCTGCGCCATCCCGCTGATGCGCGGCGGACATGTATCAAAAACTATAGAAGAAGTAATAGCCGAGGCAAAGGGCCTTGTGAAAATGGGCGTTAAGGAAATAATGCTCATAGCACAGGAACTTACCTATTATGGCCTTGACATTTATAAAAAACGCGCACTACCCGATCTGCTGAAGCACCTCTCCGATATAGAAGGACTTACCTGGATTCGCCTGCACTACGCATATCCTCATAAATTTCCATTAGAGATACTGGATGTAATGAAGGAGCGTAACAATATCTGCAACTACCTGGACATGCCGTTGCAGCATATATCAGACCCTATGCTCAAAGCCATGAAGCGCAATACTACAAGGCAGGAGATCACGGAGCTGATAGCTAATGTGCGCGACAGGGTACCGGGCATCTGTATCCGTACTACACTTATTGCAGGTTTCCATGTCGAAAACCGTGACGATGTAGAAGACCTGAAACAATTCCTTGTTGACACCCGCTTGGACCGTGTAGGCATATTCACTTATTCTCATGAAGAGAACACTTCTGCGCATGTACTTGAGGACAACATACCTGCTGACGAAAAGGAAGCCCGCGCACAGGAAATAATGGAAGTGCAGCAGGAAATATCTCTCGAAAAGAACCAGGAAAAGATAGGCAATACTTACAAAGTGATCATAGATAAAAAGGAAGCCGGTCGCTATCTTGCCCGCACTGAATTTGACAGTGTGGAAGTAGACAACGAAGTGGTGATACATAGTAAGAAAGCACTGCCGATAGGTGATTTCGTAAATGTAAAGATCACGAAGGCTTTTGACTATGACCTGGAAGGCGAAGTAATAGCCGGGTAGTGTTTCAGTATTCGTTTGAATTACTTCACCCTCGCCATGGCAAACGGCTCTGTATGCACCTGCCCGTGATCTACTCCTGATACCTCCGCCAGTAAAGAATCATCACCTACGCGGGTATAGCTGATCTTTTGAGGAAAGTCATGCGCAGGATTTTCAAATACCATTACTTTATCAGACATTGATGTGAGTGTGAATGGTATAGGCTTGTCATTATTCTGGCCTTTTACTGTCGGTATATAATACATGTTAGTGCCTTTTTGTTCCAGCACTATATTCTCTGAGAATAACGTATCCCCTCCCTTAATAAAATAGCCCGTACCTGTATAGGTAGAATCATCCTTTTTGCTCCACGTCTCAGTAATTACGCCACTGTCTATCGCCTTTTGCCACTTACCTACCAGCCAGGCAGCATTAGCAATATTTCCGGAAACAACTTTTTCATTACTGGTCGTCTTATTATTAACGGCATTATTACAAGCTGCAGCGGCTAAGCAGCAAACAATGATTGGGATGATACTAGTATATCTGTTCATAAAAAATGTTTAGTAAGTATTGATAATGACCTTTTTAGCGTGTGCACGGTTTTTGTATATCTGTTACAAAAGTAATCATCATGCGCATAATAGGAATAGTGCTCGTAATAATTGGAATATTAATGTTTGTATTCAATGGATTCAATTTCGAGACCGAGAAAAGGGTTGCTGATATAGGACCTTTGAAAATTGACAAAAAAGAAACCAAACATGTAGGCTGGCCGGCATATGCGGGTGGTGTAGCAGTGATAGCAGGAATTATTTTGGCTGTCGCTACTCCTAAAAAGGCTTAAATAAGATATTATTACCCTGATCAGCCATTAAACAATAACGGCTGCTCTTCAGGAGCAGCCGTTCAATCTGTTTTATATTATCAGTCACTTAGTCTCTTCTGTTACCAAAAAGTCTGAGCAACATCAGGAA
>JAOQAP010000187.1 GCA_025963465.1 Flavipsychrobacter sp.
TTTGCCGGAGATATTGCATTGCCGTGCTGCTATCTGCGCATCCTGGAATCTCCTCAGCGCCATACCACAGCTGTCATCTGCCAGGTACCTGTTGCCCAGGGCCATAGATGCATCATATTTTTCGCACTTTCCTTTGTCGGTGCTGCTACCTTGTTTGTTGCTACCTTGCGCAAAGCCAACTACACTCATTGGCAGCACAATGAAAAGCAGCAAGAGGTTCCTGCTAATATTCATTGCTATTATTTTCAAAGGCCCTTAAGCTTAACTTTTAAAGCATTTATGAAGCTGTCTACCGGGCGGTTTAACATGTGCGTTAGATCCTTATTACCCACGGTGTCTTTAAAGATATTAAGCGTTGCTATAGCTTCATTATAGCTTTCCAGTGCATATTGCTTATTATCATTATCCTTGTAGCTGTCTCCGTAAGATTCATCTTCCTTGGCTTTGTTCATGGCTGTTTGGCGAAGTAATTTGTTCAGTGTATTGATGGCATTCTTTTTCTCTAAATCAGCAGCAATGTTTGCCTTCTCTGCAATAGCTTTTGCGTCATTTGCGTCTTTCGTAGCCACTATCGAGTCCTGGTACAGAGCGAACATAAACACGCATAAAATAGTCAGCGTTGTAATAATTCCGGCCACAACTGCTATCGTTGTTATCTTTTTCCTTTTCACTTTTTTCCAGCTATCATCATAAAGTGTTTTCGCTTCGCCCTGCAGATTCAGCTTATCCTTTATGTCATCTATACGCTCCAGCTGTTTCGCTGAAAATAACCGTTCGTCGGCATCTGTTTGTTTTAACTGGGTAGCTATCAGGTCGTTAACTTCTATCAGCTCTATGGCTGCTTTAGATCGTCTTTCGTGTACTTTAGCTGCCAGGGAGTCGTGCGACAACTCATACACGCCTTCTGTTTCACGCAATATACGTGCATCAACAAATCCTTTAAGCGCTATTTTAACCTTGTCAACAGGTATTAATTTCGACTCATCAGCTTTTGCGATATCGTCCAGCAAATCGGCTTTCTTAATAGGTTTTTTGGTGCCACTTTTTGTAGCCAATGGAGAAAGTACAGACCATATATTTCCTTCAGTTACTACAGTGCCGTCTTTACTCAGTTGATCACTTATAGCTTTTACCTGCTCTTCCAGGAACTGTTTCAGTATATCTCCAATTTCGGCCATGTTTTTTACTGCCTCAAGGCTGAACTCCGCAACTCCTTCATCGTTTTTAGTAGCATTATAGAGCTTGTACAGGAACACCTGCAGATAAGGAAGCTGTATGGTCAGTGCCTTATCTTTGCCTCTTATTTTTTCAAAAATAGCAGCTGCAATATCACCTTTATCTTCTTTTTCTTTTTTAATACTGATAAAATCTGATTTGCGAATAGTGCCCAGGATCACATCTCGCACTTGTTTCAGGGTCATAGGCTCGATACGCAGTTTTTTTCGCATCAGCAGCGGTACCGCTTTTTCAAAATCATACAGATGACCAATATAATCTTCCCTTACACTGAATATGATCTTTACCTGCTGCTCCAGACCAAGTAATTGCTTTATTGTTTCTACAAATATTTTTTCCTCCTTCTTAGCAGGATCTTCACTGGCTATTTCTTTTTCATCGATATTTTCTTTTTCAGATTGTTCATTTTTAGCGGTATATGTATATAGTTCTTCAAACTGATCGAAGATGAAGTAGATAGGGCGGAATTTTTTAAGATATATCTCCTCTATAGACTTTGCAAGGTCAGCTGTTCCCGCTTTCCCACCCGCTGCTATTATTGCTTTGTTCAGCGAGCCATTAAGATCACTTCCCCTGCGCACGTAGATAGCAAACCAGTCGTGCGCTTCAAATTTACCTGCCAATCCACATTGTATCAGGCTGGTTTTGCCCGTGCCCGAAGCTCCATATACCATAAGTATATTGGTCTGAAAGATCATGCGGTAGAGCTCAGTTATCTCATCTTCCCTGCCAAAGAATTTTTCAGTATCTTCTTGTTCGTAAGAGTCGAGAAATTTAAACGGGTATTTATTATCCATTTGATATTTTTTTTGATAGTATCAGCCAGCATTATTTTACGCCCAGCAACAAATCACGTACTTCATCCAGTTTTATGAATGCATTGTCTACTTTCAATTTTTTCCTGCTCGAAGGTGTATTTACCAAAGTATTAATCTTGCCTGTCGTGATAATATTTGAATAGTAAATTGTTCTCACACTGCTATCCTTTGGAAAAAAGAACTTCATTGCTCGTGTAGCATCTTCATCTGGCGAAGGCTTATCTTCACGTGCAGCATTATAATAGCATATCATAACTGCATTATTATTTCTATCGAGGTCTTCCTGATCGGAATTCAGTTCACTATTATCAATAGCAAAAGGGAAGAGATTCACTCCATTATGAAAACCGGCTACGTAATTATCTTTATAGAGCAGTACTGCGTCAGCATTTACGGGTTCCTTTACATAATTCAGCAAATTACGTCCCGAAAGTGACGTATAGCTATGCAGGTAACGATTCGACTCATTCAGAAGATTCTCATAGTTAATGCTTTTTACCGAAGCCATTTTATAGGCAGCAAGAAAACCAAGCGGAGCCAGCAAATATGCGATACTTATCTCTGCAGTATTACACGTATCAAGCGTATTTCGTAAGGTATCGTTCATTGTTGCGATCTCATTCAACTTAACACAAGCAATTGAAAATGTATTTTCCGGGGCCAGGCATTCTGAAAAACTATCCAGTTCGGTTATAGGAAATACCAGTTCCTGATCTTTATATACTCTATGCATGCTTTCGAACAATGATCTATATTTTTCTATAGACATGCCCGTTTCATTTTTATGTGTAAAAAACGTTTCTAGCTGACCTCGCTGTTCACTGCTTAGAGCAAACTCTTTTTCATTTCTTTGTTTATACAGATCTGCGATCAATGAAAAGCACAACAACTTCAATGTGCTTTGCGCAATAATGATGCACATTTTTATATACTCTTTCTTTTGCGCAGGAGATTCGGTTTCACCTATGCCCATAAGGCGCCCCAGCAAAATGCCTATATCCCCTACATACCCATTAACAATATGCTTCGTTCCCTGGGCTCTGAGGTCTTCGTTCGCATACCACTCTTCGTTTTCTGCATTATCCTCCAGAAACGATTGTGCATCAGGATAATAAGGAGCAATGGCTTTTACAAGTGCCTGTGTTATTATAAGATTATAAGGTCTCGTTGCATCAGGCTGTACTGTTGTGTAGTAGTTATTGATTGTCCCCGTATTTACAGACACGGTGCTATTCACCGCCTGCACGCCAACATTATTATTGCCGGTGATAGTCATGATCCAGTTGAATTGCTGGCGGTATTCCTCGTCTCTCTCCACAGGCTTATCTTCTATGCCTTTTCCTGAGCCGTCCTTCAATATGAATTCCGATGTAAATATGGCATCTTTCGGCTTTCCTTTAGGGTATCTTATAATACTAAAATCAGTTGTTGCGGCATTCTTTACAATATTCAATTGCGGCCGCTGTGTATGCTCAGACAATGGATACACTCTTTCGCGCAGGTACATTGCAAGGTTGAACAGGGTAACTTCTTTATCACCATCTTCAAAGAATTTCCCTGCCAGCCCCTCTACCAGTGCATAAGTAAATATGCTGAGGGGCGTACTTGCATAGGAATACTCTTTTGCATGAGATGCCGAAATGATGACCCTGTTAGGTTTTCCAAGGAATTCATTTTTATCCCGTTCATTCATCGGCACATCTGCAGAGGTAGCAAAGCCGCCGGAATGGCAACAATCTAAAAATACCAATACCTTTTCAGACTTAATAGCCTGTAACTTTTCCACGAAAACACTACCCGGTATTGCAGTACGGGCCATATCCTTGTCTGTTGTATCGTAGCAAACAAGGTAGTAATTACCATTTTCCAGTTGCCCGTGACCAGAAAAATAAATAATAACCATTTCGGTTTCGGCATCTGGTTTGTTTGTGTTTTTTACCAGCAGGTCCAGCGCAGCAACCACATCGTCTTTTTTGGCACTTTCACCATGCAAACCTCCCAAATTATCTTCCTCAATGCGCAAACGGCCTTTCAATTCACCATACACACGTTCTGCATCCAGTGCGGTAACGGCCATAGCTTCATTATCTGCACGCTGGTCGTCCTTTGCAGGCCTTGCACCTATACCTACCGTTAAGGCAAATGCTTTTTTCGTATCAAAAGAAATATCAGCCATATTTTATCCTATTATTTCACAAATTTTTAAAAGCTCATTTTTATTGTCCTTAACAAACTGCTCCCCTATGCTCACCAGGTTATCGAGGTTTGCCTGGGTAATATTATCCATCTCCGCATTTTCCGCTGCTATCTCCATGTTTAGCCGGGAATAACGTGGCGTACGGTCTTTTGCTTCGTTAGCATCATCATAAGGCGGCATCAGGTATTGCATGGTGTAGTGCGTGCTTTCGGCTACACTGCGTGCAAACACATCGGTAAGCATCGGGTTCAGCCAGTTAGCTGTCCGCCAGTCATCTACTTCCGATCTTTTTATATTGCATGCGGTATATGCAGTGCCCAATGATAACATGTAAAACGGCAGATCATTATTATCAGCAGTTACTACTGCGTCAAATCCTTTACTATTGTCCGGGGCTTTTGTTACCACCGGTTTATTTTTCGCCTTCCACAATTCTTTAGCTTCTCCATATGCCAGTATAGAAGGATTGTTTGCAAAGATGCCGCCATCTACAAATGACATCTGCTCATCCTGGTATTTTACTTTTGACGGCTTAAAATACGTAGGCGCCGCTGATGTAGACCTTGCAGCCTCCCTGAATAATTTGTTCTCATCTTCTTTCATCATCGCCTCCCTGGTAGTAAAATAAAATGGCCTGCCCTCTTGTACCTCATAACTGGTGATCAATAAAGGCACCAGGGCGTCTTTCATCCTTGTATCACCAAATTTTTCCAGGAACAAACCTTCAAGGCTCTTATTATCATAAGGCTTATCGGCAAGGCCAAACGGCGCCAGCAAGCCTAAAATACTTATGCTTTTGGGTGGGAATATCCTGCCGCCATTCTTCACATAAATATTCAACATATCTTCTGCCGTAAATTTTGGAGCTCCATACTCATCCGGCATAGTAAGGCCGAGCGATATGATACCGCCGGTAGATGTACCCGCAATAAGATTGAACATGTCGGATATTCTATATCTGGTTTCCTCTTCAATGAACTTAAGTATGGTACAGGGTATAATACCCCTGATGCCACCGCCATCAATGGACAATATCTTGAATTCAGGCTTTTTCATATAATGCTATTTATTTCTGTATAAATTTTATAAAACATTATTTTTTAAAATAGTATATCTCCCCAAGATAAAAAGATAATTGACAGTATTCAAACGTCAGTCGCATAAAACCAATTGCTTAACAACCGGTTAGCTATACAATAAAAGTCAAGACGGAAAAGAATTGAAACTTATTTCCGGTACAGGTCAATTACTTGCGCCAATATGATGTTTATTGTATTTATAGGAAGATCTTGAGTAGGGTCGAGCAATAATATCTTCATTCGGGCCCTTTTTTCTTCGATCAGATCAGGATGGCTAATGAGTTTGCCCTCTACTATCCCTATGTATGGTTGGCCTGATTGCTTATATACTTCGGATGGAGGTAAAACATGGACACCGAAAAACATGTTCAACAGTTACCAGTTGAATACTATGGAGTTTAATGGCAATACAGGATGGGCAACATCAAGAATGAGCAGCAAAGGCATTTACGCTACATACGATGGAGGCGCCACATGGAAAGAAGAACACATAGGACGTGAAGTAAATGGCGTATATCTTTTTTCGCATGCAGTAGGCTATGTGGGTGTAAAAGGCGAAGGCTTTCTTTTTAATTTATACGTACCTAAAGGATAACCACAGATAATACATTATTAACTAATGGACCCGGCCTGGTGCCGGGTCCTTTTATTTAGGTTGTGTAGCTTTTATAGCCATCACGTATTTAAACACCGCGTCTTTCTGGGCATCGGTGATCTTTGCCTCCCTGGCCATGTCATTTAATATTTTAGGCCATGCGTCTGCAGCTCTGCTATAAATGCTTTTCGGCGCGTGACAACCGGTGCATACTCCGGTATATAGCTTGTGCCCTTCGGACAGTGTCTTCATGGTCACGTCTTTGTACTTTGCCTGTATAGCCACCAGTTCTTCATTGCCCGGCGCGAATACACCATCTTTTGGCTTTGGCTGCACTGTGATCATAACAGATGGAGCTGAAGCCGCTGGCTTTGTATGTTTCTTAAACACATTACATGCAGCAATACTCAGCACCATCAGCGCTGCAACAGATATCTTGGTTAGTTTCATTGCTAGCAGCCCGGCTTTTTAGGTTTATTATCCACACATGGTGATGAAAGTGATACCGGCAACAATAACTGTATGAAACCTGCATCAGGATGCATCTTCAGCCTTTCAGCAAACGGGAACACCTGCACCCGTATCTCTGCATTTTTTAACGAGGAGATGTATTTGCCTGCAACATCCGCAGGCAGCTGCACACCGTCTATAAACAGATTGTTCTGCGACTTCTCCACCACAAACCCTTTTACCTCGCTGATAAGCCCGTCATGCTCCAGCAATTGAACAAGCTTTCCTTCTTCCGTTATTGGCGTTGTTGCGTCAGTATTAATGACCGGCCTTGATGTGACTGCGCTCTCCTTCTCTTTCTCTCCCACGCCTGCTGATGGTCTTATCCATGCTACAGAGCATGCAAAAACGCCCATAACTCCGGCTACAGCTATCATCCTGCGATAGCTCACATTTTTCTTTTCCATGTTATTTAGTTTTAGTTCCTGTTCACCAGGAGTGACAATAAAAAACATTCTTCAGCTTAGCGGCATTTGCTGTTGCCCTGCGGCAGCAAAAGGTCTACAGTGTTGCTCGGAGTTTTCTCTGCAGCTCCTTCCACTATCCCTTTCAGCACAGCATCACACATCAGGTCCATCTTGTCGCCATTAGCCAGTTGCTTCATACCTGCATTGTTATTCATATTGCCCACTATCATTACCATAGCAGGTACCGTAGCATTCTTCAATACATAATTACCGTCCTTTTCTGTTGATGATATCCTGGCATCCTGGTGGGCCGCATTGGTACAGGTAGCGCAATTGCATCCTTTGCTATGCGCACTGCTACCATCTGTCGACATTCCCGGTATTACGCCATTCTCAGCCATTGCCTGGAAGATGGCACTGCTGTAATTGCTGCTTTCCTTTGCATGAGCATTCGTGCCGGACACATATATGTCCACATCACCCTTTGCTTTTTCTGTTCCCGCCTCATCGCCTGTGTGCAGCGATATAAATACATCAGGCTTTGCCTTGTTGGCTATAGCTACCCTTTCGGCCAGCGGCAGCTCACGATCATTATCACGCGTCAGTTGCACCGCTACATTGTATGATGGTGCAAGTTCTTTTAGGCGCTTCGCGTACTTCAGGCATATTTCTTTCTCTGTATAGCTGCCTGCGCTAGACCCTGCATCGTTACCACCATGCCCTGCGTCCAGCATTACCGTTATCGTTTTTTTGGCCGGCTCTATGTGGCCCACACCACTATTGCGCACACCAAATGAGAACAGCAGCACAGCACCAGCCAGTAACGGCAATACCATGAACCGCCTTACTGCGGCATACGATGGCGTTGCCGCACGCTGCAGCATAGCCAGCCTCCGCTTCACCGGCGAGGAAAAGAAATGGTGCTCCGGTGCCAGGTAGCTGCCATCATTGTGCGATTGCAGCAGCATCATTGCAAATGCTTCTGTATCACCATTGCCCACAGCATATTCATCAGCTATAAACTCGTGTACCATGTTCAGCTCCTTCTGTATCATCCAGTAAAACGGGTTGAACCAGAAAATGCAGGTAAGTGCCTGGCACACCAGTTTATCATAGGTGTGTCCCTGCTTTATATGTATCAGCTCATGCCTGAAGATAAGCTGACCCGCCTCACTGTTCAGCGGTATAGATTTTTTCCAGAACAGGTATTTTAGAAATGCGAATGGCGCTTTGGGAGAGTCTGTCAGTACCAGGTTGATGCCCGATAGCTGCATAGTGGGCTGTTGCCTGCACATGCGCCGCACCAGCACAATTCTCACAAGTAATATCACGAGAAGTATCATGCTTATACCAGCTGCAGCTATGCCAGCTATTGCCGGCCAGTTTAGCTGGGTGTACTGCATCGTTTGCACAGCAGGCGCATTGCTATTATCACCAGCCTGCACCATCAGTGCTACAGGCGCCAGCTTATCGGCAGCAAAACGAGGCACATCGAATAGCCGGAAATGAAGGAATGGTATCGTTAGGCTAAAGAACAATACAGAGATCAGGAAGAAACGGTTGTACTGGTGCAGCCGCCTGCCACGCAGGCCCAGCAGGTACCAACCCATCAGCAATCCGCTTACCACGATGCTTTTCCACAAAAACAGGCTTAGTGCTCCCATAACACGTTATTTATTTTTTTTCAATTGTTTCAGTAACAGCTCCAGGTCTTCTACCGACAGTTTTTTCTCATCCACAAGGAAAGAAACAACATTGCTGAACGACCCTTCGAAATAGCCCTTCACCACATTGGTGAGCGATGTGCTGGAATAGTCGTCCTTGCTCATTTCAGGGTGGTAGCGGTGTATCCTGCCCAGCGGCTCCACCCTCACTATCTTTTTGTCCACCAGTGTTTTCAGTATCGTTGCTACCGTGTTCTTATGGGGCTGTGGCTCGGGCATTTTTTCTACTATCTCCATCAGCAGCCCGCTGCCCAGCTGCCACAATACTTTCATTACCTGCTCTTCTGCTCTTGTTAGCGATCTCATTAAACTATAATTATAGTTCAAAGCTAAAACTATATTTTTAGTTCACCAAATAAATGTTGCCTTTCATTTTGTTATTAATATGTAAACGCTCGATTATTTCTTACCACCTTATTAAATTTGGTTTCTACATAAAAAAACTTTAAATGAAAAATATACTCAAATTCTATTTTCTATTCCTTTTACTTGGATGGGGAAGCAGCTATGCTCAAAAGCAAGGACAAGCAAAAATAGATTCTTTATTTAAGGAATTTCCTAAAGCAAAAGAGGATACTAACAAAGTAAAAATATTAAATGATCTATCGTATACATATGGATCCATAAATCCTGACGAAGGTATAAAATACGGTCAGCAAGCTTTGACATTAGCTACAAAACTTGAATGGAATAAGGGAGCAGCTTATTCTTGCAATGTTATTGGATATATATTTTCAAAAAAAAATGATTACAATAAAGCAATAGAATATAAGTCAAACGCTTTGAAAATTAGTGAAAAGATAGATGATAAAAGTGGTTGCATCCAAGCGTTAGTTGATATAGGCAACTATAACGATAGGCTAGGTAACTACCCAAATGCATTGAAAAACTATATACAGGCGCTAAAAATTGCAAAAGAAACAAATGATAAAATGGGGGAAGCCAAGGCAACGTCGAGCTTGGGCAGGATGTATGACGCGCAAAGTGATTATCCAAGGGCATTGGATTATTATTTCAGAGCACTCAAGATTGATGAAGAGATAGGAAATAAAATGGGAAGCGGAGTTGTATTAGGAAATATCGGCAGCATTTATTCCGAACAAAGCGACTATCCCAAATCTATGGAATATTTACAAAAGTCATTAAAGATATTTGAGGAATTGGGAGATGATGAATATGTGCTCACTGCTAAAGTTACTATCGCGAGTATTGCCTCAAAACAAGGTAATTATCCAATGGCCTTGGAATACTACTTTAATGCATTAAAAGGGGTTGAGAAAACAGGTGATAAGTATATGATGGGTATTGTGATGGGAAATATCGGTGTAGCTTATTCAAAACAAGGTGATTACACTAAAGCAATAGTTTATTACGCTAAATCTCTGAAAATAAGTGAAGAAATAGGAGATAAAAGTGGTATCGCTTTTCAATTATCAGATCTGGGAAATGCGTACTTCGAATCTGTAGCACAATCAATAGAAAAAAATAATTATAAAGAAAAAATCCCCATTAGTGAAATGGTTAAACTACATAAAGCAATCGATTATATGGAAAAAAGTATTGCACTTGGTAAAGAGGTAAATGTTCCAGATGTAATACAGTATACTCTTAAAAACCTGGTAGGGGCATATAAATTGAGTGGCGATTACAAAAAAGCACTGGACGCATCTGATAAATATAATGCTATAAAGGATTCCGTGTTCTCAAATGACAACAAGGTGAAAATGGCGAAATTGGAAACCAAGCGCGAAGTCGACCTCAAAGAGAAACAAATTGCGATCAACAAACTGGAACTAGTAAGAAAACAGAATGAACGAATCATCTTCAGTATCGGCCTGGGGTTAATGCTGGTTGTGGTTTCGGGATTGTTCTTTAACCTGAATTTTGTACGTAAGTCGAGAAAGGCGATACAGAAAGAAAAAGACGTTTCTGAAGGGTTGCTCCTTAATATCCTCCCATCTGAGGTTGCGCATGAACTCAAGGCAAAGGGCTATTCAGATGCAAAACATTTTGATCAGGCAACCGTTCTTTTTACTGATTTCAAAGGGTTTACCAACATGTCGGAAAAAATGTCGGCTGATGAGCTTGTAGCAGAATTGAATTATTGTTTTAAAAGATTCGACGAAATTACTTACGGCTATGGCATTGAAAAGATAAAAACGATAGGTGATTCGTATATGGCAGCAGGTGGATTGCCCGACCCCAGCTCCTGCACACCCGACCAAGTGGTAAAAGCAGCGTTAGAGATGAATGACTTTATTTTGAAAAGGAAAGCGGAACGGGATAAAGAAGGCAAATTATCATTTGAGATGCGGGTGGGTATACATACCGGCCCTGTAGTAGCCGGAATAGTAGGTATAAAAAAATTCCAGTACGATATATGGGGCGACACTGTCAACACTGCCAGCCGTATGGAAAGCAGCGGTGAAGTAGGAAGAGTAAATATTTCCGGACCAACTTATGAGTTGGTGAAGGATAAATTCAAATGCGATTATCGTGGAAAGATTACCGCAAAAGGAAAGGGAGAAGTGGATATGTATTTTGTGAGCTGACATGCAGTAGAAATGGTACAACTTTTTAATATCAGTCTCACTAGTCAACGTTTGCAACGCTGATCCACGGTATGGCGTTTGCAACGCCCGCAAACTACATCCCGCTAGTCCAAGCGTCTCGCTTGGTCTTATCATGTACAAGCATGCGCTTGCAATAAATAACAATAATATATCGCCACTCCACATAAAAACAAACTGCAAATTCCCTCGCCTACGCCACTCCACCACTATCTAATACATACTACACAGGCAATAAAACCATTACCGTCAGAAAAAAGTTTTATGATACTACACTTTTAGCACTATCATACTACACTTTCCGCACTATCACAGATACTCGTTTTGTCCACCTCATTTTTCCTCCCCATTTTTACACCCCAAAAATCATTTCACCAGAAACCAACATCAAGCATCCAATAAACAGTATCCAGAAACCAGCATCAAGTATCCAGAAACCAGAAAACTATGAACTTAGAAAAGAAACAACAAGCGAAAAACCTCTACTTCCAGACAGGCATGAACAATACGCAGATCGCCAACCTGCTCAACGTCAGCCGCCGCACCATCAGCTATTGGGTCAAAGAGGGCAACTGGGAACGGCTCCGTCAGTCTGCCACCCACATGCCGTCCCTGCTTGCAGAGAACTGTTATCATATATTCGGCCACCTCACAGAAGGTTACCTGTCAGAGCGTCGCATCACTAATCCCGTTACACATAAAGAGATAGATGGCCTGCACAAGCTCGCCTCCACTATCAATAAGCTGAAGAACCGCGCCACGCTCAATGAGAGTATGGAAATGTTTGGTTTCTTTTTAGATGGGCTCAGGCAGCGCAATCCCCGCCTTGCAGAAGAGCTTACGCCTTATATAGAAGAGTATATCTCCTCCCGTGCAGAAATATATGCACATCATGTAGCGCCACCGCAGCTCACAGGCATAGGCGGCCGCTTTCCATGGCTCTCTGCAGAAAATACAGAACAACAGAGAGATGCCCGTGAACAATATTTCTGTGACCCCGATGTTATAGCGGCCTACGAAAGAGCAGGCATGGAGCTGCCCACAGAAGAAGAAATA
>JAOQAP010000190.1 GCA_025963465.1 Flavipsychrobacter sp.
TAAGATCAGGAAGCGCTTCTCACATCTGGTAAGCAGCGGACTTAAAGGTTCCGGCGATTATGGTGTTGTGGGTTTAGGCGTATTTAACGGACAAACAATGAATAAACCTGAGCTGAATAATGAGCTGCATATAGTAGGCCGCGTTACTTATCCTTTCCAGGTAGGCAAGAAGCAAATAATAGAACCTGCGGTCCAGGCATATACCGGCCATTTCATTATGCCCAAAGATCAGATTTCTCCTGGCGTAAAGACAAAGTTCGACAGAAGCTATCTCGATCAGCGTGTAGCAGCAGGTTTTACCCTATATCCTCAGCCACTAGGTATACAGGTAGAGTACAACATAGGTACGGGCCCTGAGTTTAATAAAGTAACTGACTCAATAGAAGAAAAAGGGATAAAGGGTGGCTATGCTATGATCAACTATAACCTGAAATACAAGAATCAGAGCTTCTTCCCTTTTGTAAGAATGCAGTACTATTCAGGTGGCAAGAAACAGGAGCTTGATGCACGCAGCTATACAGTAAATGAATATGAGGCTGGCATAGAATGGCAACCCATAAAATACTTTGAACTTACAGTGATGTATACCATATCAGAAAGAAGATTTGAAGATTACATAAGTCAAAACAATAACCAGAAAGGGAATTTGTTGCGTATACAGGCACAATTGAACTTCTAAATTAAATAGGTGACTATTGTAATAACGCCCGGCATCACCGGGCGTTATTGTTTTATTACAGGCAAGCCTATGAATTGACTATACTTTTCTATTGCCACATCTATTTCTTTTTGCTGCGCTTTGGTGATCTTATGGTAGAAATTCAATGCCAGATCTACCCTATCCTTTTTGATCGTTCTCTTCCAGACGCCTGCTACTTGCCCGTTCAGTATTATTATATTGCCCAGCAACGCCATAGGGCCCGGCTCATGTTTTATCTTTTTCGCATCAAACATCACTCCCCTGTCCTTATATGCCACACTATATTCATCAAAATTTGGCAGCAGGAACGCGACATCTGCTTTCTCGATTCTTTTTCCCAAAACTATAGCAGACCAGTATTCCTGTCCGTCAATCACATCATGTTGCAGTTTAGATTTCATCATAGCTAAGCCACCCCTACACTCTGCCGCAGTCAAGCCAGACCACCATATATAGTCCTGCAATGTAGCCGGGCCCCGGCTGGTAAAATATAATTCTGTAAGTCTTGCCAGCCCTTCGTCTTTCGATATTTCTTTTACCGCAGGCACACGTTCTTCCAGCAACGCATACGAGAATTGCTTGCCGATACGCGGCCCACTGCAGATAAGCCCATCAAGCTCTGCATGCATCATGATGCACACCATACGTACATCGTCAGTGGCTATTCCTGCCTTGTTGAATATCACTTCTATATCAGGGCGGGTAAGAAAATTATTCCCCTTGAGTGATTTACTAAGTAGTTTGCTGCTCTTTTTGAATACAGCATCATCTACATCCATCTTACGATACATGTAGGCGTTAAACGCATGCACTCTCGGGGCGGTCAGCTTTAATAGCCAGCGAATATCCTGTGGCGCTACAAAATGCCACGTAGGGCGCATCACATGTGTACGCAGGATAGTTCCTTGATTAAATGCGGATTCCATATCACTGTCAGTGCTATCTTGCAACCGTAGTCCTGTTGCCCATTTCGCTGCAGCATAGTCCTGCGCCTGCACTGCGCCCATATAGCCAACAATGCCTTCCGGCGTTGAATATCTGGTAACGGTTAATTGCTGGTGGCTAAGCCTTGCAGAGATAATGTCGTTACAATTCATTGAAGCGAAAAATAGAACAAAACCTGCAAATAGTAGTGTCCTTTAATTGCTATGGGTCAGTTTTTGCACCTTCTTTTTCAGCAGGCGTGCTTTTGCTTCAGCACACTGCTTTACAATAAGTGCTTTATTCTCTATCAGCAGTCCTGCTATGATACCGGCTGCTCCGTACGCAAATAATCTTGAAAGTTTCATTGTATGAATAGTCTGTTTCATAAAGCTATCAATACAACCATGCCAGCATATGGCACATATCACTGAACGGCTATCCCGAACTTCTTCCAGGTAATACTGCTTTTATACATTGGCTCCAGCATATTCATACTACTCAGCGGCACACCGCGACTTACTCTTCCTCCACCTACGTTCATTCCCATGCCCATTCCACCAAGGCTCAAACCCGGCCGTATACCACTATTACTAATACTATTTACACGTGAACCTCCCATTTGGCCTGCCGGTTTTTTCAGCCCCACGGTTTCTATCGCTATGCTCAGCGGCTTGCCTTTATCCCGTTTATCTGTCTCCGGCTTAAAGTAAAATGTTTTAAAAGGTACCACAGCTTCCCAAACCAGTTCATTATCAGCATCTATAGCCATATGCACTATTATGCCACAGGAGTCCTTTTCTGCCACGGGATATTGCAGGTTACAGCTTTTAAAACCCTGTAGTGAAAATTCAGTAGCTGTGAGTAAAGAGGCCCTTACTTTGTCTTCCAGTTCCAGGCGTTGCTTATCAGGGTCGTCATTTTGAGCAAGTACGGGAGCGGTGTTATGCTCATCGCCGCCTTGTGGTATTGGAAAGTTGATGGCTATCTGTTTGTTGCTCTCCCCTGTCTTATCTATCCACACGGTCAGGCCATTTCGTAATATTTTCAGCTGTGTGGCCAGGTCCCCGGTTTCTACAGTTATATACAGATTCTCCTTGTCGTTGGTTACAGCATACCCCAGCTGCGCCTTATCATCATATCCCGGGTATGGCGATGGCCAGTCTTTATTGCTGCCATCTGCTACTATTGGAGTTGCTTGCCATGTACCGGGCAATTTTTTCCCTCCCGCATGTTTGGTACCGTGGCAGGATGCTGTCATAGCAACCACTATTAGACCGGTAATTATTAACCTGCAATTCAAAATATAAATTTTAATATAAATAAATTCAAGTATTAGAGCGTGATAAGACAGTTAAAAGTAACCCAAGTTTAAATACTAAAAAGTATTCTTTTTTGTTATTAATACTACATGGTTACTTTTGCAGTACAATAACACACCGTATTTTAAAAAATATTTATTATGAAAATTTTCAAGCGGATCTTTATCGGTATAGGAATTATTCTTTTGCTGCTTATAGCTACAGCAATTATCATTCCTGTTTTTTTCAAGGACAAAATAATGGCCGTTGTGAAAACACAGCTCAATCAGCAGCTGAATGCTACTACAGACTTTAAAGATGTAGACATTTCACTGATACGAAGCTTTCCCCGTTTATCAGTAAGTATTGAAGGTTTGAGCATAGTGGGTAAAGACTCATTCAAAGGCGATACCCTGATCGCAGCAAAAAGCATAGATATAGCGCTCGATCTTATGAAGGCGATCAATGGCTCTTACGATATATTGAACATAGGCCTTGTGGCACCTCGCATACACGCTATTGTACATGATGACGGAAAAGCAAACTGGGATATAACAAAACCGGCACCACCTGCCGCTGCAGGAACTGCACCGTCAAAGCCTTTTGCAATGAAGCTGCGCAAATATTCTATTGAGCAGGCATTTATAGAGTACAACGACCAGCAGGGCAAAATGCATGTGATCATTGAAAACCTTAACCATAAAGGTTCGGGTGATTTCACGAGCGATGCTTTTACGCTCTCTACCAAAACAACTGCTGATGCTATCACATTCATGATGGGCAACGTACCTTACCTGTACAAAGTAAAAACTGCAATAGACCTCGACCTTGGAATAGATAACAAGGCAAATAAATATTCCTTCAATACAGAAAAGATCCAACTTAACGGACTGCACCTTGCTACAAAGGGATCAGTACAGATGCCGGACACTACAAATATGATAATAGATGTGCAGTTCAATACGCCATCTAACGATTTCAAAGACATCCTTTCATTGGTACCGGGTATCTATCAGGCCAACTTTAAAGACATCAAAACATCAGGTAAGCTAACACTGAGCGGATCTGTAAAGGGCAAGTATAATAAGACGCAAATACCTTCTTACCATGTGAACCTTGGCATACAGGATGGTTCGTTCCAATATCCTGACCTGCCGGAGAAAGTATCTAACATACAGATCAAGCTGGCTGTAGACAATCCCGATGGCATAACAGACCATACTATAGTGAACCTCGAGAAATGTCATATAGATCTTGGCGCTCAGCCATTTGATTTCCGCATGTTGTTAAAAACACCAGTTACCGACCAATGGATCGATGCAAGTGCGAAAGGCCGTATCGACTTGGCACAAATGCAGAAATTCACAAAGCTGGAAGCTGGTACAAAGCTTACCGGTGTAATAACTGCCGACGTTTCTGTAAAGGGCTCTATGGCTGCTGCACAGAAAAAACAATTTGACAAGATTGATGCTGCGGGCACTGTAGGCATCAGTAACCTGGCTTATTCATCAAAAGATTATCCTGATGGCGTTGATATCTATAGCCTCCTGCTCACATTCAATCCTAAGAATGTGACCGTGTCTAACCTGAAAGGCCAGTACATGAAAACCATATTCAGCGGCGATGGTGGTGTAGACAACCTGTTGGGCTACTATCTGCATAATGAATCACTAAGCGGTAAGTTTAACTTCGTAGCAGATAAGGTGGATGTAAATAAATTCATGGGTACGACTACCACACCTACCACTACAGCTACTCCTGCAAAACCAGCTACAGAACCTTTCCTTGTACCTTCTAACCTGGGCGTGGAATTGCATCTGAAAGTAGGTTCTGTAAAGTACGACAACATACTATTGACTAATGTACAGGGCGGCCTTGTATTGCGCAACCAGACAATGACCCTACAGAACATATCCGGCAATGGCCTTGACGGCGCACTAAAGATCAACGGCGGTTATTCTACTAAGAATGACAAGAAAAACCCTGACATCAATTTCGAATATGGTGTACAGGGGGTAGATGTGCAGAAGACGTTCACTACTTTCAATACGATACAGAAGCTCATGCCATTTGCGAAATATGCATCAGGCAAGGTAACATCTAATCTTACCATGACAGGTAAACTGGGCCCTGATATGAGTCCTGTAATGAATACACTTTCAGGTAAGGGCGACCTGTTGTTGCTTAGCGGTGTATTAAGCAACTTCCCTGTCACAGACCAGCTTGCAGAAAAATTGCACTTATCTCAGTTCAAGACCATCACCCTGAAAGACTCTAAACTGTTCTTCACATTTGAGAATGGCCGCCTTATTATACAGCCTTACAAAACAAACATTGCTGGTATTGAGGCAGAGATTGGTGGTAGCAATGGTTTCGACCAGACAATAAAGTATGCGGTCAACCTTGTTGTTCCAACAGCAATGATGGGCAGTGCAGGTACATCAATGGTCAATAATCTTATAGGTCAGGCGGCAAGTAAAGGAGTTACGGTGAAGGTTGCAGATAAGGTAAACCTTGCCGTGAACATTACTGGTACTACTACCAGCCCTAAAATAGAGACCAACCTGAAAAACCTGGTAGGTGATGCTGTAAAAGATCTTAAAGAAGAGATTAAGAAGGAAGTTCAGCACAAGGTAGACAGTGTAAAGACGGTAGTAAAAACTGTTGTGAAAGACACCGTAAAGGCGATCAAAGAGCAGGCAAAAGAAACTGCCAAAGAAGAAATTAAAAAACAGATATTAGGAACACCTTCCGGCGATAAAAAACCTGATCCTGTAAAAGACGCAGGAGACAAGGCAAAGGGCGCGTTAAAAGGTTTGTTTGGAGGTAAAAAATAGGATTAGTCATAAGTTGTTAGTCATAAGTCGTGAGTGTTACGGATAAATGAAAGACAAATAATAGTAATACAGAAATTTGAAGATATAATTGCCTGGCAAAAAGCTCAGGATATGGCAGTAGAAATTTATGAAGTATTTGATGGTACAAAAGATTTTTCATTTAAAAATCAAATTTGCCGTGCAACAGTTTCTGTATCGAATAATATAGCAGAGGGATTTGACAGAAGTTCTGATGCCGATTTTGCTCGTATATTATATATTTCACTCGGTTCCAATAGTGAAACAAAATCTATGCTTTATCTTGCAGCCAGGTTAAAGTATATTAATAATGATCAAAAAATAAAATTGATTGCACAAAGTGATAAAATTTCCAGAATTATCAGAGGCTTGATAAAATCATTATCACCAAAATAATTATTGTGAAAAACGGATAATTAATACCATATTTACAAAATAAGCAATAACTATTATTACAGACTTACGACTAACAACTAAAAAACTTACGACTATAATATGAAAGGAATAGTATTGGCCGGCGGCTCAGGAACACGTTTATATCCGCTTACCATAGCGGTAAGCAAGCAATTAATGCCTGTTTACGATAAACCAATGGTTTATTATCCATTGTCTACTCTGATGCTGGCTGGCATCCGTGAGATACTCATTATTACAACACCGGAAGACCAGCCTGCTTTTAAAAAGCTATTGGGCGATGGTACGCAGATCGGCTGCCGTTTTGAATATGTGGTACAGCCTAAACCGGAAGGGCTTGCACAGGCATTTATATTAGGTGCTGATTTTTTGGGTAATGATCCTGCTGCGCTTGTTTTAGGCGATAACATATTTTATGGCTCAGGCATGGGGACATTGCTGAAACAGAAATCAAACCCTGATGGCGCCGTGGTATTTGCATACCAGGTACATGATCCTGAAAGATATGGCGTGGTAGAATTTGATAAAAACAACCGTGTACTCAGTATAGAAGAAAAGCCGGAAATGCCGAAATCTCATTTCGCGGTACCCGGCCTATACTTTTATGATAATGATATTGTTCCTATTGCAAAGGCAATAAAGCCATCTCATCGCGGCGAACTGGAAATTACAGACATTAATAAAGTATACCTTGAAAAAGGCAAACTTGAAGTGGGTGTACTCGACAGGGGTACTGCATGGCTGGATACAGGCACGTTCGATTCTCTGATCGAAGCCGGCGAATTCATTGAAGTGATCGAGAAACGTCAGGGCCTGAAGATAGGTTGCATAGAAGAGATAGCTTACCGCAATGGTTGGATCGATGATGCCCAAATGAGTAAACTGGCTAACATCTATAAGAAGAGCGGATATGGTGTCTATCTCGAAAAACTGATAGGTACATTGTAATTTCTTTCAGTTCAAAAAACTGATACTTTCTTCATTTATCTTTGCATACCCCATTTATATGGGGTATGATTTTTTTTGCTTATGAATAATTTAATGTTTTGGTTACAGCCGCTTATATCCTCCTTTATAGGATGGGTTACCACATGGCTGGCTATAAAAATGCTGTTTCATCCCCGCAACCCTATTCGTATACTGGGCATCACTGTTCAGGGCGTATTTCCTAAGCGCCAGCGGCAGGTGGCAGAGCAATTGGGCCGTATAGTAGCTATGGAACTCATTCACTTTGATGAGATCGCAGGTCAGCTTAAAGACCCGGCAATGCTTAGCCAGCTTACACCTACTATAGAAAAACACCTCGATAATTTCCTACAGGTAAAGTTGAAAGAAAAGCTACCTGTCATTGCTATGTTTGTAAGCAATGATATGCTCGAAAGCATTAAAGCTGGCATGCTGGAAGAGATCGCATTATTATTGCCTGAGATAATTCATCAGTATACCGATTCACTCAGTAAAAAGATCGATATTGAACAGATGGTCACTGAGAAAGTATCCAGCTTTTCATCTGACAAACTTGAGCAGATACTTGGCGCAGTAATGAAAAAGGAATTCTGGTTCCTTGAGATTGTAGCTGCTGTTTTAGGACTTTTGATAGGTTTGATACAAATGGGGCTTTCATTACTCTAAATACATATCATAATGAAGACAACACTCACTCTGTCGCTTGTAGCAATTTTATTTATGCCCTACCTGCTGCACGCGCAAAAGATCAAGGTCATAAGCGCAACTCATGCAGGCTGGAGCGGTGGCGCTGCAGGTCATCATGGCGATAATTATGTATTCACTATTGAGTTTTCAGACTATAAGACTGAGCCTGTACCCGATACTGTTTGGGTAGGTAATGACGTGGTGCAGGTGGTACTTACAAACAACGACCCGTCGCAAAGTGTGAACACTAAAGTATCGCGGATAAAGAGATCATTGAGATTCGAAATAAGCGCACGCGTAGCGCATGATGATTACGCAGACAGGTACCCGTCACAGGGACAGGAAAAGAAAGTACAACCACATGCTCCCATAAAGTATTCCGGCGTTGCACTCCTTACTTATAAATACAATGGCAAAAGGCAACATTTTACGATCCCCAAGATCACAACGGAATACCCCCACGCTAACTACCCATAATTAACAATGGTGTTATTGGCACAATGTTATTATACCATATAATAACTAAACAACTAACATCATGAGATCGCTACTGTATATCATTGCCGTTATCCTCCTTATAGGATGGGCACTTGGTGCCTTTGCATGGCATGCCGGAAATATCATTTATATATTACTTGTGCTGGCAATTATATCCTTCCTTTTAGGCATTATTCGCAGAGGCAGTGTTTAATTGTTAGTCATGCACGTTCTTATTCAAACTGCATATCAATATAATATTTATTAATGCATAACTAAAATAAATTATTTACACACCAAAATAGAAAATATGAAAAAATACATTTTAATTGCCTTTTTAGCTATCGGTTCTTTAGCTACTTCTACTATCTCAGCTCAGGATATGCAGGGGCCAAAAACAGATAAAAAAGAGATGAAAAAAGACAAAAAGATCGATAAAATGGAGAAGAAGGAATATAACGGCAGCGAGCGTAAGGCAAGCAAGAAAAAGATAAAAGCCATCAAAAAAGGTGATAAAATGGACATAAAAGACGAACAAGGAAAGTAAAATCCCCCTTTTATTACCCCCAATGGAGCAGATCATACGATGGTTTGCTCCATTACTGTATTAAGTAATGTCCCCAAAGTATTACATTTGCCCCTGTTCTTTTAAAACAGGGATAATATGAAGAAAATATTTTTACTATTTGCTGCAGTCATTATGATGCAGGGTGCCAAGGCAGACGAGGGTATGTGGATACCTATGCTCATTGGCAAGAACTACGACGAGATGCTCCGCTTAGGTCTCAGGTTGTCTAAAGATGATCTGTACAACATCAATAATAGTAGCCTTAAAGATGCTATCCTCCAGTTTGGTGGTGGCTGTACTGCAGAAATGATCTCTGATAAAGGACTGTTATTGACCAATCACCACTGTGGTTATGATGCGATTGCAAACCTTAGTACTGTAGAAAGAAACCTGCTCGACAATGGTTTCTGGGCGCATAGCATGCAGGAGGAATTACCTGCACAGGGTGTTACGGCGCTTTTCCTCCAAAGGATGGAAGATGTGACCACCCAGGTAAAAGCAGCTATTGGTAATGCCACAGGTGAAGAGTTCACAAAAAAGTTTGAAGCAATAAAGAAGCAGATAGAAGAAAAGGAAAGTGAAAAAGGAAAGTATGTGGCCAATGTAAAAGACTACTTCAATGGCAACCAGTTCTTCCTGCTTATTTATAAAAGATATACGGATGTACGTCTTGTAGGCACTCCGCCTAAGTCATTAGGTAAGTTTGGCGGCGACACCGACAACTGGATGTGGCCACGTCATACTTCCGACTTTTCTATGTTCCGCGTATATGCTGATGAAAACAACCAACCTAAACCATACAGCGCAACAAACGTTCCTTACCATCCTAAAAAATTCCTTCCTGTATCTGTAAAAGGAGTAAAAGAAGGTGATTATGCAATGATATTCGGTTATCCGGGCCGTACTAACCGTTACGAAGTATCATATGGTGTAGACCTTGCCGTAAATGTCGTTAATCCGTCTATCGTTGCCTGCCGCGATCTACGCCTTTCCATTATGCGTCGCCATATGGATATGAACAAAGCTACTTACCTGCAGATCACATCACTCTACTCACGTATAGCTAACTACTGGAAGTACTTCATTGGTCAGACAGAACAACTGAAACGCCTGGATGTAGTGAATCAGAAAGCAAGAAGTGAAGATAAATTCTCTGCGTGGGAAAGGGCAAATAATATGGATGCTAACCTGCTGGGCAATTTTTCAGCTATGTATGCTGCTTACAGGCCATATGCGAAGCATAATACGTACTACAACGAAGCTTTCCGTGCATCATCTCTTGCGCGCATGGCATCAGCATTGAAGCCATTGTATGACGCTTATGAAAGACATGATAACAATGCAGCTGGCAAAACGCCGATAAGCAAGGATACAACCGACAAATATATCGCCAGCACAAGAAATGCCTATCGCGCAAATGTTAAAGAATTTGACCTGGGCACAGAAAAGGAAATGCTGGCAGAAATGACTCGTCTGTATC
>JAOQAP010000196.1 GCA_025963465.1 Flavipsychrobacter sp.
TGGCAACCTGGCTATGCTATTTAGGAGTATCAGCAGCAGAGGACACTGCTTTTAAACTATCCATATGCCTCATAACATACCGTGCAGGTTCAAAACCGGGATTTAATTGCAGTATTGTCTGCATTAAGGAATATGCCTTATCATTTTTGCCCTGTGTGGCATATCCCTGTCCTGCATAATAATACATCATGGGTAGTTGAGGGTGTACGGGATATAGAGATCTTATCTTTTCGAGATCCATTACCATACTATCTACCTCCATCAGTTTCATATATGCAACTGCCCGGTTCATATAACCAAGTACATAATTATCCTGCATACGGATAGCCATGCTAAACAATGCAACTCCTCTGCGCAGATCTGCATTCCTTTTTTTCTCGTCCGGCTCCAGGTCCGACATATTAACAAGTGTTGAGGCTACATTCGCATTTACCAGGAAGCTATTCGGCACTACATTGATATCATGATTGAACAAAATGAAATCACTTTTCCAGTCTTTGTTGCGCTGAATGGTTGTAAATCCACACAGTACGATGATCAGCATTAATAACCCCGCGAGCCCTACCCTTCCTGCGATCGCAGGCTTCACCAGTTCCATACCTTTGTAGAGCAGCCATGCTAGCACTATAGCAAATCCAAAAGAGGAATGATAAATAAGCCGCTCACCCATGGTAGCGCCTATGTCAAAAATGAAATTATTGACCAAAAGCAGATTGAAGAGGTAAAATGCGACACCAAAACACAACACGCTCCGTTTTTTGAAAAAGCAGAACAGGTTAAATAAAAGCCCCAGATGAACTACCAGTGAGAACCATACCAGCGGACTGGAAAAGTCACGGTAAGGGATCTGGTTATAAGAATAATCTGCTGATAGCGGATGAGGGTATATAAGCAGTTTCAGGTAATTGAGGCTGGTAGCTATTTCAGTAGCTATTTTCTCACTACCGGAAGCATATGCATATGGGTTAACCTGTATATCGCTGTCTGCAATCTCATTTCTTGTTGGCATACCATTCATAATGGACAACCTGATCATTACATACAGTACAACAACAGCAAGGTATGGCAAAGTGGTAATAAGACTTTTCCTGACTGAATAACAATTGAACAGATAAAATGACAATGGCAATAATGCAATAAGTGTAATGGCATATTCCTTTGACATGAAAGCCAGGAAATAACTGGTAAGTGCTAATGCCAAAAGCCATTTCTTATTCAGCTCTTTGTATTTGAAAGCGAATATGAAAGTCAGGCCAATGAATAATAAAGATAGTATCTCATCACGGCTCTTTACATTAGCGATTGCTTCTGTATGAATAGGATGAATAGTAAAAAGCAGTACAGCTAAAAAGGCGATCAGCGGCTCGGCCCTGAATACTACATAGCGAAGAAAATACAGCAGTACGATAACTGATAAAGTAAACCAAAGCACATTGAAGAAATGCCGCACATGCATATTATGCAAAAATTGCTGCTCATATGGAGATGCCATTTCCGGCAATAACGTGTGTTGTGACACGCTGTCCACTTTATCCTGTGGCACAGCCCCAAGAAACTGTTGCTCTATCGCAAAAGTGATGAATGACAATGGACGGTAACGCCCACCCGACACCTGGTTGCTGGAACCAAGATGTTTATAATAACTGTCATAGCCATCTTTAGTAAGTATATCCGGTATCCCTGATATGCCTTCCAGTACGTATTCGTTTTGCACAATAACTATTGTATCGTCAAGCGCATAACCATTGTTCACCGTATTGCCGTAAAATACAAATGCCAGCACGGCGATTACTACGGCTTGCACTTTAAAGTCGTACAGCCATCGGGGTATCAGGCTGTCATATTCCATGACTTTTGAACCACTCGCTCGTTGTTGCCGGGTGTCTGTTACGGTCTTAGAGATATCGCTTTTAGCCATTTTTATACCTGTTCGCTATATCTGGTTCTTAATATCCGGTATTACTGTGGTTGCTGCGATGGCGCTACAGACGGTGGCGGCGCAGGTGCCTGCGACGGTGTTGGCAGCGGAGCTTCCTGCATTGCCTTGTTCAGCACAGCTATTGCCTGTTTGGCCTGTGCATATTCCGGATTTACTTTCAGTGTATTCTGCCACGCCTTTATAGCCTCAGGGTATCTTTTCTGCATATAGAAGCTGACACCGGTATTGTAATACATTTCAGGCAGTTTAGGATGGTTAGGATACAACGACCTGGCCATGTCCAGGCTGGTCATCACACTATCAGGTATACCCATCTTAAAATAAACCAATCCTTTATTCAGGTATGCTATTACATAGGTCTTGTGGAGCTCTATTGATTTATTCAATAGCTTAATTGCCTCTTCCATATCTGCCTTTTTCAAAGCTTCTGTCTTTTCAAAGTCAGCTTTATCTATAAGGGCCGCAGCTACGTTTGCATTGACCATCACACTATTCGATGCTACTTTTATATCAGCACTAAACAACGTAAGGTCATTTTTCCAGTCAGCATTCCTCTCTATGGTCTTAAAACCACACAGAACAATAATAATGACCATAAATCCTGCAAGAGATGCCCTGCCTACTGATTCAGGCTTTATCTTTTCCATGCCTTTGTAGAGGAAATACGCGAGCGCAATAGCGAAACCAACTGAAGAGTGGTAAATAAGACGCTCACCCATAGTAGCGCCTATATCAAATATGATATTGCATATCATTGCCAGGTTGAGCAAATAAAATGCAATAGCAAAGCAGATCACACTCCGTCGTTTGTAATAATAGAAAAATGCCCAGATAAGTATTCCGTGTACCAGGAAAGACAGCCATACCTGCGGATGAGAAAAATCCTTGTAAGGTATCTGGTTATAAGAGTAATCTGCTGATAACGGATGAGGAAATACTAACAGGCTCAGGTAGTTTAGCGAGGTAGATATCTCAGTAGCTATTTTCTGATTCCCTACGGCAAATGCATACGGGTTATTGAGTATTTCATTGTTCGATTCCGCGTTCATGGGCTGTACTACCTGCAACCTCATAATGACGTATACCCCAACTACAGCAAAGTACGGTAGCGTTGCCAGCAAGCTTCTCTGTAAAGAACGATGGTCGAATATATAGAACGACAATGGCAACAATACGATCAGCGTTATTGCATACTCTTTAGACAGGAAGGCAAGTAAGAAACTAAGCAACGATACCCACAGCATCCATTTCTTGCCTATTTCCCTGTACTTAAATGCATAAATGAACGTAAGACAGATGAACAGCACCGACATGATCTCATCCCGGCTCTTTACATTGGCCACTACTTCTGTATGTATAGGGTGTATGGCAAAGATGATAGTAGCTATCAACGCCATGATATAGTTCTTCCTGAAGACTATATACCGTAAGAAGTACAGCAAAACAACTACGGACAATGTAAACCAGAGTACATTGAAAAAGTGCCTGATATGCATGTCATGTATCAACACCTTTTCATGGGGGTCTTTTACACCAAACGTAATGGAATGGTTAAAGAAGCTATCTATTTTGTCTTTGGGTATAGCGCCGAAAAACTGCTGCTCTATAGCGAAAGTGAGGATAGATAAAGGACGGTAACGACCACCCGCCAGCTGGTTGGATGAATTATATTGGCGATAGTAGCTATCGTAGGCATCTTTAGTAAAGATCTCGGGGATACCGGCAAAACCTTCCAGCGCATACTCGTTCTGCACAATAACGATAAGGTCATCATGAGCCGATTCGTTGGCAACGGTATTGATATAGAAGACAAATGATAAGACAGCCACTATAATAGCCTGTATCTTAAAATCATACAGCCATGCCGGTATCATAGGGTTCATAACCGTTGGTTCATTATCTGCAACATTTTGTTGAGCGGTACTTGCTGCCTGAACAGGCTTTTTATTTATATTTTTTGCCATTTGTATTAAGTAATAACCCAAATGTAATTATTTAAATTTTTACGTCATAGCGTTGCGCATAATAACTGCTGTGGTAGCTGATACACTTCACAGATGGTTAATTTTTATTAGTTTTAAACTTTAGTCACATATTTGTGTCAAATAACAAACATACCCTACTAAATGCCCAATACCGACGATCAGTTAACGGATCATATGTTGGTAGCTTCTTTCAGAAATGAAAAAACGAGGGAAGCTTCTTTTACACAACTGGTAACCAAATACCAGGAGCGGCTCTATTGGCATATACGCCGCATGGTGATAGAACATGAGGACACAAATGACATATTGCAAAATGTTTTTATTAAAGTGTGGAAGAACCTTGGAGACTTCAGGGAAGAATCCAATTTGTATACATGGCTGTATCGTATAGGCACCAATGAGGCACTAACATGGATAGAACAGCAAAAAAGACGTACATCTGTGTCCATAAGTGATAATGAGGACATGTTCTCAGAAAAGCTACAGGCACAGAAAGATTTTGACCCGAATAAAATAGAATGGAAACTGCAGCAGGCGGTACAAACATTACCCGAAAAGCAACGTGTTGTCTTTAACCTGCGGTATTTTGATGAAATGCCCTATGAAGATATGTCTGGTATTTTAGGAACTTCAGTTGGCGCACTAAAGGCATCGTACCATCATGCGGTGAAGAAAGTGCAGTCGTTCCTGACAGGAGATTAAACTTTATATAGTAAACAATGTCTTATAATAGTATGAAACAGGCAAATGAGATAACGGATGAACTGAGGAGCATGGGCAGCACACTTGCTGATTTGCCACGTACAATGCCGTACGCAATACCGTCGGGCTATTTCAGTGCCCTTGCCGGAGGCATACGTACAACTATCACAGATATCAACGAAAAAGAAGATATTCCCGAATGGAGCAAAAAGATGCCATTTATAGTGCCTGCAAACTACTTTAATACTCTTGCAGAAGAAATAACTTCAAAAAGCTTTGCTGCGTCACTGCCTAATGCTACACTTTTCGCTGTTCCGCAAGGCTATTTTAATAACTTGCCCACGCTGCTACTGCAAGCGGCGAAGACCGCGGATGCAGAAAAAACCGCTACAATCATCTCACTGAAACGTACTAATATTTTCAAACAGCTACGCTGGGCAGCTGCGGCTATATTGGTAATGGGCATCGGGTTTGTTTCTTATAATTTCTACCAGGCTTCACAGATCACAGATACTGACAATTTACTAGCCTCTGTACCGGCCAGTGAGCTGCAAGATTATGTGCAAGGAATGTACCGTATAGATATTGACCACATTGTGAGCAGTAATAATGATGTAAGCAATATGCAATTGGATAATAAAGATATTATTCAGTATCTTAACGAGAC
>JAOQAP010000197.1 GCA_025963465.1 Flavipsychrobacter sp.
AGATGGAATTGATAAAGCCCAATGAACAGTGATGCTGTATTCCCCTTGTGAGTTGGCTTTTGTGCGGCTGCGAAGGGGGCAGGGGGATGTTTTTTACTGTTAATATGTAGTCCCGACCTTTACTTAGCGTTGCCTTTACGCAACATCTCCCTCTCCTTCGGAGAGGGTCGGGGAGAGGTTCAGTAGCCCGCGACCTTTACTTAACGCTGCCTTTTACGCAACATCTCCCTCTCCTTCGGAGAGGGCCGGGGAGAGGTAATTACTCACAAATTTGCTATTTGCCCATTAAAGTTTTACCTTGCGGTGCATTTAGATATATTATGAATTTTCAACTTACAGAAGAACAGATAGCGGTGCAAATGGCCGCACGCGATTTCGCAAGAACGGAACTATTGCCGGGTGTAATAGAGCGTGATGAAAAACAGAAATTTCCTGCTGAGCAGATCAAAAAGCTGGGTGAGCTTGGCTTTATGGGTATGATGGTAGATCCTAAGTACGGCGGCTCGGGTATGGACACCATCTCTTATGTGCTGGCTATGGAAGAGATCTCTAAAATAGATGCTTCTGTTTCTGTGTGTATGAGCGTGAACAACTCGCTGGTATGCTGGGGCCTGGAAAAATATGGTAACGAAGAACAAAAGCAAAAATACCTGGTAGAGCTGGCTAAGGGCGAAAAGATAGGCGCCTTCCTGCTCAGCGAACCTGAGGCGGGTTCTGATGCTACATCACAGCGCACTACTGCTGAAGATAAAGGCGACTACTACCTGGTGAACGGTACCAAGAACTGGATCACTAACGGTAACTCTGCATCTTACTACTTAGTGATTACACAGACCTATCCTGAAAAAGGACATAAGGGTATCAATGCACTCATCATAGAAAAAGATTCTCCGGGTGTAACTGTGGGCGCTAAAGAAAACAAACTGGGCATACGCGGCAGCGATACACACAGCATCATGTTCCAGGATGTGAAAGTGCCTAAGGCTAACCGTATAGGTGATGATGGCTTTGGTTTCACATTTGCTATGAAGGTATTGGCAGGCGGCCGTATAGGTATCGCTTCGCAGGCGCTGGGTATAGCAAGCGGTGCTTACGAGCTGGCTTTGAAATACTCTAAAGAGCGTAAGGCTTTCGGTACAGAAATATCTAACCACCAGGCCATCGCCTTTAAGCTGGCTGATATGGCTACAGAGATAGAAGCTGCACGCTTACTCTGCTTTAAAGCTGCATGGACGAAAGACCAGGGCCAGGACTATACATTGTCTGCATCTATGGCCAAGCTGTATGCATCTGATATGGCGCAGCGCGTGACCAATGAAGCGATACAGGTACATGGCGGCTACGGTTATGTAAAAGAATTCCACGTAGAGCGCCTGATGCGCGATGCCAAGATAACGCAGATATACGAAGGTACCAGCGAGGTACAACGCATAGTTATCAGCCGTACTGTGCTGAAAGGGTAGTAAATTATAAGTTGATAAGAGATAAGTTATAAGCCGCCCGTTTTACGGGCGGCTTTTTTGTTTTTCGACTGTTGCAAATCGGTTTTGGCTCAACTACAGACCTGCGCAAGCGTGGGATACTCAGTCTAGTATTTGCAAGTCCGTCCCCTGATGCTTTGTCGTTTAAGGCAAAAGGTTGTAAAATTTACTTTCCCTTGTAGGTTCGAGTGCTATCGGGTTCACAAAAAATGAAAGCCGCTTCTGTAGCGGCTTTTGTCGTTACACCCTTATTGGATATCGAACCACTATAAATTTATTGTGCGATACACTAAATTTACTTGTAAATAAACAAGATGAAGTATCTATTTTTAATAATCACTTTAATATCAAATATATCGTCAATGGCCCAGAATAATGTTGAAAAACAATCAATAATAAAGCAAATAGAATTGGATAGCTTTTCTAACCGGACTGCATTTGAAATGGCTTCAAAGATTATTGAATTAGCAAAAAATCGAAATCAAAATATAGCTGTTGAAATAATGAGGCTCAACCATACTATATTCCTATACGTTGACGACAACCTTCCTGCTGACAAGCATAATTGGCTTAGACGAAAGGCGAATGTGGCAAAGCAATTTGAAGAAAGTTCTTTAAGTGTAAAAAATGACCTAAAGGAAGGTAATATGACTTTAGAAAAGACTTTTGGTCTTGATGAAAAAGATTTTATTGCTAAAGGAGGTTCAATACCAATATTTATAAAAAACGTCGGAATGGTAGGAGTTATAACCGTTTCGGGTTTGCATGATGAAGAAGATCATAAAATAATTATAGATGCCTTAAAGGGTAAATTTTTTTAAAAAGAAATATGTCAATTAAACGGCTAAAAGTTTTACATCCGCCAAAAGTTGGTTCGAGAAAAATCCAATGAGGTTCACAAGTACAGAGTGAGAGCGGGGTGCGTAGAGCGCTCCGCTTTTTGTACTGTGTCGCAAGCCCGACGGTTGGACTAGTTGGGTTTTAAACAATAGTTCTAATAATTGTATTAGTTCAGGGACTGAAAAATGCAGTAGCTTGACACCAAAATTACTGGTCGGGTGTTAGAATTATAGTACGGAAAAATGCAGTACCTATTTTCCTCCGCAATGAAAGTATTTAGAAGCAGTAACCTCTTTAATCGTTTATAAATTAATTGGTGAATAAATTTAATTATTTTTCCATCTATCTAATCGCTTCATCCCTCTTGTAAAAAGCCAAGAGAAAAATTTAGAGTGTCCACCTTCTATCATCTTCTGTTTACAATAATTTTGAAATTCGCTCACATCATTCCCTTTGAAAATAAATTCACCGTCTTTGTAGCAATAGGAGCAATACATTTTACTGATACTTCCATCAGCATTTGTTCCTCCGCCTTTTTCATCTCGTTTCAATGGCATCCCACAAGATTGGCAGTTTTTAAATTCGTTTGTCATACTAATATTTGTTTATGTTGAAGATGTTTAGCTTATAAACCACCTTTTCTGTTCCCGCCGAGTCTCCTTTTTAGGGAATCGGAGGCAATCAAGGTACAAAAGTTGAAGTATTGTACAAATGCAAAGTGCCAACAATTTTTAAATCAGCAATAAAATGGGTCGAGATTTGTACCATAGGGATCCCGTTGTTCTGGATGTTCCGCAGGGCATCCGGAACTGTAAATAGCACTCCGTTTTGCAAACGGTATTCACCTTGAAAAAGATAAATAGCATTGCCATGCAATAAGGCTGCACCTCCCATAGCTGTTTCCATTGCCAAGCCGCACCCAGCCTGCAAACTAATTTATATGATAACACGAAAAGTGCGCTATCATAAAACTTTCCCCTTTCCAGTTTCGTTTTTCTACCCGACCTTTATGACCATCAAAGCAGTTCGGCCGTTTTATTGCATGCACATTACGAGAACTTTGCGTCTTTGTGCCTTAGCGGTTAAAATTAAATGTCAGGTAAACAGATGTCATGTAATGAAAAATCAGGATTACCGGAGCAACTGTAAAGTAAAACCGGACGATACCCATTCTAGAGAGCTGTCTCTCCCCGCAATAACCGGAAGCAACCGGAAGTTACGTACCCTGCGGCCTTAACCACGAAACATCACCAACTGCGTCTTGCGCCTTAGCGAGACATCTTTTAAGCACAGCAAAAACCGGATGCAACCGGAAGTTACGTACCCTGCGGCCTTAACCCCGAAACAAGAGCAACTGCGTCTTTGCGCCTTAGCGAGACATCTTTTAAGCACAGCAAAAACCGGAAGCAACCGGAAGTTAAATACCCTGCGGCCTTAACCACGAAATAGGAGCAACCGCTTCTTTGCGCCTTAGCGAGACATCTTTTAAGCACAGCAATAACCGGAAGCAACCGGAAGTTAAGTACCCTGCGGCCTTAACCACGAAACATCAGCAACTGCGTCTTTGCGACTTTGCGAGAGATCATCCTTCCCACGGCTTTTTGTGCTGAAAAATGCGGGTTAACAATAAAATCATGCCAAAATATTTAAAATTTAATGCTATATTTTTTGGTGTTTTGGTATCCGGCTACGTAATTTTACTTCCCGTTTAATTAGTTAAACGTTAACAAATAATTTGTGTTCTAATTAGTTTATGTGATCATTTATTGCGGAGCAAGCCGAAAATCCTTAAAAGAGTAGGCACCCGGAAGCTGAAAAGGGAAAGAGTAAGCAAAACTTTAAATCATCTTCTCATGACAACAAGAGCAAACGTGGCGGTCCTGAAAACAATAAAGGACAATCACATCAGGATCGACGGTCGGCGCAGTAAGGTTTCCAATTACTACATCCAGGAAACAGTATTTGAAAAAGGCGCAAGGATACCTGTTCCATTAGCACATGTAGTAGCAGAAAAGCCTACCATTATGCTTTTTGCCGACGATGAACCGCTGAGCAACTGGGCACATCCCTGCAGGTACCTGCTGCACGATGCCGCAACGGGCCAGCTGTACAAAGAAGTACCCGCACACCTTCCTCCTTATGCAGGCACTACAGACACCCCGTCTTCATTTGTTGCATTTCATGTTGCTTCCTCTTTCCCTGCTATCAGTAAATACTCTGTAGTAGATAAGATCAAATTCCCGATAAGGTACATATACACGGGCAAGCGTTATGCTATACTATATGCAGGTATGTCGAACAACCGCCACACCAACGATCTTGAATTCCTGTACCGCACACTGGTGCATGTATATGGATATACTCCTGCAAACATAACCGTGCTCAACTATAATGGTACGCTCAACTATGATGGTAATCCGCATCCGGTGGTGCACTGGCCCGGCGATAATACGCCATATACCATGCCGGTGAACGGCCCGGGCACAAAGGCGGCATTGCTCAATGCTATTGATGCGCTGAAGACCAAGCTGAAAGCAGAGGACAGCCTGCTGATACACACCAATAATCATGGGGGCGGGGTACCTGATTATCCTGAATCTGTGATCTTCTGCCAGCCTAACTGGGATACACTTACCGTAACCGATTTTACCAATAAGCTGGCGCAGTTACCCAAGTATAATACGCTTATGGTAATGATGGAGCAATGCTACAGCGGAGGGTTCAACGCGCCTATACTGGCCAAGAGCACTGCTGTAAACACCAGTGTGGCATCTGCGGCTGATGCTTATCATACATCGGCAGGCGGGCCTGAGTTCGATCCGTTTGCGCAGGAATGGATAGCCGCCATGAACGGCCATGATGCTTATGGCCATGCGCTTGCTTACAATCCTGATGCCAATCATAATGGTAAGGTGTCGGCGCAGGAAGCGTTCAATTATGCAAAAGCAAATGACCCTGCAGATGTGCCTGCTCACCCGGTGTTCAATGCGAAGAACGCAGGTGCAGATAGCTGGCTGGGACAGGATGTGTTCTGGGTGAATCTGCTGTCCTCTGCTGTATTGAAACAGGCTATTGTAAAGAGCTGGCCTCCGGGAGATCCCGGCCCGCGCCCTGAACAGATGCAGGAGGTAGTAGAGCGCCTGATGCCGCAGTTGCAGGAACTGGGCGCTGCCAACAACCAGCAGATAGATGCTTTTGTAAAACAGCACGAGCAGAATATTACAAGGCTGGTATCGGGATTAAAACTAAATTAGTTGCTGTTATTCTTTGCATAGTTACACTCTTGCCATATAGAGTGGGGGAGTGTAACTATTTATTTATTTTACCGGTAAATCATAGACAGATAGCAAATGACAAATGATGAAATAGTAGCGATAGTGAAGGAGGAACTGGGGGGAAGTACCCTGGATAGTTCAGTAGTATATATATCAAAAGAGCAGCTGGCAGCAGGCGATACAGCTAATGTGCCGGGACAGATCATCAGGGCGGAAAAAGCTGCTGACCTTATATTTGTAGACCTGCAGCCCGGGGCCAACTGGTCGCATCCATGTGTATACCTGCTCATCGATACATCAAGCGGGCAGGCGCATCATTTTAATGGAAAACTTCCACCGGCCTTTAGTAATTACTCCCTCTTATTCAAGGGTACGAAAGTGGATAGCTGGACGGTGCTTACCTGAAGCTGCAATAGCTATAAAAACAAAAAACGGGCGAATACGCCCGTTTTTCTATGAGTATGATCGAGATAATTAAGCGTTTGCTTTCTGTGCTTTGTTGGTCAATGCCTGCTGCAGCATAAAGTAGCCGCCGAACAGTACCACACCACCTATCATATCACCTGCAAGGGTGTTCTTGAAAAAAGGCACAGCGTCAGCATAGGTCTTCACCAGGCCGGAGAATGAATAGCCATTCCAGCCATGAGCGAAGTAACCGAAGTTAGATACCAGGAAGAACAAGCCAGATGCGCCAAGAAGGTAAGCAAGTGTAGCAACAGGTTTTGGCTGTTTCATACTTGCTCCTAAGGCCGTAGCAGCTACAAGGCCACCATAGTTAAATAACATGCCTGTAAGGTCATAAAACCCGCGTACTTCTGTAAAGAGCTGGAAATACAGGTCACCTAATAATTGTCCCATTACCGGGATAAGAAATGCAAGAGCGCGCCTGTCTTTGATCACCGCGCCGCTGAATAAGCCGACTGCAGCAATAGGTACAAAATTGAACAGGTGCATCTGCGCATTAACTACACGTGCCGTAGCTGCCATGATGACAAGGAAAACTGCGAGTATAATATCTATGTTGTTGCGTTTCATTGTTAGTAGTTGTTATTGCAAAAATAAGGATAATTCAGGATAAAATGGCCTTATTGGGCTGTATCATATCCCCAGCGAAGGTAAGTAGATCCCCATGTGAAGCCACCACCAAATGCTGCAAGTATTATATTGTCGCCTTTATGCAGCCTGCTTTCCCACTCCCAGAGGCAGAGGGGCAGGGTACCGTTGGTAGTGTTACCAAAGCGCTCTATGTTGATCATTACTTTTTCAGCAGGCAGGTTCATGCGGTCTGCAGTAGCGTTGATGATACGCAGGTTTGCCTGGTGAGGTACCAGCCAGTTCACAGTTTCAGCGGTCAGGTTATTACGCTCCATTATTTCAGCAGACACATCGGCCATGTTCTTTACGGCAAACTTGAACACCGCCTGGCCTTCCTGGTACACGTAATGTTCTTTGTTCATTACTGTTTCCATACTGGCCGGCTTTACCGAGCCACCTGCTTTCTGGTGCAGGTATACGCGGCCGCTGCCATCTGTGCGCAATATCGAATCTATAAGTCCATAGCCATCTGTATTTGGTTCCAGCAACACACAACCAGCACCATCACCGAATATGATAGACGTTTTACGGTCTGTATAGTCCATGATAGAGCTCATCTTGTCCACGCCTATTACCAATACTTTTTTATGCCTGCCTGTTTCTATGAACTGAGAACCTACTGTGAGGGCAAATATGAAACCGCTGCATGCAGCATTCACATCATAACCCCATGCTTTTGTCATACCTACCTTATCGCAGATAACATTGGCCGTGGCCGGGAACTGCATATCGGGTGTAGTAGTAGCACAGATGACCATTTCTATATCGGTAGGTGCTAATCCACTTTTTTCCAGCAGGTTCTTTACTGCTTCCACCGCCATATCACTGCTTCCTTTGCCTTCTCCTTTCAGTATGCGGCGCTCCTTTATTCCTGTTCTCGACTGGATCCATTCATCTGTAGTATCCATCATCGTCTCCAACTCCGCATTTGTTAACCTGTATTCAGGAACATAACCACCAACTGCCGTGATACAAGCATGAACTTTCTGCATTATATATAAAGTTATTTACCGTGCAAAATTATGAAAATTAGCTGACTAAGGGCATTAGCGTTCTCTAATTTACCCTATTATTAACTATTTGTATGTATTAAATTAAGTTGCCATGCCGCCACATACATTAAGTACCTGGCCGGTAACATAGGTGCTCATATCGCTGGCAAGGAAAAGGGCTGCATTGGCCACGTCGTCTGTTTTACCAAAACGGCCCAATGGTATTTTTTCAAACCATTTTTCTGCGCCGCCATCCTGCAGGTAGTGCGTCATGTCTGTTTCTATAAAGCCGGGTGCGATAGCATTGCAGCGGATATTGCGGCTGCCTATTTCCTGAGCTATGCTTTTGGTAAAGCCTATGATGCCCGCTTTACTTGCAGCGTAAGCACTCTGTCCGCCATTACCTTTTACACCCACTATGGAGCTCATATTGATGATGCTGCCTGAACGGGCCTTCATCATTGGCCTGATCACCTGTTTGGTGAGATTGTATATGCTTTTCAGGTTTGCCTGCATTACCTCGTCCCATTGTTGTTCGGTAAGGCGCATCAGCAGGTTGTCGCGGCTGATACCGGCATTGTTCACACAGATATCTATAGTACCGAAATCCTTGCTTACATCATTGGCCAGTTGCTCTGCAGCCTTATAGTCGCCTGCATCGCTTTTGTAGCCTTTGGCCTTTACGCCCAGTGCTGTAAGCCTGTCTTCCAGTGCTTTTGCTTTCTCATCGGAAGAGAGGTATGTAAACGCAATACTTGCGCCATGTTCTGCAAATTTTACAGCGATCGCTTCACCTATGCCACGACTGGCACCTGTTACGAGTGCTACCTTATTTTCGAGTAGTTTCATTACGTCTGTTTTGGACTGCTAAAGTAGTGATTGAAGATGAAACCCCAAAACACAAACCCCCAACCCCTCCCGCTAAAAAGCGGGACCTTGTTCCGGGGAGTTTCCCTCGTTTCGTAATTCCTTGTGTAGTATATTATGTATATGCTATATAGTGATAAAACCGAGAGTTCCTATTGAATTTCCTGAATTGCTGGTTGTTTCTTCTTTTTATTGATCATATATACAGCTGCTATGCCCAGCAAACCACCTATAGCTGTATGTATCATGATCTTTTCGCCCAGGAACAACCAAGAGGACAGGGCTGCGGCAAAAGGAACGAGGAAGATAAAGCTGCTTGCCCGTTCTGCGCCTAATTGGGTGGTAGTGTAGAAGTAAATGGTAGTAGCAATGGACGTGGCAATAGCTGAGCTGAAAAAGAGGTTTAGCCAGAACAGCGAATCGGAAATGTGGATAGCGGCGCCCATTTCGGTGAAATTGGTAAATGGGAGTACGCAAAGGAAGGTGACCAGGTATTGCCAGAGACTGAATCCCATAGACGCACCATGCTTTGCACCCTGGGCGGTAAACTTACTCATAACAGACCATGTGAACGCTGCCAGCAGAAAATACAGGTTGCCACCATCAAATAGCGACAGCGAGGTATCCCATATCCTGAGCAGCACACAACCGGCAATAATACCCATAATAAGCCCCAGCGCCTCATTACCTGAAGGAAGTTTTTTCTTCAGCACTATATTAATAGCGTAAGCTATCAGTGGGTTCATGGTAGTAACAAGCACGCCGCCTGCACCAGGTGAGCCATTTTTTAATCCCTTGAAGAATACATAACTATAACATGCCAAAAGCACCCCGGACACAATAATAAGAGGGATGCCTTTTTTTTTGATACGCAGGCTGACCCGCATAAGCGACAATAGCAACAGCAACACGAAAACAACAACTGTATACCTGTATACAGTGAAATTGGCAGCGGAACAGTAACGGGTGAGCATTTTGCCGGCCGGCCAGCTAAGCCCCCAGAGAAACATACTGATCACCATGCCGACAGTAAGGTATTTTTCCGATAAGTGTTTGCGGTGCATGTGTGATGCGAAGGTAAGGGAGAGATTATATGTTTTGTATTTTTTCTCTTTTTTTAACCTTGAGCACCGGCTCTTCGGTTGGTTCGGAATCTTAAAATAGTGAGTTGTTAGTATCAGTATATATCACCGGAAGTGGAATCCTGGTTTTAGCGTGTTTGTTCATCTGCTGAATGAAGTATTTGATGAGCTCGGGTGAGTGCAGTTCCTCGTGCTGGTGCATGAAAAAGTAGCATGTCTCCAATCCTTCCTCCATCCATACTTTTATGCGCTGTACCCATTCATCAATGCGGGTATAGTCGGTAGGGTGGAGGCCATTGCCTACGAAACGGATAAAACATTCCGGCTTAGATAAGTGCATGTGCACACAGTCGCGGCGGCCGGCTGCATCTGTGATCACCGCGCCACGTTTGTGTTTGCGAAGGTAGCTGAACAGGGCTGGGTCGTACCCTTCCTGCGATGTGTACCAATCCTCGTGACGCAGCTCCAGGAATACATCGATATCCTTTGGGAGTGAGCTCATAAATTCCTCGATGGTATCAAGGTGTTTTACACCCATCTGCGGATGCGGCATCAGGAATACAGGCCCCAGATGCTTGCCAAAAGCCTCTATGACATCGAGGAACGTGTTTACTTCGTTCTCTGCATTCTTCAGCCTGCGCAGGTGTGTTATAGACTGTGTGAACTTAGGGCAGAATATAAAATTATCCGGTACAGCGGCTACCCATTTTTCTACCTGTGCCCGGGAGTGTACATTGTAAAAGAAACCGTTGAACTCAATGCTGTTGAACTGTTTTGCATAATAGCTAAGAAAGTCTTTTTCTTTAGTGCCTTTAGGGTACAGCTTTCCTATCCAATCCTTTCTGCCCCATTTGGCACAGCCTATATAGAATTTTGTTTTTCCTTTTCCTTTCTTCAACACAGCCTTATTCTCCGGTGGGTCCGGTGGAAGGGTGAAGTCTATCTGCTTCAGTTCGTCTTCAGGTAGTTTGCCAAAGTCCATGATGGTTGATTGTGTTATCTAAAATTAAGTAAAACGAAGATCATGCCCAATCCCATAGTACCTGCCCGTGCTGGTAATAAACAATAGTCCCATCCTCCAGCTGCACTTCAAGCGTACCATTGGCAAGGGTGCTTAGTATGGTTGCGTCCCATTTTCCACCGGCATTACTGAATCTTTGTTTTTTGCCACGCTTGAACAGCAGCTGATTATATTCCTTCATATCTAGCGCAATGAGTGGATTTGATGTAGTAGTTATAATGCTTTCGCGTAATGCATCGCGTACTGCCGTTACATCGAAATCACGCCCTGAAGCAATTTTCAGAGAGGTGGCATAGGGAAGGTCGGGAGGGAATTTTTCCTGTTTTATGTTTAAGCCAAGGCCTATGACGCTGTGGCCCCAGCGACTGCCACGGAGTATATTCTCTATAAGGATGCCTCCTGCCTTTTTGTCGTTTATGATGATGTCATTGGGCCATTTGATATGCACATCCCAATTGTTGTCCAATTTTTGTAAAACATTGGCTATTGACACGGCAACTGACGAATTAAAGACAAATTGGTCGGTGATTGGCCGTCCCGGGGCGGTGACCACACTCATGAGCAGGCTCTCGCCGGGAGTGTCTACCCAGCTTTTACCTCTTTGCCCCTTGCCTTCGGTCTGGCTTTGGGCTACTATTGTCATGCCGGGTAGTGCCTTATCGGCATCTATAAGCTGCATGGCATAGTTATTGGTGCTATCAATAATATTAAGCTCTATTATAGGTAAATATGACAATGTAATGAGGTTTAGTGCAAAAAGATTTATAATTTTGATAAACCGTAAAGGTATTACCAAACAAAATAAGCTACTAAAGATTTGGAGAAAATAATAAGTGCGTTGCAGGAAAGGAAGAAGGCACCAGCCCGTCTTACCAAAAATAGCAAACTGTTTAAGACCATAATAAACGCTATAAAGGACAAAAAAGGTGATGGCATAGTATCGCTGGACCTGAAAAAGATAGACGAAGCAGTCGCAGATTTTTTTATATTATGTGAAGCGAGATCTAACGTGCAGATACATGCAATAGCACAAAGCATTAAAGATGCAGTGGAAATAGAGTGTGATGATCGACCATACCATATAGAACAAGGAGATACCTGGACATTAGTGGATTACGTAAATGTAGTCGTGCATATTTTCACGCATGAGCAGAGGATGTTTTACAGCCTGGAAAGCTTGTGGGAAGATGCGCCGCGCACAGAGCACCCATAGAATGTGGTCATAGGTGAGCTCTTCAAAAATAAGATTTTTATAAAAACAGGCTAACACGACAGAAGAACAAATGGAAGAAAATACACAGAAACCCGGTAAACCGGGAGGTGATAATTCCGGTCAACGCAAAGGTCCTAAATTCAATATCTATTGGATCTATGGCATTGTGATGCTGGGCGTATTATTAGCACTTTTTAACGGTAATTTTGCCGCAAGTACCCCGGAGCATAGTTTCCAGGACTTTAAGAACGACCTTGCCAAAGAACAGGTAGCAAAGATCGTGATCATGAATAATGACCATGTAGAAGTATACCTGAAACCGGGAGCTGCACCAGCACAACCTTCGGGTAAAATACCTTCACTGGCTGCGAATAACAGCGATAAGATAGCTGCTTATTCTTTTAAGATAGGTACAGTAGACCAGTTCAATAAAGACCTGAAAGATGCGGAAGCTGAAATAGAGAAGATAGCTAACAAGCCGATCGCACACATCAGCCCTCTTTATGACCAGCAGGGCGATGTAATACATGGATTGCTGAATACAATACTGATACCGGTTATCCTTATCGTTGCTATGTACTTCCTTGTGTTTCGCAAGATGGGCGCAGGTGGTGGTGCAGGTGGCGGTGGCGGTATATTCAATATAGGCAAATCCAAAGCCCAGCTGTTTGAAAAAGGTACCCGTATCAATATCACGTTCAACGATGTTGCAGGTCTTGATGAAGCTAAGGTAGAGGTAATGGAAATAGTAGATTTCCTTAAGAACCCTAAAAAATATACGGCGCTTGGTGGTAAGATACCTAAGGGAGCGTTGCTGGTAGGCCCTCCGGGTACCGGTAAAACACTGCTTGCCAAAGCTATGGCAGGCGAGGCACAGGTACCGTTCTTCTCTATGTCCGGTTCTGATTTCGTAGAGCTTTTCGTAGGTGTGGGTGCCAGCCGTGTACGTGACGTATTCAAACAGGCACGTGAAAAATCGCCTTGTATCGTCTTCATTGATGAGATAGATGCAATAGGCCGTGCTCGTGGCAAGAACGCAGTAATGAGCAATGACGAACGTGAGAATACGCTGAACCAACTGCTTGTGGAAATGGATGGCTTTAGTGGTGATAGCGGTATCATAGTCCTTGCGGCTACCAACCGTCCTGATGTACTGGATACAGCGCTGCTGCGCCCGGGCCGTTTCGACCGCCAGATATCTATTGACATTCCGGATGTGAAGGGTAGAGAAAAGATATTTGACGTGCATCTGAAGCCGATCAAAAAATCGAAAGACCTGAATATTAAGAAACTGGCTGTTCAGACCCCCGGTTTTGCAGGAGCTGATATAGCAAACATATGTAACGAAGCTGCTCTGATAGCTGCCCGTAAAGGCAAGAGCGAAGTGGATATGAGCGACTTTAATGATGCCATAGACCGTGTGATAGGTGGACTCGAGAAAAAGAACAAGATCATTCAGCCGGAAGAAAAACGTATCATAGCTTATCACGAAGCCGGACATGCTGTATCAGGCTGGTTCCTGGAGCATGCACATCCGCTGGTGAAGGTAACTATCGTTCCCCGTGGTGTAGCAGCATTAGGCTATGCGCAATACCTGCCTAAGGAAGTATATATACGCACTACCGATCACCTGATGGACGACATGTGCATGTCGCTGGGCGGAAGGGCAGTAGAAGAGCTGATATTCGGTAAAATATCTACCGGCGCACTCAGTGACCTGCAGCACGTGACGCGTATGGCATATGCTATGGTATCTATGTATGGTATGAACAGTGTAATCGGTAATATATCATTCTACGATCCGCAGCAGGAGAACAGCTTCTCTAAGCCATACTCTGAAGAGACAGGCAAGATGATAGATGACGAGGTGAGGAAACTGGTAGATGTAGCTTATCAAAGAGTGAAACAACTGCTTGTAGATAAGACGGAAGGTGTAAGGCTGATAGCTGAAGAGTTGCTAAAAAGGGAAGTGCTGTTCAAAGACGATATGGAACGCTTGTTGGGCAAGCGCCCTTTTGAAGAGGACGCAATTGCCAGCGAAGACGAACCGCTGATACCGGAAAGCATTTTGAATCCGAATGTGTAACCTGAACATAAATTAATATTTTAAAAGCGATGAATTTTTCATCGCTTTTTATTTTTACTTTTGAACCGATGCAGACTTTCAAGACCTCTAAAGCGCGGGAGAATATTCTTAGTAAGATCCGTAAGGGATTGGGCGGGCAACCATTGCCTATGCCGTTCCCTGATGTGGAAAAGAACATGGGTAACATCTATCCTGTTGTATCTGCACCGGAAGAGGTATTTGCAGAAGCATTTATAAAGCTCGGTGGTAAGTTCATTTTTTGTGAGAATGAACAGGAGCTGCTGTACAATATCAATATACTGCACGAGAACAGAGGCTGGGACCAATTGCTGTGCGCAGATCAGCACCTGCTGAAACTGTTTCAGAATAATAAGATGAACATAGTGGAGCCTGCTGACCCCAAAGCAGAAAGCGCGGATGCATGCATTACCGGCTGTGAAATGCTGGTAGCACGCACAGGCACTATAATGCTCACCAGTAAGCAGAATATGGGCAGGGTAGCACCTGTATATTATCCTGTACACCTCGTGTTCGCATATGCCAACCAGATAGTACCGGATATAGAAGACGGATTTGCGGCACTAAAGAAAAAATATGGCACCGATCTGCCTTCGATGATCAACCTGACAACAGGACCGAGCAGAACAGCGGATATAGAGAAGACACTTGTAGTAGGTGTGCATGGTCCGGGTGAGGTGTTCTGTTTCTTTATTAATGCGGATATGTAATCCTTTTCCCAACGAATCTGATAAATGAATAAAGGCTGCCATCTGGCAGCCTTTATTGTTAAAGGAATTGAAATTATTATAAATGTATTGCTTCGCCCAGTGCTACTTCTACGGCATCTTTGATGCCTTCGCTCATAGTAGGATGCGGGTGTATGCTGTCCAGCACTTCCTGCCATGTAGTTTCCAGTTTGCGTGCTACTACTGTTTCTGCTATTGTTTCTGTTACGTTGTAACCAATAGAGTGGGTACCGAGCCATTCGCCATATTTAGCATCGAAGATCACTTTTACGAAACCTTCTTTAGCACCCGATGCACTTGCCTTGCCCGATGCACTGTAAGGAAACTTCCCAACCTTTATTTCGATGCCTTTAGCCTTTGCTTCCTCTTCGGTTAAACCAACGCTGGCCACTTCAGGGATACAATACGTACAGCTTGGAATATTTCCGTAATCGATAGGCTCCGGCTTCTTGCCGGCAATGGCTTCTAAGCAGGTAATTCCTTCAGCAGAGGCGAGGTGAGCCAGCGCAGGGCCCTTCAC
>JAOQAP010000206.1 GCA_025963465.1 Flavipsychrobacter sp.
CGCGGCCCGTTCCGCTACACCATCGTTATTATTTTAAGAGCTTATTGTTACTTTTCTGTTACCCCTCATTTGCTAAGGGAGTGCAAAGGTAAGTGGCTTCTTTCAAACCGCAAAATTTAATTTCAAATTTTTATTTTAAAACTACTCTTTTGCTTACCCATTCACCTCACTTCTAAAGAACTTTGCAACACCCCGTTTTTCGTTTTGGGAGTGCAAAGATAGGATACTTTTCTCCACCACCAAATTCTTTTTGTATTTATCTTAAGTGCATGCGAGAATCAATGCAGTAAAGGTTTGTATTTGCAGCCCACGCTGTAGTTGCGTAATATTGGGAACTGAAACCAGCATATGAAGAAGACGATCATTATACTATACGCTTGCGCTGCAAGTTTACTACTAACGCAGTGCGCGAAGAAGAATTCTATAGGCCGTAACAGCACCGGCAAAAAAGCTATGACAGATCGGTCTGCAGCCACAAATGACAAGGCTGAAGCAAACACTATATTAACACCGGAGCAAACAGCACATGCCCATGCCGTATTTACCAGTAAATGTGCCGACTGCCACGAACTAAAACAGCCAGGAAGATATACCGTGAAGAAATGGAGCAAGGTGCTACCCGATATGTCGCGCAAAGCAAAACTGAGCAATGACGATGCGCAGCTACTCAAAACATGGGTGATGGCCAATGCAAAAGCAGGATAATTGAATTGAGAGCCAACTCTTCCCTACTTTACTACTGTCTTCACTATTAAGATATAATGGTGACGAAGTCATTAATTGGCAGTTAGTATTAAAAGTAGATTCTGTTGCTTTAGAAAAATGATGAATATTTAATGACAAAAAAGTGCTCTTTTCTGCTCTTTTTATGTATTTAATTATGTATTTTTGGCAGTAGTCTGTTTCATAACATTCAAATAATATGATTAGCCATTCGGCAGATCATACTATTATTTATATTTTATTACCCGGTAAATTAAGAACAATTAAACTCGATTGAATAAATTAAAAATCAGGAAAATGAAAAAAATGTACAAATACCTAAAACTATTCCCCGTCATTTTATTGGGTTTAAATTTCAGCGCATCAGCGCAGTCTGTATTGTTTAGCTATACAGGCGCAGTACAGAACTATGTGGTTCCTGCAGGTTGCACTTCTGTAAATATAATAGCAGAAGGGGCCAATGGTGCAGCATGCGTAGGTAACTTTTCGCAAGGTGGCATAGGTGGCCGCTCAGTATGTGATATGACCGTGACACCCGGTCAAACACTATACATATATGTAGGTGGCTCAGGCGCTTCAGGTGGCTATAATGGCGGCGGCAATGCGCTGGCAGGCAATGGCGGCATGGGTGGTGGTGCATCTGATGTGCGCACGGGAACAGGGCTAGCCCTTTCTGACCGTGTAATAGTAGCCGGTGGTGGTGGTGGTGCAGGATATGACTGCGCTGCAGCTACAAACTTTAACAGGGGCGGGCAAGGCGGTGGCCTTACAGCAGAGACAGGCTACCTTAACAGCTTGTTCCCATTGAGCAGCTATGCATATGGCGGCGACCAGGTCGGCGCATCAGGCGGCTCACCAGGTGTTGGTACAAACGCTATAGGTAACGGCGGCGGCGGTGGCGGCGGCTACTATGGTGGACTTCCGGGTACTAATACAGGCCCCGGCTTAAATACACCAGCATGTGCAGGTGGCTACGGCGGTGCCGGCGGCGGATCTTCGTATGGCGATCTCTCCGTTCTTTCAAGCGCAACACATAATATTGGCGGCAACACCACTATTACCGGCAATGGATCTGTTACTATCTGCGCTCCAGGCGTTGCTGGTACGATCAAAGCTAACGACAGCTTATGCGTAGGCACAGTACAAACACTATCTGATGCAGGCGGAACACCTGGTGGTACATGGACCGTTACTTCAGCAGGCGGTACGGCAACAATTAATGCTATAACAGGAGACATCAACCCAACAGCAGCAGGTATGGTGATCATTAAATATGACGTGGTAACACCGTGCGGTAATGCAACAGCAACAAGGTATATGATGGTGCGCGACTATCCTTCTGCTATCGCAGGCATTTTAAGTACCTGCACAAATGCATCTACTACTTTATCCGATCCTACAATCGGTGGTACTTGGACCAGCAGCAATACACCCGTAGCTACAGTTGGCTCTTCAAACGGCACGGTTAACGGTGTAACAGCAGGAACGTCGATCATTAGCTACTCCGATAACGGCTGTGCTGTAGGTGCAATTGTGACTGTTATACAAGGCCCGGATACAATTATCGGACCGGACAATGTATGTGTGGCTGGTTCGGTGCAATTTAGTGATGCAACTCCCGGAGGAACATGGTCTACAAATGCACTTCCGAGCCAGGCTACAATGAATTCATCAACAGGTGTATTAACAGGAGTATCTTCAGGACCAATAGTAATATATTATACAGTAGGCAGCTGTTTTTCCTCAAAAGTTATAATGGTAAGCGACCCGCCGGGTGCTATTTTCGGATCTAACACTTTATGCGCAGGAAGCACTACAACTTTACTTGAGTTTGGTTTTGGCGGTTCATGGAGCGCACGCTTTCCTTTAGTTGCCGACGTGGACCCGGGCGGCACTGTTACTGCTTATTCAGGAGGTCCGGACACAATTTATTATACCGTACCTGGCTGTCCTCCGGCTGAATTCCCGATGGCTATCGACCAGGCAGGACCAATTATGGGTATAACCAGCGTATGTAAAGGCACATCTATTCCATTAACCGATACTTCTGTAGGCGGGATATGGACCAGCAGCGATACAGACATAGCAATAATAGATTCTTTTACCGGCCAGTTAAGAGATGGTGCTTTAGCTACAGTAGGCAGTACGGCTACTATTACATTTACAGTGCCTGCAGGTTGTTTCAGCACATTAAATGTAACTGTAAATACTTCCGCACCGCCTATTACCGGTCCGGATACAGTATGCCAGGGAGCAACAGCTGCTTTAACAGATGCAGCAACAGGCGGAACATGGAGCAGTACCGACCTTTCAATAGCACAGATAGTAGATACCAGCGGTATAGTCTCGGGTATCAGTGCTGGAATAGTTAATGTATCTTATACATTGTACAGCGGTTGTTACGCTGCTAGATCATTCAGGGTGAAACCTTTGATAAATGCACTGACCGGCTTAATACGCACACCAATGAACGATACTATATGCGAGGGCACTCCGGTACATATATATGCTAATCCTGCCTTCGCAGGGTCAGGACCTAGCTTTGTGTGGTCTCTCTTTGGCGTAGTGAAGGGAACAACAGATACATTTGATTATACACCAAAACACGGAGATGTGATCGTTGTAGAAATGACGGTAGGTACCGGAGTTTGCGCCACAAGTGGTGTTGTGAAGGATTCGATCACTTATGATGTTGATTCAATAAAGGCACCTACTATCAGTATAGCGCTGGGATCTCCATCTTCGGATACACTCAAGTACCTGGGCCAGGAATTTACATTTAATTCTACCGTGCACTACGGCGGGGAAAATGCAAAATATCAGTGGTACAGAAACGGCAAACTTATTCCAGGCGCAACAAATATCTATTACAAAGCGGAAGTGTATTATACAGACACGTTCTTCTGTATCGTGAACGGCAATCCACCTTGTACTGCTCCTAGCAACGTAGCAAGCAACGGCATAATCATCTATAACTTCCTGTACAAGCTGGATACAAAAACAATATCCAATGCAGGAACTACACTTAGCTTATTCCCTAATCCTACAAGAGGTACATTAACATTGACAGGAACTGTAGCGGGCAATACAAATGAGGATGTTAACATAGAGATAAGTGACATGCTGGGCCGCATAGTTTATTCAGGCAGCACCGCTCCTGTAAATGGCAAACTAAACAAAGAAATAGTACTGAACAGCAACATTGCAGACGGCACCTATATGATGCGGGTGAACACCGCGAATGAAAGCAACGTCATTCACTTTGTTGTCAATAAGTAATAAATAATGAACTTTAATAAGAAAGGCTTTCTCTGATGAGAAAGCCTTTCTTATTTATAACAAGTGGCAATAGCCACAAATGGATTGACTAAAAATAAGACGCCCACCGTTTATGCGGCGGGCGTTCTGATTATTTATAGAAAGATGGTCAATTATATACCAACTGCTTTTGCTTCTGGCGTTTCACCTGGCTCACCAGGGAATCAAATGCGAGGTTAAATGACTCCTCGAAATTTTTGCTCTGGTGTTTTACAAAGTAAGAATGCCCCGGAACATACACTTTTATTTCCGCCACCTTATCCTTCACCTGATGCGACATATTATCCAACTTCAGGTACACGTCTGCACCTATTATCTTATCATGAAAGGTCTTCAACTTCTCTATTTTTGCGTTCACATGGTCGATGAGCTTGATGTCTGCATCGAAATGCACTGTCTGGATCTGCACATTCATAGATTATTATTTTTATGGTTAAAAAATAGGTCACCCTCTCGGATGATTTTGCTTGTGAATCTCTTTTAGTTTGTCAATGTTATTATGCGTATATACCTGTGTGGCCGCCAGACTGCTGTGACCAAGAAGGTCTTTTATAGCCTGTATGTTAGCTCCATTATTCAGCAAGTGTGTAGCGAATGTATGGCGCAATACGTGCGGGCTCTTTTTCTTCATTGTAGTGGCCTCACCGAGGTATTTTGTTACAACCCGGTAAATGTATCCTGCATAGAGTGGTTTTCCTGTTTCAAGGTTAAGTAAATATTTGTCATCGTATACTTCAAGCTTTTGTTTATCTGCTATATAATCTCTTAAGGTATCCAGCAGGGCAGGGCTTACAGGCACGAGTCTTTCTTTATTGCCCTTACCCAGTATCCTTACCTGATTCAGGCTCCATTCTATATCCGCTTCTTTGAGCTGCTGCAGCTCATTGCGGCGTATGCCTGTACTGTACAACAACTCGCAGATAAGGCGGTCCGTAGCGCCCTTAAAGCCCTCTTCAAATGCTACTTCCTGTAGCAGGTGTTCGGTTTCTGTTTCTTTAAGATATACAGGGAGACGTTCAGGAAGACGTTGTGAATGTAGCTGGCGTACAGGATTTTTTTCTGTATACCCATGTTTCAGCAGATACTTATAATAGGCATTAAGACTGGATATCTTCCGGTTGATGGTGCGGGCAGTGCGTTTATCGCCCTTCATGCCAGCCAGCCAACCCCTGATATGAAAATGGGAAATATCGTTTAATGCCGGTAATGAAAATTCTGTGGAAAGGTAATCGCGGAATTGTTCGAGGTCTTTTTGATATGCCACCAGTGTATGGGCAGCGTAGCGCTTCTCAAATCTCAGGTATTGTAAATAATCTGTTAAGCGTTCGTCAAACATAGTAAAACCCGCTATTGTAAATGTACGAATTTACAATAACGGGTACAAGTATATTTCCAACTTTAACACATAGAATTATGTGCTATTGATCAGGCAAATTTAAACGTCGAAATCGCCATTTGCCATCTGCTGCTTGTAAACTGCCTTCAGTATTTCTGTACGGCGGCGTATAGACGGTTTAGTGAACGACTGGCGGTCGCGAAGTTGGTTCAGAATACGTGATTTCTCGTATTTCTTCTTATATTTCTTAAGCGCTTTGTCTATGTTTTCGCAATCTTTTGAATCTATTATAAGCATATTGTATACCCCCTTTTGGTCTTTGAGGAGTGCAAAGGTACTAATTAATATTATTTGAACAAATTTATTTTTCTGCCTGAAATGAATGTTTTTATCCCTGTTAACTTATCCGGAATAGCAAAACAGACAGCCAAATCAAAATACATTCTGTGAATTACAAGCGGATTTGAATAAATTTGCCAAAAATACGTTTTAATGTAGCGGCTTCAATTTAAAAAATACGATTCTCATTAAAACAATACTATGCGACACCCCATATTTATATCTTTTCTTATCATCTCAGGCATTTGCCTGTTTGCATCATGCGACAAATGGAAAGATCCTGCACCAACAGATGACCCACGGCTTACCAACCTGTATTGCAATAATCCTGTAGCAGTAAATTATAATGTTGGTTTCCCGGGCAAGCCTGATAACAGCGTATGCTTTTTTCCTTCTGATCTTTTCCAGGGCACTTATATTGTTAAGGATTCAGTGTATGTCAGCACTTCTGGATTGTTTCTCCAGGCCGACTCTTTTGAGATAACAATAGTAAAATATAGTGATGCAAAAATAGGAGTAACAGGCTTTTGCAAATCTGGCTTGCAATTATACCTTACAGCAGGCCCTACGTATATAGCATCAATGGACACTCTCGTAAGCGACCGCGACACCATACACGCGGGGCAAATGCTATGCAGGGAGCTGGATACCATAAGCGGCACCATAACCAAAGACAGGGTAGACAGCACATTGCTGCATATAAATCTGCAAATAGTGAATGATACAGGCATTACAGCACTCATAGGTAATGCCAGAAAAAAATAGCGGAAGATGTTTACAGGGATCATAGAAAATATGGCCACTATAGCAGATGTAGTGGCGGAAGGAACTAATGTTCATTTCATTATAGACAGCCCGATAACAGGTGAATTAAAAATAGACCAGAGCGTAGCCCACAACGGTGTGTGCCTTACTGTGGTGGCCATACAGGATACTACCTATACAGTGACCGCAGTAGCTGAAACACTTGCAAAAACCGACCTGGCAACCTGGCAGAAAGGCGATAAAGTAAACCTGGAACGTGCACTAAAACTTGGCGACCGCCTTGACGGGCATTTTGTACAAGGCCATGTAGATGCGACAGCCACCTGCATAGAAAAACAAACCATGGATGGCAGTTGGTTATTCCGTTTTCGTTTTGCACCGGAGTATGCCGGACTTGTAATAGAAAAAGGCTCCATATGCATCAACGGCGTGAGCCTTACTGTATTCAATGTAGGCAGGAATGAGTGTACAGTTACAATTATCCCGTACACTTATACACACACTAACTTCCACAACATAGAAGAAGGCAGCATCGTGAACATGGAATTTGATGTGCTGGGGAAATACCTGCTGCGCCAGGCTGAGCTAAAAGCCTGATCAATACGCATACATACCTGACACGAGCATACGAACCTCCTGCTCGTCAGCAATATGATCTGTAGCGCGGGCTATAAGTGCCGAACTATGAAATTCCGTTGCCCCTGTCTCTTTTACTAATTGTGCAATGTTTTCCGAGCGCACTCCACCACCAGGCATAATAACGATATGACCATTAGCCATTGACACCAGTTCAGCAAGCACTCCAGAGCCTTCCAATGCCGTTTTATGAAGCCCGGAAGTAAGCACTCGGCTACACCCCGCAGCTATCACATCATTGAGCGCCTCAAAAGCGTCGGGTGTACGGTCGAATACTTTGTGGCAGGTAACAACCATAGGGTATGCCCATGCTGCTATATGCTTCATTTGCTCTGTATTTATTCTCCCATCTCTTAGCTGCACACCTGTGGCTATGCCCGGACAGCCCATGTCCTTACAGATCATTATATCCCTTTTCATTACAGCCATCTCGTCATCATCATATACAAAATCACCTCCCCGTGGCCGTATCATTGGAAATATGGGAATAGACAATTCGCGCAATGCGTATTCTATCAGTCCATAACTGGGGGTAGTACCGCCTGCCTGAGGATCGGCACACAGCTCTATTCTTTTCGCACCTGCTTTTTCAGCTATCCTGCAAGACTGAATATTAAATGCGCAAATTTCAAGTATCATAATAACAGCTTTTATCAAGAACGGGCTACGAGTAAAAATATTTTGATTCAAATGTTTCTTCGGTGTTCCCGTTCTTTACCGAATAACTGAACCCTTTTTGCAAAGCATAAGCTCCATACACGCCTTTTTTATTGAGTGCCAGGAAACCTACCTGCACATCCTTGGCTGCCTGCGGGTTACGAGACACTATCCGTTCCACGGCTTTTTTGCAGGCATCCTCCGGAGACAGGCCTTGTCTCATTAACTCTACAACCAGGTGAGAGCCTACGATGCGTATCACCTCTTCCCCTACACCTGTGCTGGTAGCCGCCCCTATTTCATTATCCACATACAGGCCGGCACCTATTATAGGAGAATCGCCTACCCTGCCATGCATTTTATAGGCCATACCGCTGGTCGTACATGCACCACTCAGGTCGCCATTCTTATCCATTGCCACCATGCCTATGGTATCATGGTTTTTTGCTCCACCCGGCAGTATATTCTCTATATTTTTCTGAGGCGCATATTTTGATTCTTTCAACCATTCTTTCCATTCTTTCTCACTCTTCTCAGTAAGCAGGTTTTCTTTTTTAAAGCCATTGGCAAGGGCGAACTGCAACGCACCATCACCCACGATCATTACATGTGGTGTTTTTTCCATGACCAGGCGTGCTACTGATATAGCATGTACAATGTGCTCCAGCGCTGCCACCGAGCCACACCTGCTATGCTCGTCCATAATACAGGCGTCAAGTGTAACCCTGCCATCCCTGTCTGGCCTTCCGCCATAACCTACAGATTGATTGTGAGGATCAGCTTCCGGAATTTTTACGCCAATCTCTACCGCATCCAGCGCACGGCCACCTTTTCTAAGTATTTCCCATGCACCTGTATTGGCTTCTTTGCCAAAGTCCCACGTAGAGATAACAACAGGGCTGTCTTTAACAGCAGGTACAGCTAGTTCGGCAACCGCAGGAATATCCGCAGCAAACAAACGCTTGCCGGCCAGCATAGCAATAGAAGACAACAGTGATAACTTGACAAACTTTCTGCGGTCAGACATGTTACAAGGATTAGAGTAACAAGATAAAAATTTATTTTAAGATACCATCATCCCATATCATCTGTCCGTATTATCCATTCGTCATGCTTTGTTTTGCTGTTATACCTTATTATCCTACTTTCAGGAAAAATAAAACGGGCTAAAACAATAATGTCTTATTTGTAATCAATACTCATATTCCAATTCACAAGCAGGATGCAACGATCAATAAAATTTCTTTTAATCATCATTTTATCCTGCTTATGCTATAATGCCCATACACAGCCCTCGCCATTGCCTGAAGGCTTTTCTTTTAACATGCACGCTGATATGGACCAGTATACAAAGTATGTGATACCATCGGTAGACTGGCTGCAGCAAACCCCATTGGGCGTTCAACCGGAAGAAAGAGTAAAACTCAATTTTTTTGTACTTCACTGGCTGGAACGCAACCCTGATATAGACATAAGCCTCCCCGAGTATTCATTGAAATTTCATGGTATAGATCGCGATTTCCTTTGCCTGTTCCTGGAGGGATGGATCAAATATACCCTGCAAACCAAAGATACCGTTATCACTAATTGCAGTATGGCGGGACTAAAAAGCATGCTCGACTTTTATGAAAGCGGCAAAGCGGCAAAGCTGGGTAAAATAGACTACCTCGAAAACCTGGCCCACATTGACAAAGAAGGCCACCTGAGAGACTTGTTCGACACAAACCGTAACGCTAAAAATACGTACCTGTATCTGAAGCCGCCACATGAGAAACACAATTTCAGGCATGATGAAAACTATTTCGGCTTTCACTATTACTTTATCAACCTGGTAAAGCCACGTGCTGTTACCTATCGCTACATGCTGGAAGGCTACTATAACGACTGGATAGAAACACCCGACGGATCTGTTACCTACCCGCGACTATCGCCCGGCAACTATAATTTCAGGATACAGGCATCCATGTATCCTAACTTTGACCACGCAGTAGAAAGCAGCTATGCATTTAATATCGCAAAACCTTTCTGGCAGGAGAACTGGTTCCTCTTGCTGGCAGGTTTGTCAGCTATATTGCTGATCTACTTTATCATAAAACAAAGGGAAAAAGGATTAAAGAACATAGCGCAGATGGACAGAATGCGCATTATGTTCGAATACGAGCACCTGAAAAGCCAGGTAAATCCCCACTTCCTGTTCAACAGCTTTAACACACTTACGAACCTGATAGCTAAAGACCAGAAGAAAGCTATGGATTACACGGAAAATCTGTCAAGCCTGTATCAGAATATTCTCACTTATCATGAAAATGATTTTGTAGAACTATCAGAAGAGTTCTCGATCCTGAATAACTACATAGCGATACAGAAAGGCCGCTTTGGCGATGCATTGCAATTGAAAATAAATATACCCGGCGAGATATTGCAAACAAAAAAGATAGTACCTCTTGCATTGCAGATGCTAATAGAAAATGCAATAAAACACAATGTGGTGTCCGCCACAAGTCCTCTTATTATCCATATTACCGCCACCAATGACGAGATCTTAATACGAAATCTTGTAAACCTAAAGCTCAGCAAAGAAAAAAGTGCCGGCCTCGGACTAGCTAACATTAAAAGAAGATATAATTTACTGACAAAAAAAACAATCAGCTACGGACTGCATGAAAATGAGTTTGTTGTAACTTTACCATTACTATGAACGTAGTAATAATAGAGGACGAGCAACCGGCCAGGGAGCGACTGACAGAACTATTAAAGGAAATAATGCCGGAATTAAAGGTGCTTGCTAACCATGATTCCGTAGAAAGTGCAAGTAAATGGCTTTCATTAAATGAAGCTCCGGATCTTATGCTGCTGGATATACAGCTTGCTGACGGCACTGCTTTCGACCTCCTGAAACGCGTCAAAATAGACTGCCCCGTTATTTTTACGACCGCTTACCGCAAATATGCACTAGACGCGTTTAAAACAACCAGCGTAGACTATTTACTAAAGCCAATAAAAAAAGAGGAACTTGAGAATGCGCTATTGAATCTTAAGGAATTTAAACACATTTTCAGTCAGCAGGAAGTAAGCACCATTCAAAAAAGCATGCTTCAGCCAATTGCGTACAAAAAGAGGTTTATCATTCGCTTTGGTGAGCACATCAAAACACTGGCCGTAGAAAACATAGCGTATTGCATCAGCGAGAACAAGAATACCTTTGCCCGCACATTTGATGGCCACAAATACCCTATGGACAATAACCTGGATGCACTTGAAGAAATGCTGGACCCACAATATTTTTTCAGGATCAACAGGCAATTTCTCATTAACCTGAAGGCCATAGAAGAAATGAAGATATACAGCAAGGCCAGGGTTATAGTACGCCTGAACCCACCGGTAAAAGATCTGCCGGTAGTAAGCTCTGAGCGTGCAGCCGATTTCAAACTATGGCTGGCCGGAGAACTGCCGGAATAAGCTGACGTTATTCTATAAGCCCCATCTGTATCCCTTTCTTCACCAGTGCAGCTACATTTTTGGCGTCCAGCTTCATGAGCAGGCTTAGCCTATGATTATCTATCGTACGCTTGCTTACAAACAGCTTATCTGCTATCTGCTGGCTCGTAAGATTTGAGGCTATGAACTGTAGCACTTCTTTTTCTCTTCTCGAAAGAATAGGATTGGCCGCTACCTGTCGCTTTGCCAGCAATGCATCATGCACTACCTTTTCTTTCAATATTGGTTCCAGGAATTGCTCTCCGTTATGCACCGCACGAATAGCGGTGAGTAGTATCTCTTCCCTCGATGTTTTGAGTATATAGCCATGCACCCCTTTGCGCAGCATATTTTTTATGTAGTACACATTGTCCAGGTTCGTCAGCGCCAGCATTTTTACATCAGGATACTTCTCGCTGATAATTTCTGCAAGCTCATCTCCCGTTTGTCCGGGCATAGATATATCCAGTAGCAGTACATCCGGTTGTTTTGTGACAAGATCCACAAGTAACTCCTTACCACTGGGGTAACTGCCAATGATCTCCATATCTACACAGTTGCCAAGTATGTGCTGCAACCCGTTGATCACTAACGGATGGTCGTCTGCAATGGCTATTTTTATTTTCATACAGGTTCATTTATGGTGATATTCCTAAGATCAAATTCCATATAAACGGAGGTTCCCTTTCCGGGTTCCGAATCAAAAGTATAATTTCCATCAAGGCTGCGCACCCGTGTCTGCAGGTTGTGCAGTCCAAGCCCATTCACAATAGTATCCGCATCAAAACCAATCCCATTGTCTTCGACAGTTATGGTAAGTAACTGGTCATGCAGCTGCAACTGTACGAGCGCCGTAGTTGCTTTTGCATGCTGCAGAATATTTTTTATGAGCTCCTGTAAGATACGATAAATATTGAGTTTAAAGTCCTGCGAGATATTCTCGAAAGAACCGTAACATTGAAAATCAATAACGAGGGTCCCTCCTTCCTGCATATAGTTGCAGAACGACTGCAGTGCATCAGGCAGGCTTTGTTTCATGAGCACTTCCGGCATCAGGTTGTGTGCTGTCTTTCTTATCTCATCACCCATTTCTTCCAGCAGTTCCATTACCTCGTAATAAGCGGGCAGCTTTGTTATTTCCCGGCTCTCATGCCGAATAGACATAAAGCGCATCATGGTTGCCGATAGCATACCACCTATTCCATCATGCAGTTCCCGGGCTATCCTTTGCCGTTCACTATCTTCTCCATGCACAATCGCCTTCAGTATACCGATCCTGTTTTCCTGTTGCAGGGATTTTATCTGTTCTTCCTGCAGGCGCTGCTTATGGCGGCCATTGCGGTATATACCAAACAGGATAGCTACCAGCAGGAAGATACTACCTGCGATCAACGCTATCCACATGTTTTTCTGTGCGATCAGGCTTTGCTGTTGTACGATACGTATTTTGTTCTGCGCATTCAGCTTATCCTTTTCCGCGCTCTTATACCTTATCTCCATCTGGTTAATGGCCTTTGTATTTTCCAGGCTGGTGAGTGTATCTTTCAATACAGATATAATATCCATACAATCGATCGCCTTTTTATAATCGCCTGCTGCTTTATACACATCGGCAAGTATTGTGTAACCTTTTATCGTATTATCTTTCAGGTTAGATGAGGCCGCCGCTTGCAGGTTAGTAAGCAATAATTCTTCTGCCTGTTTAAAATCTCCAAGGTTATACAATGCCTCTGCAAGTACATATGATGCATCTATAGCTACATAATTGTACTTGTCTTTGGACAGGTTGATGGCCAGATGCAGGTAGCGAAGCGCTTTCTCATACTTTGCAGCTTGCACCCAGGTCTCCCCTATCTCTTCATTTGCGTATGCCTGCAGATCTACCTTGCCGATTTGCTTTGCTATTTTAAGGCCTTCTTCAAATGAAGTTCTGGCACTGTCTGTTTTTTTCTGACCCAGGTAGAATTCACCTTTGTTGATGAGTACCATAGCCAGTTTATCGTCGTAATTGCCCACCCTTGCATGATCCTCAGCTTCATTAAAATAAGTAAGCGCCTGCGCATTCTGTTTTAACCTTAAATTGATGATCGCAAGGTTACTATATACGTTCACTCCTGTGAGCGAAACGGTCTTATTGGCTTTCTTGAGCTCATCCAGTGCTATATAATAATTATTAGTTGCTTCCACATAACTACCCAGGTAAAAATAAGCCTGCCCGATAGCGTTGTAGCAGCTGGCTATGTCTTCCTTGTTGCTGGAGCGCAGGCACCAGTGATATGCCTGCTTAAAATAGTTGAGCCCGTCCTGGAACTTACCTTTGTCTATGTATAACTGGCCTATTTCTATCAGTGCCGTACCGGCACCTTCAGGATAGTTTGCCTCTTTACTTCTTTGCAATATTTGCTTGTATAGTCTTAGCGCAGTATCGGGGCCAACGTTTTTTGCCTGCACCATCATCTGTGATAACCCTTCCGTATCTGCCCTGCTACGTATAACTGAAGAACCCTGGCCAAAAGCAGACACACCGCTGAACAACAGCAATATGCATACACTTGCAAAGCGTGTGAATAGTTTTTGAAAAAGATAACTCCGACACATACACAATTCCCGTTAATGTAATATTAACTAAAGACGCCCACTAAAAGTAGGTATTTATGCCTAATCAGTAAAAGGGTATTTATACTATTTTATTTATAACTATTGAAAGTACTTTTACATTAGTCGACGATGTATCTGTGATTTATTAAATCAGTACCAGGCACAGATCGCTAAGGCAGCCCCTTGTAACCTGTTTTTGTTTCTTTTTGAATTCATCAACTATCCGGTTCTTTTTTGTTTCGCTTCTTTATAACATTACCCTTACCTATTCCCTCTGATATTAAAATTATTTCCTGCAACTACGGCAGGAAATAATTTTATTTACTCATTCCGTCCCTGTCTTTTACCATTTGGTCTACCCCATATCCTTCTCCGTCATGGTAAGGTTTAGAATATCTATTTTATACATGATATTTACTTCAAAAAATAGCTACATTTACAATAAAGGTACATACACCTAATTAATATTACAACAACTTAAATTTATAAACCGTCTTTTTATACTCAATTCCACGATCATGAAGAAATCCTTTATCCTTTATCCTTTACTTGGTCTGTTGATCTATGTAGTAATGTCCAGTTATTCCAGCGGCCCTGGCATTTTCGGGTACGAACGTTCCGGGGCAACCGGATCACCGGGATGCGCCGGTAGCGGATGCCACGCATCAGTAGCAACTGCTACTACTACTGTGAGTATTACCCTGCTCAGTAGCGGTACCCCCGTTACTACCTATACTGCGGGCGGTTCTTATACAATACGTATCACGGGCACACAGACCAGTTCGTCCTTTACTTTGCCAAGCTTTGGGTACCAGGTTACGGCAGTTAAAGATGTAAGTGGCACACCAACCAGTGTAGGTACATTATCAGCACCTTCAGGCAGCCACTTAACCACAATATCAGGTATAAAAGTAATAGAGCACTCCTCTCCCATTACTGCCACGTCAGGCAGCGGTGGCTCTGGTACAACCTACGTAGTTAATGTTCCCTGGACAGCACCTGTGGCAAACACGGGCTGTGTGACACTTTATGGTGTAGTTAATGCAGTCAATGGTAATTTCACGGCTGATGCCGGTGATTTATGGAATAATACTTCTCTTGTAATTAATGAAGCTGTAGCCTCTATAACAGGTACAACGAGCGCATGTGTAGGTGCTACTACAACATTATCAGATGCTACTCCATGTGGTATCTGGACTACGTCAACCTCCAGTGTTGCCACAGTGGGCTCTTCTTCAGGCACGGTTACGGGTGTAAGCCCCGGGACAACCACAATTAGCTACACAGCAGGAGCAGGTAATACCGCAACCACTACCGTTACCGTTTTCCCTGCACCAGCCAGCATATCCGGCAATCCTTTTGCGTGTCTTGGTTTAACCACAGGTCTCAGCGACGCGTCAGGGGCGGGAACATGGACAAGTACCAATACAAGTGTAGCCACAGTAGTCTCGGGCAGCGGGGTAGTAACAGGCGTATCAACAGGCACATCAACAATCTCGTTCAAACTTACTTCTACAGGCTGTACCACAAGCACACCGGTCACTGTCAATCCGTTACCTAATCCAATATCCGGCTCATTAAATCTTTGTGTATCATCAAACACGCAGCTTACTGACGCAGGTGGCGGCACCTGGACAAGCGGTAACACCAGCGTTGCTACAATAGTACCCGGAACTGGCCTGGCCAGTGGGGTGGCCGCAGGCACCGCAAATATAACATATACATTAGGCACAGGCTGTACAACTATTGCCATAGTCACGGTAAACCCATTGCCTCCTGCCATTTCTGGCACATCATTGGTTTGTCCGTTGTCGAGCATTACTCTTAGCGATGCCTCATCACCGGGCACATGGAATACCGCAAATACCACCATCGCCACAGTGGGCACAGGCTCGGGTATTGTTACAGGCGTAGCGGGCGGCACTGCTACAATTACATTCACAGCAGGCACCGGCTGTACGGCCACAACAATAGTAACGGTTACCCCTGCACCACCTGTCATAACAGGAACACTACAGGTATGTGTGGGGCTTACTACAAATCTCACCGATGCCAATACAACCGGCACATGGACGAGTGGTAATTCATCAATTGCGACTGTCGGAATCGTAAGCGGGCTCGTGAACGGCATCGCAGCAGGAACAGCGGTAATTACCTATACCTTACCAACAACGGGTTGTATTACGCTGGCTACAGTTACCGTAAACCCATTGCCAACATCTATAGTTGGGCCAACACAGGTATGTGAAGGTTTTGCTGTTGCATTAACAGACCTGACCACGGGAGGAACATGGGCCAGCAGCAGTACATCGGTTGCCGTTGTAAACAGCACAGGCAATGTTTCAGGATTAGTAGCCGGCACTACTACCATTACTTACAAGCTTACTACGAGCTGCATAGCTACTACACTATTTACAGTTGACCCGCTGCCGGCACCTATATCAGGATCGGCAAACGTATGTTCCGGCTCTACAACCACCCTCAGCGATGCAGGCGGCGGTACGTGGACCAGCGGTAACACCTCTAATGCCACTGTGGGCTCTTCTTCAGGTATTGTAACAGCTTTATCGTTTGCAGGAAATGCCAATATAACCTACACACTACCCGGCACAGGTTGTAAAACATCTGTAACCGTGACCATCAACCCTGTACCAGCTGCGATAGTCGGAGTTAGTGGCTTCTGCGATGGGACATCTGCACAATTTAGTGATGCGACCACCGGAGGTACATGGAGCTCAAGTACTACAACGATTGCCTTCATTACTTCAGGCGGCCTCGCGGTAGGTGTTAGTTCAGGAACAACCACAATTACATATACAAGGCCTATAACGGGTTGTATCGCAGTAAAAACTGTAACTGTATTCCCGATAGCATCCCCTATTACTGGATCAACACTAACCTGCGTAACATCAACTATTGCACTTTCAGATGCGTCCTCAAGCGGCACATGGACCAGCGGCACAAGTTCTGTAGCAACCGTAGGAGCCGGTAGTGGCATAGTCACCGGAGTATCACCCGGCACTAGTGTTATTTCATATACTTTAAGTACCGGATGCTTTGCAACAAAGATCGTCACGATCAACCCTTTACCTGCTGCAATCACCGGATCCCTGGCAGCATGTACCGGAGTAACGAGCAACCTCTCTGACGCAACCTCAGGTGGCACATGGACCAGCACTAATACGAGTGTTGCGTCTATCGGTCTTTTTTCCGGCTTACTCTCAGGGCTTACCGTCGGCACAACAACAATATCTTATTCCATGGGAGTAGGTTGTGCTGTTAGCAAAATTGCTACAGTAAATCTATCTCCCGGAGCTATAACAGGCTCCACATTCCTATGTCGTGGCCTTACAACATCACTTAGTGATGCAGGAGGAGGTACATGGAGCAGTAGTAATTCATCAATAGCGGCAGCGAATGTAAGCACCGGGGTTATTACAGGTAACGGAACCGGCACGGCTACTATTACCTATACATTGTCTACCGGCTGTAAGGCTACAACACTTGTTACTGTCAATCCATTGTCACCTATTACAGGTATCACCTCGCTATGCGCAGGGCTTACCACCACATTATCTGATGGCACGATTGGCGGAACCTGGACCAGCACTAACACGTCTGTCGCCACCATCAATCCTACATCAGGGTTCCTGACCTCATCTACGTCAGGTAATACAACCATAAACTATACATTATCCAGCGGCTGCGTAGCATCTACTACGGTCAGTATCGTTTCTGCTCCCTCAGCTATTACAGGTAATACAAGCGTTTGCCTGACCGGCACATCTGCACTGAGCGATGGCGGCGGCGGAACATGGGCCAGCAGCAATACTGCTATTGCCAGGGTTGGTATCAGCACAGGTATAGTTACCGGCTTCGGGCTGGGTACAGCTACCATTACTTACTCATTAGGCACCGGCTGTACCGTCACTACCATCGTGACTGTAAACCCAATGCCTGCCGCTATTACGGGCCCTACATCAGTATGCGAAGGCGGCACCATAACATTATCTGACCCTACACCCGGTGGCACATGGAGCAGCGGTAATACAAATGCTTTTGTTACCCTGTCGGGAGCAGTAACGGGAGTTGCGGCTGGATCTGCGACAATATCGTGGACATTACCAACCGGCTGTGCTGCATTTGCCGCTATAAATATAAATCCTGCTCCGGGGCCTATTACGGGTTCGCTGGCTATTTGCAAAGGATTGACCTCGACTCTATCAGACGCAGGAGGCGGTACATGGACAAGCAGCACCTCATCTGTTGCTACTATAGGCTTTAGTTCCGGTATTGCAACTGGCGTTAATGTCGGCACCGCTGTTATTACTTATACATTGCCAACCACAGGTTGTACAACAATGGCTATCGTAACCGTGAACCCGATACCCGGGGCTATTACAGGTACAGGTGTTGTTTGTACAGGCGCTACTATGGCACTTAGCGATGCAGGTGGCGGCACATGGACCAGCAGCAACACCAACTCATCTGTAGATATAAATACAGGCGTAGTAACCGGTGTTAATGCAGGCTCATCTGTTATTACTTATACACTTGCTACTGGCTGCCGTATCACAAAAACAGTAACAATTAATCCATCGCCGGCAGCTATAACAGGTTCATCAAGTATTTGTGAAAGCTTTATAGCCACATTGTCTGATGCTACTACGCCCGGTACATGGAGCAGCAGCAACACTGTGATCGCAGCCATCAATCCTACATCAGGTGTTATACTGGCATTTGCCCCGGGCACATCGGTTATCGCTTATACCCGTAGCAATGGCTGCCAGTCTTTGCTGACACTTACCGTAAATCAATTGCCTGCGGCAATAACCGGGGGAACGAGAATATGTACTTCAGCTACCAGCGCGCTAAGTGACTCACCAACAGGCGGTACATGGACAAGCAGCAATAGCAGTGTCGCAACTATTAACGCTACTTCTGGTTTAGTTGCAGCTCTTACTCCGGGCAATTCTGTCATCAATTATACATTAGCCACCGGTTGTGCAACATCAACAGTAATTACGGTAGTGCCGCCGCCAACGGTAATTACAGGCCCTGCAAATGTGTGCGTAGGTTCATCGGCAGCATTCAGCAATACCATTTTGGGTGGAACATGGAGCAGCAGCAATACAGCCGCAGCTACTGTAGGCAGCTCTACAGGCATGGTTTCCGGCCTTGCGTTTGGCACTACAACGATCACCTACACAAGCGCTCCGGGATGCGCAACATGGACAACAATAGCAGTTGATACATTACCATCTGTAATTATCGGCACTGCAGTTATTTGCACAGGCAATACAGCTTCACTTACTGACGCGACAACGGGCGGTACATGGAGCAGCAGCAACACCACAATTGCTACAGCAGGCAGCAGCAGTGGTATAATAGCAGGTATTGTAACTGGTACAGCTACTATCACATACACACTGCCTACCGGCTGCGCAACAACACTTGCACTCAAGGTCAATCCATCACCGGCAGCTGTTACCGGCACACCTCAGGTATGCGCAGGCTTCACAACAGTATTAGGCGACCCAACACCGGGAGGCTCGTGGAGCAGTGCTACCACTACTGTGGCCTCTGTTTCAGGCGGCACTGTTTCAGGTATCACCGCAGGCACGTCAGTGATCGCTTATACTTTAACTACCGGATGTTCAGCATCTGTTGTGGTTACGGTCAATCCATTACCAGCCCCTATAACCGGAGGCTCACGCGTGTGCGTAGCAGCTTCCCTAAATCTGTCTGATGCCACAAGCGGTGGCAACTGGACAAGCAGTAATACGATAGTAGCCACCGTATCCGGAACCGGCGTTCTTGCAGGTATTTCATCAAGCACGACTACTATTACTTATACATTGGGTACAGGTTGCCGCAGCACATTATTAGTAACCGTTGATCCATTGCCTTTTGCAGGCACTACGGTAGGTGTGTCTTATACCTGCGCGGGGTCACCGGTCACATTATTAAACTCGACCCCGGGCGGCGCATGGAGCAGCAGCAATACGTCTATTGCTACCGTAGACCCTACGGGCACCGTCACTGCTGTTTCAGCAGGCATAGTTACTATATCTTATAGTGTTACCAATATTTGTGGTACAGCCAATGCATTGTTTACAGATACTATATATGCCCCACCAAGCGGAGGCACTATAGCTGGCGCTACAAGTGTTTGTGAAGGCAGCACCATAGTACTTACTGATCCACTTGCAGGCGGCTCATGGAGCAGCAGCAATACAGGTATTGCTACAGTATCTGGTGGTACGGTAACAGGTGTTTCAGCAGGTGTAGCTACCATCAGCTATACAATAAGCACTGTCTGCGGTTCGGCCTCAGCTACATTATCTGTTACGGTCAATTCGTTTGCTTCATGTCATGTAGGCATCAACCCGGTTACCGTTGCTGACGGGTTCAGGGTGTACCCTAACCCTACAACTGGTTCATTCGTGGTAGAGTTGCCGGCAACTGCAAATGGGGCAACTATTACTGTAATGGACATGCTGGGCAAAACAATAGATACGAAAAACACCAATGGAGCTAATGCGCAACAAGTATCATTTGATCTGGGCAGGTACCCACGTGGCAGCTACGTAGTGAAAGTGAATGCCGGAACGGTCACTTTCAGGCAAAAAATAGAATTATGGTAACTGCCAGTTAATATGTATTTTTAATTCATCTAAAATAGCCACGTTTAAAGAACGTGGCTATTTTAATTAAAAGCAGTCGGTTATCCCTGAATAGATATGAATTCGTGGATTTTTTTTCTAAATTTGCTTTCAAATAAATTGCATATATTTTTCAGTAAGGCTTTTTTTATTCATTCAATGATATTTATGAGAACAAAGTATACCTCTTTAGCCTTTTTACTTTTTGCATTGGCACTATGCTCATCACAGGTACAGGCCCAGTATATTACCACGTTTGCAGGTAACGGACAAGGTAACGGCACAGCAACAGGTGGCCGTTCCGGTGATGGCGGCGAGGCTATTTACGCTGAGCTGTTCAGCCCTTCAGGCGTTATGAACTACAGCTACATCTATGTATACATAACAGACCAGGCCAACCACGTAGTGCGCAGGGTAAACCATGAAGGTATCATCTCTACATTTGCAGGCAACGACCAGGTAGGCTTCACTTTTGGTGGCGATACTACAATGGCTACCGACTCTAAGCTCAGTAACCCCTACGGCGTTGTTGTCGACTCTGTACAGAATGTTTTCTTCTCTGACTACACCAACAATGTTGTATATAAAGTAGATACTGCAGGCGTTATGAGCGTAGTAGCGGGCAATGATACAGCAGGATATAAAGGCGATGGCGAAATGGCTACTGATGCCCGCCTGAACCATCCGCTGGGCATAGCGCTGGACCGTGATAACAACCTTTATATAGCCGATGCATTGAACAATGTAATTCGCCGTGTTGATGCATTAACAGGTATTATCACAACCGTTGCAGGCTCAGGCTATGGCGCAGGACTGCTTGCCGGTCATGGCGATTATAAAGGTGATAATGGCCTTGCAATAGCAGCAAGACTTAACTACCCTTCAGGTATTGCCGTTGATAAGTATAATAACCTGTACATAGCCGATGCTTATAATAACGTGATCAGAAAAGTATCATCATCTTCCCAGAACATCAGCACTTTTGCTGGTATAAGAGTTGGTGGCTATGAGGGCGATGGCGGCCCTGCAAATGCTGCGGGACTATTATTCCCTGCAGGTGTGGCCGTTGATGGTCCCGGCAATGTGTATATAGCAGACCAGGGCAATAACAATATCCGCAAGGTGACCACAGATGGCAAAATAACTACCATAGCAGGCAACCACGCCCAGGGCTATAATCCTGAGAATCACATTGCTACTACAACCCAGCTGGATGCACCTACTGCAATAGCTGTAACAGGCGATGGTCTTGTATATATTGCAGACAGGGGTAACAACGTGGTTCGCCTGGTAGGCCCGCCGCAGATCATCAACAGTGTTAAGTCTGTAAACAACATTGAAGGCGAGCTGAAACTGTATCCTAACCCTTCAACAGGTTCATTTACAGTAGCAATACCTGCCCTGAACGGTACTGCAACAATAGCAGTTACAGACATGATAGGCAAAACAGTAACTACAAAGACAACTACCGGTACAAACGCACAGAATGTCAGTTTTGACCTTGCAGGCATACCTTCAGGCAACTACATAGTAAAGATCAGCGCCGCAGGCAACACATACCGTCAGAAATTACAATTGACAGCACTGTAATGCTCACAGATATTTTCAAAAAATATTAACCCAAAAGAGCTTTCATCGTGAAAGCTCTTTTTTATTATTTAATAATAAACACTAGCTTACAGTTCACCGGGAGTAAGTAAAAGCGCAATACGTTTCGGGCTTGTTTCTCATATTATCTACATGACCAAAACCCAAAATTTACCATGAAATGGTATTTACTTTTATATACTTCCTTTGCAGAATCTATTCGTAAAGGATTAATAAAAAGCAACCTCCTAAAAGAATCAATCGCTTTATTAGAAAGAGACACCTCTTTATAGTTTACAAACAAATTGTTTTTATAGTATGTTGAAGGTATGTCATCGTACGAACAATAAAATTTATCATAATGTTTATATAGTGGATTAGAATTATTAAATCTTAAAATGTTGTCAAATAGCATTGCAACTTCGCGGGGGTGGACCTGTCCGGTTATTATTAATTTAGACCAATAGATATTTAATAGATTATAAGTGCATGGGTGGTGAACAAGTAAGGGGAAAACCATTTGTTGAGCTATACATTCTTCACAAACCTTAAATTGATCCTGGGTAACATTACGGTCCTTATATTTTGTGAAATTATCCTTGTAGTCTTGATTTTCGAATCCTAGTTCGCTCAAAATGTTTGGTTGATCAATGCCTATATTTTTTTCACCCGGAAAGTTATCTCCACGAGCCGCATTTAGAATGAAATCTATATGAGCATTTAGTTTCTTGGCATAAGGAATCGGCGGGAGTTCATTTTTTTCGCACTGATCTTCACTTACATGTTTGATTACTTGGAGTAAAGTTTTTTTATGGATTCTGTCAAGATAAGTTTTCCTGTATTGTTTACATAAGGCTACTTGCTTATTGTACTTTGCACTATCATTTATAAGACTTTTCAACACCGGGGAGTAATTCCAGCAATGAGGTGTAATACCGTTTTTATAAGATTTGATAATATAGTTTCGACTCCTTTTATCATTTTTAAATACAGCGATTTGCGTTGCCATAAAACAATCAGATGCAAATGCAAAATCAAATTTTGCAAATGCATCATCATAGTAAAGTAAAGCCGAATCAACTTTCCCTTCGTTAAAAAAGTATCGTTCCGCATTGTTTACCAATGCGTGATATACCCGATAGTCTTCTTGTGCTATGACATCTGTTATCGGAATATATAGCATGAACAGTACTATCGTGTACTTAAGAAAACCAGCTTGCTTTGTAAACAATGTTGCAATCGCTTTTGTCATTGATCATAGTCTCCTATCCGATATCCATACCGAGCACATGGTCGTTCATAAAATACCCGCAGCCTATATCTATATCCTCATCAAATAACTGTTTAAAGCCCGTCTTTTCATAAAAGGCTATGGCCGTGTGGTTATATTTGTTCACATTCAGCCGTAATTCCCTGGCATTTATCGTTTGCAGCTCGTTTACTATGTGTGCTACCATGCTGCGGCCTATCCCCTTACCATGCTGGCCGGGCACTATATATAACTTGTGCAGCTTGTACACCCGTGGTTCCACCTCCGACCATGCGCCGAATGCCACCGGCACCCCATCACTATAGCAGAGAATAAAGCGGTGCCCCTGCTCTGCCATCTGCGCCATCAGCACTTCCGGTGCATAAAACCGTTCCAGCATATAGGTCACCTGCGCTTCACCTATTATAGAAACATATGTCTGAGGCCATACGTCCATCGCTATTTGTCTTATCAGCGTCACATCGCCCGTATCTGCGTTTCTTATTACTATTCCGGTCATTTAATCCTTCCAAATAAAAAATTAGCTAATATTTCTTTCGTCAAAGATAATTAAACTAAATTCGCTCATTCAACAATAGCCCAAAATGAAAAAGGCCACTTATACAGTTATCGTTATTCTGCTCTGCACACTGGCATTAGCGTCATGCGAAAAGCAATATCACTGTGGATGTTCCTTCAATAGTAAAATTGTTTACACCAAAGACCTGGGTACGCAGACCAAAAAGAACGCAGAAACAATTTGCACCGGCTATGATACCACTGTGGCGGGAGAAACGTGGAATTGTACGCTTTATTGATTTACTGTCATTTACACAATTATATTAGAAATACGGGAGTTTTCAGTAACCTGCAATCAATAAAAACAATAATTGCCGCTGTCCCTGATTGTTAGCTAATAGATACCTTTGCGGCGTAATTATTGTTCAAAAAGCAACTTACCGCAGTAAGGCCATATGTTCGATCGCGCCGTTATCCCGCTCACTTTTCTTTTTTTATTGTCATTTCATCTGTCTGCACAGGATAAAAACCTACAGGTAAATACGCCTGCAAACAGCCTTGCAACTGAAGGTATGCAAACCTACGGCGAGAAAGAAAATGCACTCACGCTACAGGATTGTTTGCGCTACGCACTTAAAAACCAGCCGGCGCTCAATCAGGCCTATATAGATGAGGCTATTGCCCGTACTAATAATGCTATTGCTTTTTCTCCATGGCTGCCGCAGGTTACCGGTGCTGCAAATTATCAGCACTATTTTCAGCTACCTACTGTTTTTACAAGAATAAGTGGTGTTCCAACCCCGATACAAAGCGGTGTCTATAACACATCTGTTCCCTCAATTGCTGTTACCCAGAATTTATTCAGCACAGATCTGCTTTTGGCATCAAAAACAGCTAAGCTGAATATAGAAGCATCGCATGAGAATACAACTGCCCGGAAAATAGAGCTCGTATCAGGTGTCAGCAAAGCATTTTATGACCTGTTGCTATCCATTGCAGAGATACGCGTGTATAAAGAAGATACTGCCCGCCTGAAAAAGAACCGCACAGATGCTTACAACAGGTATGTAAGTGGCGTGGTAGACAAAGTAGATTACAAACAGGCTTCCATTTCGTTAAACAACTCTATGTCGCGGCTAAAGACTGCGACAGAATCTATTGCCGCAAAATATGCATCACTGAAGCAACTGATGGGCTATCCCTCTGAAAAAACGTTCACGATCAACTTTGATACGGTACAAATGATGCAGGAGATATACATAGATACGCTTGCCACCCTGCACTTCGAAAAGCGCATAGAATACCAACTGCTGCAAACAGCCAGGAAGATACAACGTGAAACGACCATGTACTACCAACTGGGCTGGATACCTTCACTTTCTGCTTTTTACAATTACAACTATGCATTCCAGGCCAATGATTTTGAAGACCTGTACAACCAGGCATATCCTTATTCTTTATTTGGCCTGCAGTTGAATGTTCCACTATTCACGGGTTTCAGGAGAAATGAGAATATCCATAAAGCAAAACTACAGGAACGCAGAACAGACTGGGACGATGTAAACCTGAGGCTGGGTATCTATACCCAATACCGCCAGGCACTGGCGGCCTACAAAAGCAATCTCTATTACCTGCATGCACAAGGCGATAATGCGACCATGGCGCGTGAGGTCTATAACATTGTAAAACTGCAATACAGCGAAGGCATAAAAGCCTACCTGGATGTAATAGTAGCAGAGTCAGATCTGCAGACATCTGAAGTAAATTATTTGAATGCTTTGTTCCAACTGCTGGAAAGCAAGATAGACCTGGAAAAAGCTATGGGGGATATTCCCACCGAAATATAAAAAAACATGACAATGAACAGGTCTTTATTGAAGATCAGTGCCTTTATAATTTGCAGCATTCTTTTACTAGCATGTGGCGAAAAAAAACAGAAGGCCCCGGACCCGGCTACTATACCGGTACCTGTGAACCTGTATGAGGCGCATATGCAGCAACCGCTGTTTTATGAAAAATACCCCGGCACTGTAGTAGCTACACAGCAGGTAGATATCCATTCCGTAGTGGAAGGATATGTGACCGGCATATTTTTCAAAGAAGGCGAGCGCGTAAAGAAGGGCCAGAAGCTATATACTATTGATGATACCAAGTACCGCGCAAGCTACAGCCAGGCACAATCTGCCGTTAGAGTAGCACAATCGAACGTAGACCAGTACCAGAAAGATGCAGACAGGTACAACTACCTGAACGAACACGATGCGGTTGCCAAACAGATCCTTGACCACGCCATGACCACCCTGCAAAATGCAAAGAACCAGCTTGCATCTGCAAAACAGGACCTCACCAAAGCGCAGACCGACCTTGACTTCTCTGTTATCAAAGCTCCGTTCGATGGCACTATAGGTATTTCGCAGGTGAAGCTGGGCAACATTGTAAATGCGGGACAAACATTATTGAACACTGTATCTTCTGATGGCCCTGTTTATATTGATTTTGTGGTCAATGAAAAGCAGATACCTCACTTCGCAAAACTGCAACAGCAAAAAATAGCTGCAGCAGACAGCATATTTACTTTAGCCCTGTCTGACAATTCACTTTATAACTACCCGGGACAGATAGCACTCATAGATCGTGGTGTTAACCCACTGACCGGCAGCATCATAGTGCGCCTTTCATTCCCTAACCCCACATCCATGTTAAGGGCCGGCATGAGCTGCACTGTGCGTGTACGTAACAATGACAGTACAAAACAGATCCTGATACCGGGTAAAGCCGTTGTAGAGCAAATGGGCGAATACTTTGTTTTCGTAGCTAAGGATACAATAATAGCAAGTGCAGACACCACCAAACCTAAAGAAAGCAAACCTTCCCTCCGCGCTATACAGAAGAAAGTGCAGCTGGGACAGGTAGTAGCAGACCATACAATTATCAGGTCAGGTGTGCAGGAAGAAGATAAGATAGTGGTAGACGGCGTACAAAAACTGCACGACGGCTCACTTATTACTGCAGGCGAACCGGCAAAAGGTGCAGGGCATTAGATTAATAATTTCTGAACGGGGAAAACGATGATCGCAAATACATTTATTAAAAGGCCGGTAACTGCTATAGTTATTTCCATCGTGCTGTTGCTCGTAGGTAGTATCTGTATCATGAACCTGTCTGTGGGCCAGTACCCGGAGATAACACCTCCCGTAGTGCAGGTTACAGGGCAGTTCACCGGCGCTGATGCCATGACCGTGGAGCAAACGATGGCCACCCCCGTTGAATCGCAGATAAACGGGTCGCCCGGCATGCAATACCTGCAAAGCAACAGTACCAGCAATGGCGCGCTTACCATCAACGCGACTTTCAACATTGGCACAAACATCAACATAGCCATGCTTGATGTGCAGAACCGCGTTAGTATTGCAACACCCCAGCTGCCCGATGTTGTTAAACGTTTGGGACTCACAGTAAAAAAGAAGAACCCGAGTGTATTAATGCTCGTAGCTCTATACTCACCTAATGGCACACATAATGTTACATTCGTAGATAACTACACCAATATATTTGTAAGAGACGCCCTGCTGCGTATAGAAGGCGTAGGCGATATCAACACGAGAACTGACGACTTCAGTATGCGTGTATGGCTGAAACCGGACAAACTTGCAGAATACAATCTTACCGCAACAGATATCAATACTGCACTTGCAGAGCAAAATGTACAGGTAGCAGCCGGTTCCGTCGGCGTCCCACCCCAGCAGAATGAACAGGTATTTGAATATAGCCTACTGGTAAATGGTCGTCTCAGCAAAGCATCTGACTTTGAGAACATAATTGTAAAAGCACAGCCGGCCACCGGCACACTCATTTACCTGAAGGATGTGGCCCGCCTGGAGCTGGGGAAATTCTCCTATGCCAGCAACTCATTTGTAGACGGCAAGCGAGCTTCTTACCTGCTTATTTACCAGGCACCCGGCAGCAATGCCCTTGCCATAGCAGAAGGCATTACCAAAAAACTGGAAGAACTGAAAAAGTCATTCCCTGCCGATATAGATTACAGCATTCCTTTTGAATCGGTAACCGTGGTAAAGGTCTCCATGCACGAGGTAATACTTACTTTGCTGGAAGCGCTTGGGCTTGTGGCTATAGTTGTATTCCTGTTCCTGCAAAACTGGCGCGCTACATTGATCCCTGTGCTGGCAATTCCTGTTTCTATCATTGGCACATTCATATTCTTTATACCACTTGGCTTTACCATCAATACGCTTACCATGTTCGGCTTTGTACTGGCCATAGGTATCGTGGTCGATGACGCGATAGTGGTAGTGGAGGCCGTTCAGCATTATATCGATTCGAAAGGCATGACGGCAAAAGAAGCCACCTATCATGCTATGCAGGATATATCGGGCCCGGTAATAGCCATTGCATTGATACTTGCTGCCGTATTCGTACCTGTTGGCTTTGTGCCTGGCATCGTAGGCCGCCTCTACCAACAGTTCGCTATCACTATCGCTATATCAGTTTTATTATCTGCGTTTGTCGCGTTATCACTGACACCTGCATTATGCACGCTTTTACTTAAGCCTACCAAAATTGACAAGAACGCGACAGGCCTCAATAAGTTGTTCTTCAGGTTCAATGCTTGGTTCGAGCGTGTGGCAAGTAAATATACACATGGTGTGCAGCGCAGCATCAAAGGGTCTAAGTACGTAGTCATACTGCTGGTATGTATCCTTATTGCAACAGTACTATTATTTAAAAACAAACCAACAGGTTTTATCCCTTCGGAAGATGACGGGCGTATGTATGTTACTTACGAGCTACCCGAGGCATCTTCTACCACACGTTCTATTGAAGTGCTGAATAAGATCATGAAAGCCGTACGTGAAACACCGGGTGTAGGGCACTTTGCAGCGCTTGGCGGATTGAATGTGGCCAACTTTGCGGTAAAATCAAATACTGGCACCATCTTCTGCCAGCTAAAGCCATGGGACGATCGTGAAAAAGCAAGCGAGCAGGTACCCGGTATTGCGAAAGAACTGGAAAAGCGCATTGCGGCAGCCGGCGTAAAACAAGCCAAGGTCGTGGTCATACCACCACCACCTATTCCTGGCCTGGGCCAAACAGCCGGCTTTACCATGCAAATAGAACAAAGGCAGACTTCTGACGATGTCCAGACCTTTGAAAAAGTGGTCAACAGGTTTCTTGCAGAAGCTGCGAAAAATCCGGCTATAGGAAGAGTGTTCAGCTTCTATGGTGCGCATACCCCAAGCTATGCAGTAAATATAGATCGCGAAAAATGTAAGAAACTGGGCGTTTCTATTGCAGATGTATTTGCCACTATACAAAGCTATATGGGCAGCTATTATGTGAACGACATATCGCTATACAACAGGAACTTCCACGTAATGGTGCAGGCAGACACCAACTACCGCACCATGATATCAGATATGGACAAGTACTATGTGCGCAACCAGGCCGGGCAGATGCTGCCGCTCGGAACGCTCATCACGTACAAACCCATAGAAACAGCACCACTCATCTCCCACTTCAATATCTTCCGTTCTGCAGAAGTAGGTGGGCAGCCTAAAGACGGATACAGCAGTGGACAGGCGCTTGATGCACTGAAAGAAGTTGCAGAAAGAACATTACCACAAGGTTACGGCTATGAGTTCTCAGGCCTTAGTTATGAAGAGCTCCAGGCTGGCTCTAAAACGATCTACATCTTCATATTGTCTATCGTGTTTGTATTCCTCTTCCTCGCAGCACTTTATGAAAGCTGGTCTGTTCCGTTCTCTGTATTACTTGCAGTACCTGTCGGTGCATTTGGGGCTATCCTTACATTAACGCTCACCCCAAGCCTGTCAAATAATGTGTATGCCCAGATAGGGCTTATTACGCTTATCGGTCTTGCAGCCAAAAATGCCATTCTTATCGTTGAGTTTGCAAAAGAGCGGGTGGACCAGGGCGAAGAACTCATCAAGTCTACGCTGGAAGCAGTGAAACTACGTTTGCGCCCCATTATCATGACATCACTTGCATTCATACTCGGTGTTATGCCATTGGTGCTGGCAAGTGGAGCCGGTGCTGTAGCCAGGCAAACAATAGGATTTACAGTATTAGGAGGAATGATCGCGGCTACATCCATAGCTATCTTC
>JAOQAP010000239.1 GCA_025963465.1 Flavipsychrobacter sp.
CACCGTCTTACAGATCAGCTTATAGGTATAACGAAACAAACAAAATTTGCTGAGCTGTCACAGCTCAACTATAAGGCCCGCAGGGAAATGAAACATCCCATATACCGGCTCATGGGCAGCTATGCAAAAATGGATGCATGGCATGCTATGGCAAAAGCTACCAAAGAACATGGCTGGGTGTTCCCTGGGCTAATGCCAGTAGCTCCGGTTTGTTTTGAAACAAAAGGCTTGCGGCATCCACTGTTGACAAAGCCCGTTTCCTACGATATTACATTTGATAATAGCCGGAATTTCCTGCTGCTCACCGGTGCAAACATGTCGGGTAAAACAACCTTCATGCGTTCGCTGGGTGTGAGCGCATTGCTGGCGCACCTGGGTATGGGCGTACCGGCCACGGCTATGCGCATCAGTTTCCTGCAGGGCATTATTACCAATATGCAGGTAGAGGATAACATACTGCGTGGCGAAAGCTATTTCTTTGCAGAGGTGCAGCGCATGAAACAAACAGCAGAAAAGCTATTGCAGGACAAGCCCCACCTCGTGCTCATGGATGAGCTGTTCAAAGGAACGAACGTACATGATGCATATGAATGTACAAAGGCAGTAGTAGAAGGTCTGCTGAACCATCCCCGCCACATGATGATATTGTCTACGCATCTGTACGAAGTAGCGCAGCAGTTCAGCACTAATAAAGATATTCTGTTCTCCTACTTCGTTACTAATCTCGGGGAAGATGACAGCTACAAATTTACGTATGAACTGAAGACAGGAATATCAAACGACCGCATTGGTTATCGCATCTTACAGAAAGAAGGCGTGATAGACCTGCTGAATAAAAAAGTAAAAAATTGATCATCAAAAGTAAACGCTTACCAATGTCTGAAAATCTTAAAAAAGGCATCATTGCCACGGTCATCGTTCTTGTTATGGTATTGCCCATCATCTATGCCATCATCAAGGAATTTATAGCCAGGTAATAAGGGCGCAAAAAAGCCCCGTCTTACGGGGCTTTCAAAACTCAGGACTTTAGTGTGGGAGTGCGTCTATTGCTTTCACAAATTCCAGTATCTCTTCTTCTTTGGTATCCCATGCACACATCAGCCTTACTTCGTGTGTGCTGTCTTTCCACACATAGAATGGATAGTGCTCCTGTAGCGGTTCATACCAGTGGCGCGGTATCTCTGCAAATACCGCATTGGCCTGTACTGATTTTGTGATCTTCACGCTCCTGTTCTTTGTCAGGTGTTTGCACAACAGTTCCGCCATCTTGTTGGCATGTGTAGCTGTCTTGCGCCACAGCTCATTTTGCAGCATTGCTTCAAACTGCGCAGCTATAAATCTCGTCTTCGATGCCAGCTGCATAGTTTGTTTATGCTTATACGCAATATGCTTAGCCAGCTCTTTATTAAAAACGACTACTGCTTCACCAAACATCATCCCTGCCTTTGTACCGCCCAGCGACAATATATCCACACCTGCTTTGCTGCTTATCTCGCTAAGGCTGCATCCAAGAGATGCGGCTGCGTTAAAGAAACGGGAGCCGTCCATATGCAGGTACAGTCCGTTCTCTTTGGCCAGGGCTGCTATTGCTTTTATTTCTTCCGGCTTGTACACCGTGCCGTATTCTGTTGTCTGTGTAATAGAGATCATCGCCGTCTGCGGGTAGTGTATATCTCCCTTGCGTATCAGCCGGTCGCTGATGGTGCTTATGTCCAGCTTACCTTTGTCATTTGCTGTCAGCGGGAAGAACCGGCAACCCGTAAATGTTTCCGGCGCAGAAGATTCATCATTATATATATGAGAGGTGTCGGAGCACAGCACGGCATTGTAAGAATGGGTAGCGCTGCTGATGCTGAGCACATTTGCTCCTGTGCCGTTAAAAACAAAAAACACTTCTGCGTCGGCTTCAAATACTTCCCTGAACAGGTTAGTAACACGTTTGGTCACCTCGTCTGCACCATAAGAACGGGCGTGCTCGCTGTTGGCGTTATTCATGGCTTCCATTACTTCCGGCAGCACACCTGCATAATTATCACTCGCAAAGCTTTTCATCTAAAATAGTATTTGATGCCAAAATTAGCTGTTTTCATAACTTTAGCAGATTAAAAGACCAGAATAATGAAAAGTATAGTGCTTTTACTGGGTGCGTGTATTCTGTCCGTTTCTACACTCGCCCAGCATACAGTTCGTATCCGGAACTTGTGGGCGAAACCACAGGTGAATGTCGCTTTTGAGCATTACACAGTATCATTTACTATTAAGGATATCAACAGGGCCTTGCTGCTGCTGGCAGAGATCGGCGATTCCACCTATGGTCTTACATCAAAGCTGGACGAGCAAAAAAAATACTATATAAACCTGTACAGGGGCAGAACGGAATACACCAACGACCTGCAGCCAATGATGCAGCATGACCTTGGCGCATTTCTCCTCACTGCCGGCCATGCCGTAGTAAAGCGCAAACACCATAAAGCGCTGAAAGAGATAATTGTAGATATCGGCACCCCCTCCACATGGGAAAAAGATGTTATAGTAACCGTCTACGACCCCAAAAAGCATAAAGCCGTATTCCAGGGCAAGATGAAGATAGATATGTACAATAAGGATCTGGGTATTGAATAACCCCTTAAACAAGCTGTCTTGTTTAAAAGGATTTATTGATAATCAATCAATTATGTTTCTAAATCGAAAATTATTATACTTTTTAGTGATTGTAATCGCAAATTATTATGATTTTTAGAGATTACAATCGCAAATTATTATGTAATTTAGCGATTTAGAAACAGGTTATGATAGTAAGAACACTACAGGAGGCTATTATAAAGCGCATGTTCAAAGGCAAAGCCATATTAATATTTGGCTCCCGGCAGTGCGGTAAATCCACATTGGTAGAAACACTATTGGAAAACCAGGAGCAAAAATGGCTGTACCTGAATGGCGACGAGGCTGATGTAAGGGATATGCTGAGCAATACAACCTCTGCCAGGTTAAAGAACATTGCCGGTGATAATAAAATTGTATTCATAGATGAGGCGCAACGCATACCCGGCATTGGTATCACCTTAAAACTATTCACTGATCAGTTGAAGAACATACAGGTCATAGCTACAGGTTCTTCTGCCTTTGAGCTTTCTGATAAAGTAAATGAGCCCCTGACAGGTCGCAAGTATGAATTCATGCTGTACCCGCTAAGCTTTTCTGAAATGGCTGGCCATCATGGATTGCTACAGGAAAAGCGACTGATAGAACACAGGATGGTTTTTGGCTATTATCCTGAAATAGTAACAAAAGCAGGTGAGGAAAAAGAGCTATTGAAACTGCTGGCGGGCAGCTACCTGTATAAAGACTTGCTGATGCTGGAGCAGATAAAAAAGCCGGTACTGCTGGAAAAGCTATTGAAGGCGCTTGCGCTACAGATAGGAAGCGAGGTTAGTTATCACGAATTAGCACAGACCATCGGGGCGGATAAAGGCACTGTAGAAAAATATATAGACCTGCTTGAAAAAGCGTTTGTAATATTTCGCCTGCCTGCGCTGAACCGTAATGTGCGCAATGAAATAAAGAAAGGGAAGAAAATATATTTTTTCGATTGCGGTATCCGCAATGCTATTATCAATGATTTTAACCGCATAGGCTCACGTACCGATACCGGTGCACTATGGGAAAATTTTGTAATTGCAGAACGAATGAAATACCTGGATTACAAAGACAAGGATACAACACTATACTTTTGGCGCACCACCCAGCAGCAGGAAATAGACCTGGTAGAAGAGGAAGGAAAGCTGTTTAAAGCCTATGAGTGTAAGTGGAGTAAAGCAGGCAGGTCAAAATTCCCTCAAACCTTTACAGCCAACTATCCCGGTACTG
>JAOQAP010000255.1 GCA_025963465.1 Flavipsychrobacter sp.
TATAGCACCCGGGGAAATATGAACGTAATCGCCAAGTACACAGTCATGGTCAATAGATGCGGTGGTATTGATAATACAGGGAATCAGGATAGGTAAATGGTGCACTATAGGTGCAGGTGCGGTGGTCATCAGGGATATACCTGACTATGCGACAGCGGTAGGCAATCCTGCCAGGGTTATTAAGATAAAAGAACAGCAATAATGAAAGCGAAAATATGGATGTCATCCCCACATATGGGCGGCACAGAGCAGCAATATGTAAAGGATGCTTTTGATACTAACTGGATAGCGCCGCTCGGCCCTAATGTGAATGGTTTTGAGCAGGACCTTGAATTGTTTCTCAATGATGATTGCTATGTGGCTGCGCTTAGTTCAGGTACTGCAGGGTTGCATCTGGGTCTTGTGCTGCTTGGCGTTAAGCCGGGCGATGAGGTTATCTGCCAGAGTATGACATTCTCTGCCACAGCCAACCCGATCGCATATGTAGGCGCCATTCCCATATTTGTAGACAGTGAGGTCGATACATGGAACATGTCTCCGGAAATGCTGGAAGAAGCAATAAAGGATAGAATAGCAAAGGGTAAGAAGCCCAAGGTGATCATACCTGTCCATTTATATGGCATGCCGGCAAAAATGCCTGAGATATGCGAGATAGCTGCCCGCTATGATATACCGGTGCTTGAAGATGCAGCAGAAGCATTGGGCTCATCGATCGATGGCCGCAAGTGCGGTACGTTTGGAGACATAGGTATATTATCTTTCAATGGCAATAAGATCATCACTACCTCAGGTGGTGGTGCATTGGTATCACATAATTCATCTATAGTAAAAGATGCCCGTTTCCTGTCTACCCAGGCAAGGGATGAGGCACCTCACTATCAGCACTCGCAGATAGGCTATAACTATCGCATGAGTAATATTTGCGCAGGCATTGGCCGTGGGCAAATGGAAGTATTGGCACATAGGGTAGCGCAGCGCCGCAATGTGTATGGGCAATATTTCAGCAGGCTTAGCGATGCCAATGGTATCTACTTCCTGCAGGAGCCGCAAGGTTATTTCAGCAACAGGTGGCTGAGCACTATCCTCATCAACCCTGCAGAGGCTGGGTTCAACAGGGAAGACCTGCGCCTGGCATTGGAGAAAGAGAATATAGAATCACGTCCGTTGTGGAAACCTATGCACATTCAGCCTGTATTTGAGGGAAGTATCTTTTATGGCAATGGCACATCCGAACAGTTGTTTGAAAATGGCTTGTGCCTTCCTTCAGGCTCTAATCTTACTGATACTGACATGCAACGTATATTCGATGTGTTCGACAGCATATTGAATTGATCTTATAAATTAATATAGTTACTACACCATACATGAGTGCAACGGCAGCAAAGCAGGAACGATTTCATTTTTTAGATGGGTTACGCGGCATCGCATCATTGATGATCGTGTTTCATCATGCGTTTACTGCAAACATCGTCAAGCTGCTGATCTATTTAAAGTTACCTGCCCCCGGTTATTACCTGGCATATTTTACACAGTCGGGTGTTGAACTGTTCTTTGTGCTAAGTGGCATAGTGTTGCTTCGCCCGTACCTGCGGAAGATGCGTGACTTTAAGATCGGTACTTATTTCCTGCGAAGGGCAAAACGAATCCTGCCTCCATACTGGGCTGCACTCATTATAGGGGCATTTGTCAGTATGTATATCAATGCATTTCCTACATGGTACAGCAAGATGGTTTTCCACCTCTATTTCCAGCTCGATGAGATACTGAAGGAAGCCCTCATCATCAACTTCAATGGTGAATACTATAACCTCGCATGGTGGAGCCTGGGCATAGAGATATTATTTTACCTGCTTGTACCTGTTTTTTTGTTCATCTTCCCGTCGTATCACAAGCTGAATAATGTTCGGGTTACCGTGATGATCACAGTAACTATAGCCTTATCATTAGCGTTGCAGCTTTTTCTTACACGTTATTATCCTCATCTCTATGATTCGGGTCATGTCGTCAGTAACATTTACCAGAGTGTTTGTTATCCTGTATGTTTCTTAATGGGCATGCTGCTGGCTGCTAAAGACTTTGATAAAAAAGCGGCACAGGCATTTATTATATCCGGCATTGCACTTATACTCATTTCCTGGTTTTATATACCTATTGTGCATTCGGGTTTCGGGTTGTTGTATGCAGGTATTATCATATTGTCATTTAAAGTAGAATCATTCCGCAGGTGGCTCAGCCGCCCGCTCATGATATGGATCGGGGAGCGTTCTTACTCCATTTTTCTCATACATTTTTCCATGTTCTACCTTACAGACAACTTTGTAGCGCAATTCACATCTCGGGGAGCAGCATATGGCATACTTTCACGGGCTATAGGCGTGCCATTGGCCATATTTGTTGCTATGCTGCTGTTTCACTTTGTAGAGCGCAGGCAGGCTCATGGCCTTGTTACCGGTCATATCTTCTGGCCATGGCAGGTGAAGAAACTTGATATTTGATAAAAAGGCTCATTCACGTTAATTTTGCCGCTTCATTACTATTTAAAACAAAAATATGTCCCAATACCAGCAATTAATAGAAGACGCATACGGCAATCGTGAATTATTGAAACAGGATACCTACATCAATGCCGTACGTGCAGTGATAGAAGAAGTAGATAAAGGCCGCCTGCGTACTGCACAACCTACAGATAAAGGATGGCAGGTAAATGAGTGGGTGAAAAAAGCCATACTGCTTTACTTTGGTATACAGCCTATGCAGACCTGGGAAGTAGCGCCATTTGAGTTCTATGATAAGATGTTGCTGAAGAAAGATTATGCTTCCCTCGGTGTGCGTGCGGTGCCGCATGCGGTGGCCCGCTATGGCGCATACCTCGCAAAGAATGTCGTGCTCATGCCGTCATACGTAAACATAGGTGCCTATGTAGATGAAGGTACCATGGTTGATACATGGGCCACAGTAGGTTCTTGTGCGCAGATAGGCAAAGGGGTACACCTGAGCGGTGGGGTAGGCATAGGTGGTGTGCTGGAGCCATTACAGGCTTCTCCGGTCATTATAGAAGATGGCTGTTTCATAGGCTCCCGTTGTATAGTGGTAGAAGGTGTTATAGTTGAAAAAGAAGCTGTGTTGGGCGCTAACGTAGTGCTCACGCAAAGTACCAAGATCATAGATGTAAGCGGTGCTGAGCCAAAGCAATACAAAGGTCGTGTTCCGGCACGTAGTGTGGTTATACCGGGCAGCTATACCAAGAGTTTCCCTGCCGGTGAGTACCAGGTGAGTTGTGCGCTCATCATAGGCACCCGCAAAGCATCTACCGACCTCAAGACCAGCCTCAACGATGCATTGAGGGAGTTCAATGTGAGCGTTTAGATGTCGGTTAATTAGTTAAAAAGTTAAAAGGTTAAAAGGTTAATTGGTTAGCAAGTATACGCTAAGCATCAATCCCAATTACAAATCCCCAATTCCGAATTCCAAAAATAGAAAATGCTCCTAACCATTGATATAACCATCTTCGATCAAACCTACATGGGTGAGCGGGTGGTCAATTATATATGGTTTGTAGGCATTGTAATAGCTACCCTGCTGTTACGCAAGCCCCTTGCCAACCTGCTCATGCGCATCAGCAGCAGGCTTGCAGAGCGGTATAGTTATATAAAACACAAGGCGCGTATACACGACCTGTTATTTCGCCCGCTGGAGCGGTTGTTGCTCATTATCTTTTTCTTTGTTGCTACAGAGCAGATCGCAGGCATGCTCGATCATATTGCCTTTCACAGAAAACTCTCCAAGCGCCAGCTGGATATAAACCTTGGCGATATTACTGACCATATCTTTCTCTTCCTGTTCATTATATTCTTTACCCGGGTCATTACCCGCTTTATCGACTTTATATACTACGTACGCATAGGTAAGGCCAATGAAGATAAGAACCGGTCACAGCAGCAATTGCTCCCTCTTATCAAGGAGATGTCCAAGTTAATTACCTGGACGTTCAGTATTTTCTGGATACTCGGTGCTGTGTTCCATGTCAATATACCAGCGCTTATCACCGGTCTTGGTATAGGTGGTGTGGCCATTGCTCTTGCCGGTAAGGAAACAGTTGAAAACTTTTTTGCAGCATTCACTATCCTGTCCGACAAGCCATTTGCCACAGGCGAAACTATAAAGCTGGGTGAAATAGAAGGTGTGGTAGAGCGTATAGGTTTCCGAAGCACACGCCTGCGTAATGCAGATGGCTCTGCACACATCATTCCCAACCAGAACCTCGTCAGCCAGAATCTTATCAACCTTTCTACCCGTGATAACCGTGGTATGAAGGTGGCAGTAAATATCAGGTACGGTATTTCACACAATGACCTGGAACAACTGATCACTGACATTAAAGAAGCTTTACCTCATATACCTCCGGTAAAAGCTCCCATAGAAGCACACATCGAGACCTTTGATAAAGAAACATTTCAGCTTGTCGTTTCCTATCATCTTCCACATCCTCTTCCCAATGATGAAACCCTGAACGCGCTGAGACGCAAAGTAAATATGAAGGTATATGAGCTAGTATCCTCTGCAGGTACACTCGGTACGCCTACCGTGACGAGTTAAATATTTTGTTCGGCTTGAGTTTTTTTAAATATAAACTATGTTTATGTGGCAATTCAGCCTATAGTGAGATTATTTGATAGTTTTCTTTTTTATACAAATAATTGTATTTTACACCTCCCCGTTGTTTTCTGCGGGTCGCACACACAAATTGAAACTGTATGAAAAAAGTATTTTTAGGCCTTGCATTAGGCCTTTTGCTGAGTGGTATTGCATTGTTCCTGATCGCGCCGGGTATCAAGCAGGCTGCATACGACAGCGGTATGGCTGCAGGCACTAAAGCCGGCATAGCGCAAGGTACTACTGCAGGTATAGCACAAGGCATAGCACAGGTGAAGGCCGAGCAGCAACAAAAGCATGATGAACAGGTTGCCGCAGAAAAAGCTGCCGCAGAAAAAGCTAAAGCAGTAGCCGCACGTAAACCGAAACATGTGGAAAAACCACAGCAGAACTGGCACGTAATAGACGGAAAGATAGAAGCGCCTATTAAAGATGTTGTTGAAAAGAAAGAGGATAAAAAGGATAAGGACGCTGATAAAAAATAGAATCAGCATCCGGAGCATCCTTTAATCAGGAAAATCAAGGTTCAGGTTATAATTGATTTTACTTATCTCCCTATTTAGTGTAAATGGTGTGGGTTGGCGTACCTTTGTACTAATTAAACAACAAAAAACATGTATCCTGAACAAATAGTGGCGCCAATGAAGGCTGAATTGACCAGCCACGGATTTAAAGAATTGCTCTCAGCAGCAGATGTAGATAATACGCTGAAACAAAAAGGTACTACGTTACTGATGATCAATAGTGTGTGTGGTTGCAGTGCAGGTACGGCGCGCCCGGGTGTGGTAATGGCCATACAGAACGCTACCAAAATGCCTGACCAGCTGGCTACCAGCTTTGCAGGTTTTGATGTAGAAGCAGTGAAGCATGCACGTAACAACTACCTGCTGCCTTACCCGCCGTCATCACCGGCTATAGTATTGCTGAAGGACGGTGTGCCTGTGCATATGATAGAGCGCCACATGATAGAAGGCCGTTCTGCACAGATGATAGCAGCTAACCTTGTACAGGCTTTCGAGACTTATTGCTAAAAGCAAACAGGGGTTAACCCGGAATATTATCAGACCAAAGGCAGCATATTGCTGCCTTTGGTATTTTACCTTTGTCAGTAAGTTTTTGATCGAACGTAAGAAACAAAGGGCATCCAATATCAAGTAACTAGCATCCAGTATCCAGTATGAACAATCGCCAACTCTTCCAGCAGCATGTAGCGCAAACCTCTCCCGCACCGGTGGGCATAGAGATCGTAAAAGCCGAAGGCAACTACCTGTATGACGTAGATGGCAACCGTTACCTGGACCTTATAGGAGGCATAAGCGTGTGCAATATAGGACACAGGCACCCTGCAGTAGTGCAGGCCATAAATGACCAGGCAGATGCCTACCTGCATGTAATGGTGTATGGAGAACTGGTGCAAAGCCCGCAGGTAAAGTATGCGGAACTATTAGCTGGTCACTTGCCTGCATCACTTGATTGCGTGTATTTTACCAATAGCGGCGCAGAAGCTACCGAAGGTGCGCTGAAACTGGCCCGCCGGGCTACGGGGCGCACTGAGGTGATCTGTTGTAACAACAGTTATCATGGCAATACTATGGGCGCCCTGAGCGTGATGGGTGATGAATACTGGCGCAATGCTTTCCGTCCGCTGTTGCCGGGCGTTGGGCATTATGACTATAACTCTATGGAACTGCTTGCAGCAATTAATGAACAGACTGCCTGCGTAATTATAGAAACTGTGCAGGGCGAGGCAGGAGTAATAGAACCCGATACTAACTGGATACAGCAACTACGAAATAAATGCACCGCTACAGGTGCACTGTTGATATTTGACGAGATACAGTGCGGATTTGGCCGCACAGGCAAGCTTTGGGGTTTTGAGCACTATGGTGTGGTGCCTGATGTGGTACTATTGGGCAAGGCGCTGGGTGGAGGCATGCCGTTGGGCGCTTTCATCGCTTCGCATGAGCTGATGCAGGTGTTTACTAATAATCCTGTACTTGGTCATATTACCACCTTTGGCGGGCATCCCGTATGCTGCGCGGCAGGTATGGCTGGCCTGAAAGCCCTGCTGGATGAGCAAATGACAGATGGTGTAGCAGATAAAGAAAAGCTGTTCCATTCCTTATTAATTCACCCGGCAATAAAAGCCGTGAGAAGCAAAGGTCTGCTCATGGCGGTGCAGTTGCAAAGTGCTGAAATGGTGATGCATGCGCTGCAGCGCTGCATGGCAAAAGGCCTTTTCTCAGACTGGTTCCTGTTTGCCCCGGACTGTATACGTATAGCACCGCCACTTACTATTACTCATGATGAGATACGGCATGCATGTGAGATACTGATAGCGTCGTTGGATACTTGATACTTGACAATTGATTGGGGAATACAATATAAATAGAAGAGGCGGGCATTGCCCGCCTCTTTATATGTTAGGTGCCTGGAAGTATTATTTTGTAAGGGTAAGCTGATGCACGTTTACACCTATGTTCAACTGCGCATTTTCGTCACAGTTACCATCACCATAGTTAAGTATGCGACTGCCGTTATAGCCAGTAACGTTTACTACACCAGACTCTGCATAATCACAATTAAGTGCGAACTGCAGCGGAGTAGAGATACCGAGGCTGAAATTATGATTATTGGGACGATAAAGAGTAGCAGCGCCTGATATAGAGAATACATCGTCGGTACGTTCGTTGCTGGCGTAGCCTGCTACCCATTTGCGTACCAGGTTTGCCGTGTACCTTATGTACTCGCTCTGCAATGGATCAGGGCTCATGTCCAGTGAGTCATCGGCAAGTATATTGTAGTACCAGTTGCCTGTTATAGTAGTATCTATGCGTGTGGTTTTAATGCTGCCTGTAAGCTGGTTGCCGTTCAGGAAGTAATGATCGAAAGTGATCGTATGTGTTTCTTTGTCGTTGTTATACTGGTTGTTGAAAGAAACGATGATCGTACCACGGCGCTTTCTGCCGTCCAGGCATACCTGGTCGTTATTGCCAAAGCGTATAGTAAGTGTATGTGGGATACTGATAGTATCTGTACCCACGGTAGTAGAGCTAAGTCCCAATCCGCTAGCTGTACTGATGTAAGCCGCATTATAAAAATTGCCGGCAACGTCAGCTATGGATATAGCATCATTATTAGCAAGCTCTATTCTTGATGCGTCTGATGCGTAACCGCCATTATCGTCTACATCTGTGAGTCCTGTTTGTTTTACCGGCGTACAGGCAGCAAAAAATAACATGGAAGCAACGATGAATAAAGCACCTTTTTTGAAAGTTGAAATGCAATGCATAGATAAGTTATTTGTTTAAACAGTCTTCGGTCAGAAGGTCTGATAATAAAATTTGGTGCTAATATACAAATTGTCGCATACCTAGCATACATAAAGTGCCACAAAATAATAAAATAGAACTGATTTTCCGCTTTTGTGATGAAAAACTAAAAAAACAATGTGTACTAAAGGGGATCATGATACAGTCATCATATCCATATAGTCTGTTAAACAGCAATAAGGGTATATTTTTTCATCAAAATATTATCTACTTTTGCCACCTAACTCAATTTAGAATGCAAATAGCTATAATAGGCACAGGCTACGTAGGATTGGTAACGGGCACTTGCTTCGCAGAAACAGGAAATAATGTGATCTGCATAGATATAGATGAGAATAAGATAAATAGTTTGAAGCAGGGGAAATCTCCGATATATGAGCCTGGCCTTGATATATTGCTTGATAGGAACATCAAAGAGAAAAGATTGCATTTTACGACGTCATTGGCAAATGGCATCAAAGACGCAAAGGTGATATTCCTGGCGTTGCCTACACC
>JAOQAP010000260.1 GCA_025963465.1 Flavipsychrobacter sp.
AATTTCATAGCGATCATGGAATCAAGTATGCTGTGCGCGGCCAGCCCTTCACCTTAAGGTTTAGTCTTTACGGCCATAGAATTGTATGCTTCTTTGTTGGTGAGCAGTCTCATTGCTTCGGTATAGATGAGCTCAGCATCGCTGCCTACTTTTAGCACGGTTCCTGCTTCTACGGCCTCAGGACGCTCCGTGGTATCGCGTAGCAACAGCACTGGTTTGCCAAGCGATGGTGCTTCTTCCTGCACACCGCCACTGTCTGTAAGTATCAGTCGTGAGTTATTGAGCAGCCATAAAAATTCGGGATAAGCAAATGGCGGGACCAGGTGAATGAGCGGGTGGCTACCGAGTATCTCATGTACCACATCTTTTACATTCGGGTTCAGGTGCACGGGGAAAATAACAGGCACCTGTGAATCGTCGGCTATTCTCTTGAGCGCAAGGCAAATGTTACGTATACCATCGCCATGATTTTCCCTGCGGTGCATGGTGATGAGTATGAAATCCTTTATTGATTCCAGCTTCAGATCGGTAATGCCCTTAGGAATATTATTTTCTATTTTCTTCAGACCAAGGAACAGTGCATCAATGACTGTATTGCCCGTCACCAGTATTTTATCGTCAGCTATACCTTCATGCAACAGGTTCTGACGTGATTGTTCTGTAGGTGGATAATGAAAGTCTGTAAGCCTTGTGGTTATCACCCTGTTTATCTCTTCAGGGAAGGGGGAGAACTTATTGAATGTGCGCAGCCCGGCCTCTACGTGTATGATCTTTACTTTGTTGTAGTACGCGGCAAGTGACGCGGCAAAAGTAGTAGTAGTATCGCCCTGCACCATGATCATATCAGGTTTTTCGGCGAGCAATACCTCATTTATTTTTACCAGCAGTTTTGCAGTAAGTCCTGCCAGTTGTTGGTTAGGTTCCATTACATCCAGTGTGAAGTGTACAGGTATCTTAAAGAAGTCCAGTACCTGTTGCAGCATTTCCTTGTGCTGCCCGGTAGAGCAGATAAGTGTCTCGAAATTCTTATTGTCCTGCAATAGCTCAATGACCGGGGCGAACTTTATTGCCTCGGGCCTTGTGCCAAAAAAAATGATCACTTTCTGCATCGTAGTTGCTTATGAATTGATTTTTATTACCGGTACCTGTTCCTCATTACCTGCCTTATAAAGTGTAAAGTTCGTTGTTAGCGGGTTTCTTACATAATCTATTTTATACCCATCCGGCAAAACACACTGTATCAGTAGTGCATCGCTCCATTCAGGCACTTCTATTTTTGTTACATGGTCGCGCACTATTTCACCGGCAACAGCTATGTGGTTATATTTTACTTTAGGGTTGCCCTTCGCCAGGAACATAAGAAAAAGTGCAACAACAGGTAGCGTGATAACAGATAGTATGCCTCCTTTTACCGCTTTGCTGATGCCCGAATTTGCAGCGCATATATATAATACATAGGTAGTGAACAGGCAGCAGAATGGAATACAAAAAGAAAAATACCGGTAATACAATGCGGTATAGTGATGCGATTTCAGGCAAAGCAATGAAAGAAATATACTGCCGCTGATACCCAACAGGAATAACAGGTGCAGGTTCCGTTTTTGCGTAGCAATAGCTGTATTGCGAAGTCCATACAGGTACAATGCCGGCACAACAAGGAAGGATAGAATAATAACAATTGCCTTATCTATAAAGGCAGGGAAAATGGCTTTAAAATTGATGGCTGTATACTTCATGCCCAGTAGCAAAACCTTGCCCATGCTGAATTCCTGCGCGGCCTGGGCTATCTTTTCATTCTGCTTGCTCATGATCTGAAGGCCCTTTGCAGAACAGTAAAAGAAAATGCCGATCAATGCTATTGGCAGTAACATGGCCAATACATTCTTTACGGAAAACAGTGCGGTTCGTTTGGTATACAGCATAGCGCCAAGGAATACCAATACGATATATACACTCAGAAAATGGCATAATACTGCACCGACGGAGAACAGCCCGGTAAGGAATAATAACAGCGGGCTTGCTTTCTGATAAGTGAACTTATAAAAGAAGATAGCAGCAGTAGTGATGAAAAAAGCGCCCATAGCATAAGCTCGTATCTCGTGGCTGATGCCCATCATATTGTCCATAGCCAATAGCAGTACGGCAATGGAAACAAAAAAACTATCGGTCATAAATAGCAGGCAAAGCAGGAAGAATGCGATAAGTAATGCAATGGTACATAGTTTTGAGAAGAGTGTATAAGTGGCAATACTATTGCCAAAAAGTCCGGTGAACCAATGTAAGGAGATGTTGTACAGGAAGCTGTTGCCGTTGTCCAGTACGGTTGCTGTGAATACATTTTCAGATGTATTTAGTTTGGCTAGCTCAGCAGAACTGGTTGTTGTAGTATTGGCTAATTGTTCCGGAGTGTCGTGGCTGATGCCCTTGCTGCAGAGCATGGATACGGTCTCGTCGTACCATATTTCTTTTTTCAACGGGAAGATAAGCACAGCAATGATGGCTGCAAGCAAACAGAAGATATTTACTTTCCTGGCTAAGCCATTGTTGGCCATCTTGCAACAGTTTATGGATTGATCCTGCCGGTTTTGTAATCAAATAAAAGCTTCAGTGTCTGCTTCATGGTCTTTTGCACGTTCATCTTCGATTCGCCCTGTTTCAGGTCGTAGCGCAGTATCATGGGTACCTCGTTCATGGTGGCACTCTGGCTCGCTACTTTCAGCAAGAGTTCTACCATGCAGCCAAATCCTTTTTGAGTAATGAACTTATCGCCGTAATAGTTGATGGTTTTCCGGAGCATATCTACACGGTAGGCGCGGAAGCCGCAGGTGTAATCTTTAATGCCCTCAAAACCAACAAACACGCGGAACAGCAGTCCTGCTGCCCAGCTAAAGAATTTCCTGGAGCGTTTCAGTCCCTTTATGCGTGCCCCCGGCTGGTAGCGCGATGCAATTACGAGGTCACTTCCTTCCGCTACCTGCTGCATCATGCGTTGTATCAGGAAGGGGTTCTGGCTGTCGTCAGCATCCAGTGTCACTACTATATCTGTATCTTTTCTGCCTTCTATTGCTTTGCGTATGCCCTGGTTTATTGCATTTGCCAACCCTGAGTTGGGCTGTATATCCAGTATCTCGACCTTTATATCTCCTTTAAAATCACGGGCTACTCCCAGTGTATTATCCTTGCTACCATCATTAACGACAAGCACATGGGCGTCCCATTTATATAGATTATAAGCCTCATTTATTCTCTGGAGCAACGGCGGCAATGATTCTTCTTCATTGTATGCCGGTAATACAATCGTTATGTGCATGTTAATGGTAGTCTGCCCGCTAAAGTAGTCTATTTTGTAAATTTTAAGGGTATAAAGGCTAAAAAATGACGAAATATCTGTCGTTAATGCACGTATGCGATTAGAATTCTTTGCCTTCTATAGCAGCCACCGATCTGCGGAATTCATCAGATACCGATACTTTCTCATTTTTATTAAAGTCGTAGGTCACGATCACATCATGGGCCTCGGCTGCTATTTCACCCTCCTCATTAAGTATACGGTGGTGAATACCAAAGCTGGTTGTCTTTATAAATTCTATTCTCGATTCTACTACTATATTGCCGGGGTAGAACAATGGTATTTTGAACTGGCAGGAAGTGGAAAGCAATATGGGGCCTATCTTTTTTTCGTCAAATAGCTGTGTGAGCATACTTACCTCCCAGTAATTTACTCTTGCCGCCTGCACATATTTGAAATAAGAAACATTATTTACATGGCCGAAAAGGTCCATTTCGCTCCAGTCTATTCGTAAAGGCAGTTTTACCGGGAAGTTTTCCATAAGCCGCTATTATATAAATAGGTACATTAACCGCACCGTCCATACATTACTGTACTGTTTCTGTGCACGGGAAAAATTGGGCGGCGAGTCAGTCCGGATAGGATTCAACGAATACTGGAACCTGAAATTCATAAAAAGTCCCTTTACCAGGTGCAGCTGGGCGCCGGCCACAATATCAAAATTGTTTTTTACAAATGGGTATTTGGTCAGGTCTATGGCATAAGGCCTGTCAGTTTTGAGTCCTTCTGTGGCTGTGATGAGCCGGCTGTACGATACGCCCACTCCGAAATGGCTTTTCCGCTGGTCGAAATAATTGATCATCAGCGGTATTTCCGCATAGCGGGCGTTGATATTGTATTTAAGAATGTATATGCTGTCAATGCCGGACGGACGTGGGAAATTACTTTTAGCGCCTTTTTCAGTATAAAGTATCTCCCAGCTTACAGCCGTATGTTTATAGACCTGCACATAACCTATACCACCCACATTAGCGCCTACCTTATGGTATCCGGCAAAATTATCGCCGTCTACCTGTGCGAAATTTGCTCCGCCTATAAGCCCGGCATAGAATAAACGTGGTTTTTCCAGGTACAGACCCTCCGGGTCATCATCGGCTACCTGTGCGCCCGCAATACCCCAAAACGTTAATAAAATAATTGTAATGGTTATAAGTGCTGCGAATTTTCTACTTTTATTCATCGAAACAGCAATTGCTAATGAGCTTCAAATATACGCCAAACACGCTTAAAAAATTAGAAGGACTTTACGAAGAGGCCCGCTATATCATACGTTATGAAAAAGGCCACTTCAACAGCGGGTATTGTATCCTGGAGGAAAGAAGAGTGGTGGTGATCAATAAGTTTTTCAGTGTGGAAGGCCGTATAAACGCATTGATAGAGATACTGCCTAATATAACGGTGAAAGAAGAGGAACTGAGCGGTGAAATGCTGAAATGGTATAAACAGCTGGTGGCCCCTACTACCCCGGGTACCGACGATTCTGTACAAACTCAAATGGACCTTGCCGAGTGAAAGTAACCTTCCTTGGCACGGGCACATCTCAGGGCGTTCCTTTCATAGGTTGCCCGTGTGCGGTATGCGCATCCACCAATAAAAAGGATGCCCGGCTGCGCTGTGCCATATGGATACAAACGGACGAGGCAAGTATAGTAATAGACAGCGGCCCCGATTTTCGCTACCAGATGCTGCGTGCCGGTGTTAAAAAACTGGACGCTATCATTTTTACTCATGGTCATAAAGACCATATAGCCGGGCTGGATGATATACGTCCTTACAATTTCTTTGAGCATAAACCGGTAGAAGTATATGCTACCGAAGAAACGCAGGAAGCGCTGAAACGCGAGTACAGCTACATATTTGCCGATACTAAGTATCCCGGTATTCCGCAGATTGACGTTAATACTATTAATGCCTACGACCCTTTCGTGGTGAAAGGCATTACCATTACCCCTATCAGGGTGCTGCATTATAAAATGGAAGTGCTGGGTTTTCGTATAGGTGACTTTACTTACATCACCGACGCCAACTACATAGCGCCGGAAGAAATGCAGAAAATAAATGGTAGTAAGACCGTAGTGCTGAATGCGCTGCGCCATGAGCCACATATCTCGCACTATACCCTCAAAGAAGCAATAGAAGTAGCCAAGAGCCTGCAGGTGCAGGAGACCTACTTCACCCACATCAGCCACCAGCTGGGCCTCCATGACATGGTGGATAGTGACCTGCCTGAAAACATGCATCTCGCTTATGACGGGCTTGCGCTGGAGTTTTAATCGTAAGACAGCTCGCAACAGGTGAGTATATTCAGATCACGGTCCAGCCAGAAGATCGTTGTGAAGTATTTATAGACCGTACTTTCCGGGATGTTAATGATAGGATGTTGTTGCTGGAACATATCCATACTCAGCACAAAATACCTGTGGGCATCCTGCTTATCTATATCGGCTTTCGTCCATGCTACATTGTTCAAATACACTGCTTTTTCCTCCTCTGTCCTTGACGCCATCTGCGCGGGGCCTTTATCAAGAGCTGCATATAATTCAGCTTTGTCCATCAGCTGCAGGTCGCCGGGTTCTACCAGTTTGTATTTGAACAGGGAGTCCATGAACGGATCTTCCGGGTATTGCTTGGCAATTTCTATCTTGTTCTCATTAATGAAAATATCTGTATGAATGACCGAAATGATAATGTCATGGTCATTACGTTCAAGCCCATCAGGTATATAAAAACGCGCTAAGTGTGCGTTCTGGAAATCTTTGGTAATAAAGTCCTGCGAAACAAATATCGGGTCCATGTGGTAAAAGATGGCAGCAAAGTTAGGGACAGGAAAGAGATAATACAGCGAACAAGGCAGTTAGTTTTGTATTTTTGTCCAAACGCGCTTTTTTATATTATATGGAATACGATTTTCGGCAGATAGAAGCCAACTGGAAGAAATACTGGAACGATCAACAGGTATATAAAGTAACCAACGATACTACAAAACCTAAATGCTACATACTGGATATGTTCCCTTACCCGAGCGGGGCGGGACTACATGTGGGTCACCCGCTGGGCTATATTGCTTCAGATATATACGCGCGTTATAAAAGATTGAATGGCTACAATGTATTGCACCCTATGGGGTTCGATGCCTTTGGGTTGCCTGCTGAGCAGTACGCTTTGGAAACCGGTCAACATCCGTCGGTTACCACTAAGAATAATACCGCCCGTTATCGCGAGCAGCTGGATAACATCAGCTTTTCTTTCGACTGGAGCCGAGAGGTAAATACCAGTGATCCAAAATACTATAAATGGACGCAATGGATATTTCTCCAGTTGTTTCATAGCTGGTATGACCGTAAGGAGAATAAAGCAAGGCCGATAACTGAACTGGTAAAAATATTTGAACAGGAAGGTAATGTGAACGTGGAGTGCCCTGCAGATGAAACATTAAGTTTTGACAAAGTGCAGTGGGCAGATTTTTCTGAACAACAGCAGCGTGATACGCTGATGCAATATCGTATAGCCTACCAGGGTTTTGCGCAGGTGTGGTGGTGCGAAGCGCTGGGTACGGTGTTGGCTAATGACGAGGTGGTGAACGGTGTATCTGAGCGTGGTGGCCACCCTGTAGAGCGCAAGAATATGCGCCAGTGGTTCCTGCGCATAACAGAGTATGCAGACCGACTGATGTCCAGCCTTGATAACCTGGACTGGAGCGATGCCATGAAAGAAATGCAGCGCAACTGGATAGGGAAGAGCAATGGTGCGGAGGTGAGGTTCGACCTCTCCCCGGCCCTCTCCGAAGGAGAGGGAGATGTGGTGCAGGCTCATGGGAAAGAAGGGTGGAATACAGCTGAGCCAAGTTTGTATAATTTGATCGGTTCTTTGAGAAAAGATTTAAAGAATAATCCTACAGAAGCAGAAAGCATTTTATGGCAAAGATTAAAGGCTAATCAATTAGGGTTTAAATTCAGAAGGCAGCATATCATAGGACGATTTGTTCCTGATTTTGTTTGTCTTTCATGTAAACTTATTGTTGAAGTTGATGGTAAGATACACGAGCAACAAAAAGAAGAAGATGCTGCAAGGACAGAATATCTGGAAGAGAAGGGATATAAAGTAGTAAGATTTACGAACGAGGAGATTATAGCTAATATTGATAATGTCATTGATCAAATCAGGCAGCAACTTACTACAAGGGCACAAAATGAAGATCTAAGTAACACCTCCCTCTCCTTCGGAGAGGTCTCTATTTCTGTCTTTACTACACGCCCCGATACCATTTTCGGTGTTGACTTTATGGTGCTTGCTCCCGAGCATGAACTGGTAGATGTAATAACTACCGATGTTCAGAAAACAGCAATTGACGAATACAGAACTTATGTGAAAAGCCGCTCTGAGCGGGAGCGTATGAGCGAAGTGAAGCTGGTGACCGGTTGCTTCACAGGTTCCTATGCCATTCACCCGCTTACAGGAAAGCAGATACCTGTATGGATATCAGAGTATGTACTGGCGGGCTACGGTACTGGCGCTATAATGGCGGTACCTAGCGGCGATGACCGTGATCATGCATTTGCAAAACATTTCAATATACCAGTCACAAATATTTTTGGTGAGCGCTACAATGGGGAAAAAGCTTACAGCGAAAAGAATGGCACAATTGAGAACAGTGATTTCTTAAGCGGCAAAAGCATAGCTGATGCAAACGAGGCTGCAATCAGTGCATTGGTAGCATCAGGCGCCGGCAAAAGAAAAGTGAACTATAAACTGCGCGATGCTGGTTTCAGCCGCCAGCGCTACTGGGGAGAACCATTCCCGATAGTATATGTAGGAGGTGTGCCTTATGGGATAGACGAAAAGGACCTCTCCCTATCCCTCTCCGAAGGAGAGGGTGAAATGACGCAGTTGCCCGTCGAGTTACCGATGGTTGAACACTACAAGCCGGGCCCTGAGGGGCAAGGTCCACTTGCAAATATTATTGATTGGGTAAACATGGGCCATAATAACGCCTCCCTCTCCTTCGGAGAGGGCCGGGGAGAGGTCCTGCGTGAGACCAATACTATGCCCGGCTACGCCGGCAGCAGCTGGTACTTCCTCCGCTACATGGACCCGCACAATGATACGGAATTCGCAGGCCGCGCAGCCACAGATTACTGGCAGCAGGTAGATCTGTATGTAGGTGGTACAGAGCATGCTGTAGGGCATTTGCTCTATGCGCGCATGTGGACAAAAGCACTGTACGATCTTGGTTACATAGGTTTTGATGAGCCGTTTAAGAAGCTGTTGAACCAGGGAATGATACAGGGACAATCATACTTTATTGGTACAGCTATTTGGCAGCCTAAAGATTTAATTAAGCCCGTTTTTCTTAAAAAATCTTATAGAAACATTGGCAAAAATGAAGCGTCAGTTGAAGGTGAGCCATATAGCTTCCTCGGTAAGGAAGGAATGTTGTGGAAATATCAAGAAAATTCTAGGTTGCGGTATGGGCACTTGTTCGTTGATACAAAAGATAGATTAACAGAGTCGAAATATAGAGAGTATTTAATTTATCAGGGAGTAGCAACCGATGTTCTTGACGAGTTATTATGTGAAGTTCTTTGGGAAGAACAAACTACTGAGGAGGGTGATAAATACATCCAGTGTAAAATGGAAGTAGAAAAAATGTCCAAATCAAAATACAATGTTGTCAATCCTGATGATATTGTAAATCAATATGGTGCAGATACATTCCGTATGTACGAGATGTTCCTTGGGCCAATTGATGTGAGCAAGCCATGGGATACCAAGGGTATAGAGGGTGTACACCGTTTCCTGAAAAAACTATGGCGCTTGTATGCAGACGATCAGAAGGGTTGGATAGTAACTGATGAAAAAGCGACAGATGCAGAGCTGCGCATACTGCACAAGACCATTAAGAAAATAGCCGATGATATAGAACGTTTTTCATTCAATACATCAGTTAGCCAGTTCATGATATGCGTTAATGATCTCTCCGGTCTTAACTGTCACAAGCGGGAGATACTGGAGCCACTGACAATAGCTGTTTGTCCGTTTGCACCGCATATAGCAGAAGAACTGTGGCATAAGCTGGGTCATGAGAGCAGCGTTATCAATGCATCGTTCCCTAAGTATGAAGAAAAGTATGTGACCGATAACAGCAAGGTATATCCGGTAGCAGTAAATGGTAAGACACGTGCTGAAATGGAATTCCCGCTGGATGCGGAAGCCTCATTTATACAAAGCGAAGTACTGTCACACGAGGCAATACAAAAATGGATGGAAGGCAAAGAGCCTAAGAAATTTATTTATGTAAAGGGCAAGATGATCAATGTGGTAGTTTAACCCCCTGTCCCCCTAAAGGGGAGACCATCTATTTAGCTGACTTGCAAAACATCAGGGTGCATGAAAATAATTCGAACATATTATTTTCATGCACCTTTATAGTTATAATAAGAGAAGCCCCTTTAGGGGTTTGGGGTTAATCATCTACCTTTGCGGTCAATTTTATTGAAATGAAAAACAAGACCGGCATTTTCTTAATATCCTTTTTCATGATACTGGGTATAGTCTTTATTGGGGTGGTTTACCCTAAAATGAGAGATAACCAGAGGAAACAACCTTCTTTACCCATTATTGGTGCCGATCAAAATCATCATGTAGGGCCGTTCTCTTTTGTGAACCAGGATGGCAAGACCATTAGCAATGAAGATGTAAAAGGGAAGATATGCGTGGTGGAATACTTCTTTGCTACCTGCAAAGGCATATGTCCCAAGATGAATGAGAACATGGAAAAGGTATACAAGTCTTTCCTGGGCAACAAGAAAGTGCTGATACTCTCTCATACAGTCGATCCTGAAAAGGATACAGTAAAAGCACTGAAGGCATACAGCCTCCGCTTCGATGCTAATCCTGAACAGTGGATGTTCCTTACCGGCGATAAAAAGGGATTGTATGACATGGCCCGTTACAGCTACCTCATCAATGCAGAAGACACTGCTAACGGAGTGAAGATAGTTGACGACTTCATTCACGATAAGCACTACACACTGGTAGATGGCGAGGGTCGCGTGCGTGGTTTCTACGATGGCCTTGACCAGGGCAACATAACAAAACTGATAGCTGATATCAATACACTGCTGAAGGAAACCCCAAACCCCTAAAGGGGCTTTCCCTCATTGTTTATGAACCTTGAGAAGCTTAATAGCTGGTCTCCCCTTTAGGGGGACAGGGGGTGTTTAATGCAGTGACCACCCCAGTAGCAGCCATCCCAACACGATCAATGGTGCAGGTATCTTGGAAAAGTGCAGCAGGCTGAAAGTGATAATGACCACCACCAGGTTGCTCCATTCAAATGCAAGCATCTTATCAAATGCTATGGAACGGAACAGGATAATCCCTGATGCGAATATGATACCCACTATAGCTGCATTGATTCCCTCCAGCGCCCTGAATATAATTACGTGATGCTTCAGGTTGTGATAAATAGGGAACAGGAAGAACAACAATAAAGTGCTGGGCAGGAATACGGCAACCGTGGCTGTAATACAACCCACTATCTGCCAGAACGCGCCATACGGATGCATGGCCACCCCGCCCACATAAGAGCAAATGGAAAATACCGGCCCCGGTACGGCCTGGACGATCCCGTAGCCGGTAAGCAGTTGTCCGGCAGTAAGCAATTCGGAGTTTGGCCGGCTCACGAACTGGTACAGCATCATGGGCATCAGCGCCTGTCCGCCGCCAAATACTATGGCCCCGAATCGGTAAAAGTTCTCAAAGAGGGCATAGAGCAGGCTATGCTGCCAGCCATTTCCTTTTGCCACCTCGCTAAACACACCAGCTATCAGGAAGAGCAGGGCAAACAGCCACAGGTGCATCCAGTTGATCTTCTTGGGCTTGTGCTGCGGCTCGGGGATACGGTTATTACTGAAATTACTGATAGTACCGGAAATTAATAATAGTGCCGGAAATACCCAAGGAGAGTTAATAAACAAGCTGGCTACCAGGCTGCCCAACATAATGCTGGCTGTGGCTATATACTTCACGCTTGTCTTCATCATCCTCACTGCCGCATAGAATACAAACCCCACAGACATGGGCTGTATATAATAGAACAGGTTGATAGGCACACCTTTACTGCCTTTCAATACGCCTACATCAAAATAGAAAATAAGGAAAGAGAACAACCCCATAATAAATGCTGCAGGGAAAACCCATAGCAGCAGGGTAAGTATGGCCAGCGGCACGCCGCCCCGTTTCAGCGCTATCAGCATCACCGTTTGGGTAGATGATGGCCCGGGCAGCATGGCACAGAACGAATTGTATTCCAGCAGCTCATCTTCGGTCACGTCCTTCCTTTTCTGCACAAAGGTCTTTACCATCATGCCCATATGCCCCTGCGGCCCGCCGAAGGCCGTAAAGGAATATAAAAAGACCGATTTTAAAAATGGCACATGCCGCAGGATCATTAACCGCTGAATTTGGAATTGAAATTAAAAACAAAAAACGGTAAAACACATTTGTTAATCCTAAATGCGAATAAGCAGCTTTTTTATGACAGAAAACAGGCAAAAAAATCAACTAATTAAGTATCTTGCAGCGCAAATTTACAATACATGACCAATTTATTATTAAGCGCTTTCTACGACAATGTAAATCTGAATATAGGCCCTTTGCTGATGTGGGTGTTTTTTTACACTCAGATTATTGGCTGGCTTTATGTAATGGTGAAATACGTGTTCAAAAGCGACAAAAACTAGTTCTTGCCCGATCAACCGCTCAATATTGCTGATATCCGTATGGATTACAGGCTTGCTGAGCTTGATGAAGAAACTGTAGGTAAAGATCCCATACTTTTTTTCAAAAGATGGTTTACCGAGGCAGAGTCAGCGCAGATAACAGAAGTAAATGCTATGACCCTTGCCACCGCAGATGGCAATAATATTCCCCATGCACGTATCGTCCTCCTCAAGGGGCTGTCCGGGAGCGGATTTACCTTTTTTACCAATTACGACAGCGATAAAGGGCACGAAATAATTGCTAACCCTAATGTTGCGCTCTGCTTCTTCTGGAAGGAACTGGAACGGCAGGTACGCATAGAGGGAAAGATAGAAAAAGTGTCTGCTGCAGAGAATGATACTTATTTTCATTCCCGCCCTGTCGGCTCCCGCCTGGGTGCATGGGCTTCCCCGCAAAGCAGGGAGATACCTGACAGGAGTATCCTGGACCTTAATTACAACACTTACGAAAATGAATTTTCAGGAGTAGAGATACCTCGTCCTGAACATTGGGGTGGCTACTTGGTAGTGCCTTCCCGTATAGAATTCTGGCAGGGCCGTAGCAGCCGCATGCATGACCGTATCTTGTTGGTAAAACAGGCCGATGGCAGTTGGCTGAAGTCGAGATTAGCACCGTAACTGATCGTTATTACTTACTCTTTGCATCACGTGCTTCCCGCATAGACTTAGTGCCGTTTGTTGCAGGTACTATTACTTTTGTGCTATCGATAGCAGGGGTTGGTGCCAATGCCTGCTTACTCGTATCTATCACCGTTTTCTTCTTCCTATCCCACCTTATCGCATAGCTGATGTAGGCATTGATATCGAATACCGTATTCTTGTCGCCCTTGCCATATCCGGCAATATATAGTGGGGAGAGCTCACTGAACGAATTCCTGTTCAGCAGGAATTTACCACGCGCCGTCCACCCTGCAAACAATCCTTTTACAAGTTCCACCCTTACGCCACCTGCTATCTCTGCCCAGTAGGCGGGAAAGCTGTTAGCGGGAATGACACCGGTATTGTTGCCCCATATAGTATCTATCACTACAAATGTTGCACTGCCCCTGTGAATGTCTGCAACGCCCAGCCCCAGCCCTATGAACATCATATCCCAGTCTTTGGGATTGTCACGTGCCAGTATGCTTTTATTAAACCCAAGCCGGTAAAACTCATTAGTGGTCTCGTATTTCAGGTAAGCGGAGTCTACCGTTGATCCGCCACGACCTATTTCCATGGTCAGGTAGTATTCGTTTCGTGTGTAGTAGCTTACAGACAGCTCATACCCATACCTGTCTTTCTGCAACTGGTTCAGTATCGGCCGATAGATGTCTACCCCCAATGTGAGCTGGTGGCCTGCCATATCCTTTTTCTTTGGTTTGGCCGCCGCAGTATCTTCTTCCGCTATCGTATCCGTTTGCTGAGCAAAAACAGGTGCTGAGCAAAACAAAAACAGTGCGCTAATAAAGAGGGTGTATATATATCTGCACATGTTTCGGATTTGAAGTAATATCGTTGGTAACGCTCTTTACATTTATGCGCGCTGAATCTATAATGTTGTGTGTACTGCTGACAGAGGTAAGGCTGTAGAAATAAATATACCCGCAAGCATTGGAAAGGAATTGCCTGCCGGGTTGGTAATTTAAAGTGATCGTATCTTTTTTCGTTTCAGCAGTATCGGTTGTGAACACCCACTGGCAGAACGTATCATTCGGCGATAACGTTATGTTGAACAGTGAGCTGGGATTATAGCCATACTTGATGGGATTTGGAGACAATGCTGCAAATCTCGCATAGGAAAGTGTTGTGTCTGTAAAAACGGTAGAAGTATCAGTTGTTTTGTGCATGCTCTCTACCACCAGGTGCACCTGCGTAGGAGTAAGGCAGGGGCTGCCCTCTTGCTTGCAAGCGCCCCATAGTATACCGCATACTGCAGTAAATATAAAGAAGAGGTATCTGTTCTGTTTAATCATTCAGGGTGTTCAGTATTTTATCTATCTCCGCTATTACATTGTCCAGCTGCAGGCGCATATTCTCTTTCTCATCCTCATCCACCACTGCCTTGCCCAGGTGCACGCTTACCATGCCCTGCTCCAGCGAGGCCAGCTTTTTGCTCAGTGCATCTACGTTTTTCTCATGCCCTGCTACGGTGGCTTTCAGGCGTTTGTTCTCCGCCTCCAGGGCCGCGTATTTTTTCAGCAGCATATTCAGTTTGGTATTAAGAAGGTCTAGTGCTTCCATTATTCGCGAATTTGTGCACTGAGTTTGTTTTTGTAAGTATCTGTCAGTTGTTTCATCAGCTGCTCTATCTCAGTATCTGTCAATGTACGGTCTTGCAGTTGAAATGTATAGCTTAATGCATAAGATTTTTTACCCTTGCCCAGTTTCTCACTCTCAAAAATGTCGAACAGGCCAAACGATTGCAGTGCATCCAGCTTCAGTTGCTCGGTAGTTTCCTTTACTTCTTTGTAAGACACATTGTTGTCCAGCACTATGGCCAGGTCT
>JAOQAP010000263.1 GCA_025963465.1 Flavipsychrobacter sp.
ATCCTCGTTATGTGCCACTACGGTAATGCTTTGCTGCTTTGCAGTAGCCTGTATACTCAAAAGTCTCACAGAATCACGCACCAGCCTGTTAATATCTATCCATTCTTTTTCCATGGATGACGGATCCATTGTCATAGAGGCTTCCAGGATATCTTTACTCAGGCTCAATGAATTACTGCACGCCTCCTTTATCAGCTCCAGCATTTCTCTATGCTCGTCAGAATAATTGTCAGCCTCACTGCTCAGGATATCGGACAGGGCAGAAATGGCCGCTATGGGGTTCATAACGTCATGTGCTACAGATCTTAATATCCTTGATTTGTCTTTATCTTTATCCTCAAGGGCTCCTAATGCCAATTCCAGTCGCTCATTCTGCTCTTTTACTTTATTATTCAGGTCGGTGAGTTTTGCAAGGTTTTTCCGGGTCTTTTTAGCATTCTTCATTACCACAACTACGATCGTTAATGCCATTACAGCAACCAGTATTGCAATTATGAGGTACAAACGCTCCTGCTCATTATCCTTTTTCAGCAGGTTTATGTGATTTTGCCGTTCCAGGCTCCTGATACGCCCTGAAATATCTGATGTCATCAATACTTTGTTATGCGCCAGGAAGGAGTCATTTTGTATCACAAAGGCACGTGCGTACCTGTATGCCTTCACCGAATCATGCTCATGATCATAATAATTCCACATGAGCTTATTCCAGGATAATTCAACGCTCTTGTTAGGAATGCTATCCAGTTCTGCTTTTATATCTATAAGCAATTCCTTCATATTTTCTATCTGCCCGGTATTATAATATAGGGTTGCGAGTTTTACCTGGTCCAGAAGTGCGTCTTCGTTAGTATATCCTTTCTGCAGATTAATAGCTATGCTCTTTTTCAATAGTTTTGTGGCTGTATCATATTGATGCATAGCCATATATGCATTACCCATATTGCCATAAACTACAGCTTTAGCAGTAATATATACATTTTCGCTTTTGGCATATCGCATATAATTGGAATCTATGTAACTTATCGCTTTTTTATAAAACCAGAGGGCGCTGTCATGTTTTTGAGCGCCACTGTAGGAGAGACCTATATTATCCAGCAACTCCTGGTTATGATAAAAATGACTGAACTTATCGGGGCAATAGCGGGATTCATTGAAAGATTGCAGGAACTGGCGAGCCGCTTCATCATATTTCTGCTGCCTGTAAAGCACCATTGCCAGGTTGTAAGTGAAATAAGATAAGGAACATGAATCGGCATTTCTTTGTGCCAGGGTCTTACTCTTATAATAATATTCATAAGACTCAATATATAACCCACTCGAAGACATCCCTTCTGCCTTCATATTATAAGCAAGTACATAATACTTATCGGAAAAGCCAGGAATATGCCCTTGTTTATCTAAAATAGCAATCATGCTGTCTGCTGATGCTATATAATTGTCTATATCATTGAAATTCCGACGATAAACACTACTGACATAAGTGAAATAATTCATTTCATCCTGAACAGTGAGGTGTTTTACCGCTTTGTGAGCCGATACGACCAGGTCAAAAGCTTCTTTTATATTGCCCGCATCCGAAAGCCGTTCCGCTTTACTGATGATCGCATCAAACTGAGGTGTACTAACAGGTTGTTTATTCTCCACATAATTGCATGCGGAAAATAAAATGAGTATACTTAGGGTAAGAAATAAAATACTTTTCAAAACAATAGAATATAAACCGGATAATCTGTGAAAATAATGTATGTAACCAATTCCTGCAAAATAATTTTCAAAAAATAGCTTTTCAGGATGCGACATTAAAATCAGATTAAATGTGGTGAACCGGTGAAATTCAGTTATGAATATTTTAAAAATTATACTTATTTTTACTTTCTCGTTTTTCAATGAATTTAAGCGCTCCTTCTACGAGTTGCACTTGGTTCATTGTGATTTATATTTTGAAGATTATGAAAAGAATTCAAACCTGCCTTATCAGGCTACTTTGTCTCATCATTTTGCTGCTGGCGGGTAGTATAAGTTCTTATGCAAACCATCTTGTGGGCATGGACCTATACTATACACATGTAAGTGGCAATACTTATAAAATAACACTTGTAGCATATGGCGATTGTGGTTCTGCGGGTACAAGCTCCGCATTTTCTACATTACCATTCAATACACCAGCCATCAATATTTATAACGGAAGCAGCTATTATACTACTATAAACCTGAGTATAGAACCACCCTCAACAGGAGTAGAGATAACGCCTGTATGCGCCAGAGACCTGCTGCTTACCCAATGTACCAACCTATCTTACACGATACCGGGTATCAAAAAATTTGTTTACAGCGCTAACTATACATTACCCGGCCCTTCAACATCATGGAGCTTTTTATTTACGGGTAACATGGGCACTTCAAGTATAGCTGGAAGGGCCATTTCCATTACCAATATCTCTTCAACACCCGTTACTTACATACAACTGGAAGCTACGCTGAACAATAGTGTAGCCAATAATTCCAGCCCAACGCTTGCTGTGATACCTACCCCATATTTCTGTGTCAACAACAGCGACAACTATAATCCGGGGGCAGTGGACATTGATGGCGATGTATTAAGCTTTAAACTGGTAACCGGCATGGATGGCACTACCGGCACTGCAAGAGGCACACCAGTTACTTATCTCGGCGGCCATACTTCTACCGCACCCCTTACTACCTCAAGCTTTTCGTTTGATAATTTAACCGGGCAGATCTCTTTTTACCCAAATGCCTTGCAAAGGTCATTAGTAGTATATAACATAGAAGAACGCCGTGGCGGCACACTGATAGGTACCTGCCAGCGTGAAATGACCTTCCTGGTGCTTACCTGTTCTAATGTTGCAGCGTCTGGCGGACTGACATCCGCAACGAATGGAGTAATAGATGATAGCACACACTTTCATGTATGTGAAGGGGCTGGAGCATTCTCTATGAAAATAGACCCTACTGAACCTGTTAAGTCGAACAACATATTTGTAACTACTGCAGGATTACCTACCGGGTCCACGTTCACTACTGTAGGTAACGGAACCAATGCACCACATTGTACGTTCTCGTGGAGCACCATAGGTGTAGCCCCGGGCTCTTATACTTTTTACGTTACATATACTGACGATAATTGTCCGCTGGCGGGTGTAACAACACTTGCATATACTATTACGATACTGCCTAATCCAAGTATCAGCTATACAAGTATTGCCAGCGCTACATGCACTGAAAAAGGAGCCGTATCATTGATTCCCGGTGGCGGAGGTTCACCATGGACCATAAAAGTATCACGCAGTCCGGGTGATACTATACAAACGCTCACTGGTATTACAGGAGCTGTTGTTGATAGCCTTGCGCCCGGTACATACACTGCAACCATTTTCTCTTCTGTATCCAGTAACTGTAATACATCTGCAAGCATAACTATTGCATCGCCACCGGCTATTACGATCACAGGAACATTTACCAACCCGACTTTCTGCGGGAATAATGATGGTACAATAAAGCTTCACGGACTTAACCCGGGTGAAACAGACACGATAAAATTTATGCTTGACGGTGTCCCGCAGACACCACAGGTTGTAAAGGCAGCACCGGATGGCACAGCTACCATCAGTGGTTTGTACAGTGGTAAATACACTGCTATCACTGCAACATATGGTTCCTACTGTGTTTCAAAACCGGCAGGACCAATAACACTAACAGATCCGCCGTTTACTATGCGGGCTCTTAAGCATACCGATCCTGACTACTGTGGCGTATGCAATGGCACGATAACGCTCTACGGACTGCATCCGGGGCAAATAGATACGATCACCTATACTATAGGCGGCGTACCACAAACTCCTGTAGTATTTACAATAGGCAGCGATAGTACTGTTACACTCACAGGGCTATGCAACGGCACTTATGCCAACTTTTATGCAAAGACAGGTAAGTCGTGCATATCAAATAAACTAGGCCCGGTATTGCTGGCAGTACCACCATTCACTATACGTTCTGTCACTTCCACCCAGCCTGACTACTGTGGTGTATGTAATGGCACTATAACCATTCATGGTGTTCATCCGGGCATGGTCGATTCTATTAACTATACAATGGGAGGCGTGCCGCAACCCACCGTATTTCAGTACGTAGGTACGGATAGCCTTATAACATTTACCGGCTTATGTGCAAGTACATATGACAAGTTCTATGTGAGGTTTGGTACTTCGTGTGGCTCTAATAAATTAGGGCCGGTATTGCTCGCAGTACCACCATTTACTATGCGATCTGTGACCTACACTAATCCTGATTACTGTGGTGTGTGTAATGGTGTAATAGTATTGCATGGCCTGCATCCGGGGCAAACTGACACGATCAACTATACGTACAATGGCGTAGCGCAACCACCGATATACCGCGTGATACCTCCCGACAGTACTGTTACCATTACAAGCTTGTGCCCAGGCATCTACGACAAATTCGTTGCGAAGACCGGGGGTATATGCGTATCAAATACTTTAGGTCCTGTCACACTTACTGTTCCGCCATTTACTATGCGTACACTAAGTTCTACTAACCCTGATTATTGTGGTATATGCAATGGTACGATTAAAATATACGGTCTGCATCCTGGTCAGACCGATACCATCAACTACACAATGGACGGCGTGCCCCAGGCACCAGTAAGAAGATTGGTAGGCGCAGACAGCACAATAACTATCACCGGATTATGCGCCGGCGTATATGATAATTTCATTGCGACCACGGGCGGTGTATGTGTATCCAATACACTCGGACCGGTAATGTTAACTGTACCTCCATTCACTATGCGTGCGCTAACTGCAACTAATCCTGATTATTGCGGAATTTGTAATGGCACCATAAAAATATACGGCTTGCACCCCGGACAAACTGACACGATATATTTCACTAAGGACGGCGGCGCAATGCCCTATGTGAGTGGCAAAATCAGCGCTGACAGTACAATAACGATCACCGGGCTTTGTGCAGGAGTATATGATAACTTCATTGCAAAAACCGGTGGTGTATGCGTATCGAATACCTTAGGTCCGATAACACTAACGGTACCACCATTTACCATGCGTGCCATCAGCTCTACTAATCCCGACTATTGCGGCATATGCAATGGTACAATTACTTTATACGGCTTGCACCCGGGGCAAACAGATACTATTAACTATACTATAGGCGGATCAGCACAACCACCCATAAGTAGTTTTGTTGGCGCTGACAGCACGATAGTACTTACAGGGCTCTGCGCCGGTCTGTACGACAACTTCTATGCGTCAACCGGCGGTGTTTGTTTGTCCAATAAATTAGGCCCAGTAAATCTCACTGTACCTCCATTTACCATGAGATCGCTCACCCATACCGATCCTGAATTTTGCGGTATCTGTGACGGTAGCATTACATTGTATGGCTTACATCCGGGGCAAACTGATACCATCTATTATACGATAGGCGGGGTAGCGCAAACACCTATTATTCAGAATATAGCCGGCGATAGCCTGGTGAAAATGACTGCTCTGTGTGCAGGTACCTACGCAAATTTTGTTGCTAAAACAGGGGGCGTGTGTGCTTCTAATGTATTAGGCCCGGTAGACCTGGTAGTACCACCATTCACTATGCGCAAGCTAACGTATATAAACCCAACCAAATGCGGTTACTGCGATGGTTCTATCAAGCTTTATGGACTGTATCCTGGCCAGACAGATACGATCACTTATACACTCGATGGTTTAGATCAAACTCCAATAGCACGTGTTATAGGTGGCGATAGTACTGTTACGCTTACCGGCCTTTGCGAAGGCACCTACAGTAATTTCATAGCCCATACCGGAGGCGTATGTGCAACTAATTCATTAGGCCCTGCACCACTGGATGCACCACCGATCACTGCGAACTATACTTATGATCTGCGTAAAAACTGTAAGGCTGACACCGTGTATTTCACCAACAAATCTACACCGGCATCAGATCTTGCCTATGTATGGGATTTTGGCGATGGCAGTGAAAAATCTTCTGCAACAAATCCTAAGCATATATACAATAAGGCAGGTGTAATGAAGGCAATGGTAACCATTACGAATGGCAAGTGTTATGACAGCGCTATACAGAACATCAATATTGATAACCTGATAGAAGCAAGCTTTACATCAACACCGGATAGTTACCTGTGTCAGAATAACGAGGTAGCCTTTTCCAGCAAGGTGTCGGGCACCGATCTTAAGTATATGTGGTTCTTTGGTGATGGTAATGTAGATAATGCGGCACAGCCTAAGCACACCTATGTAAATACAGGCAATTACACAGTATCAATGATAGTGTCAAATTATGTTCCTTGTTATGATACTATTGTAAAAACACTTGCTGTGGATTCTAACAGCTATGCAAGTATCACTGCAACCGATACAGTATTATGTGCAGGCCACAATGTTACATTCCGCGGCGCTTATGCACGTTCCGGGCTGAAGAACATCACCTGGACATTCAGCGATGGGACTACACTTGTTGATACCAGTATCGTCGTGCATCCGTTCGATGTTGCAGGAAATTTCCCTGTAAACATGAAGGCATACTACAGGGCTTGCCCGGACACAATGGCATCAAAAAATGTACTTGTCTTTGGTATACCTGAATTATACCTTGGCCCTGATACTTCAATTTGTATAGGCAGCTTTGCTATTAGTCTTGCTGATGAGAAGAATAATAACAACAAGCGTGCAAGGTGGTTGTGGAGCACAGGAGAAACAACTTCGTCGATAGTAGTAGTGCAGCCAGGGCAGTATTCTGCTACTGTTGCAGTGTATGGTTGCACGGCAACTGATACGGTAACTGTGTTGAATGACTGTTACATGAACATACCAAATGTATTCTCTCCGAATGGTGATGGTACTAACGATTATTTCTTCCCGAGGGGATTACTCACAAGAGGATTAACCACATTTAAAATGGACATCTTCAACCGCTGGGGCCAACAGATATTCAGCAGTAACAGCATAGACGGCAGAGGATGGGATGGCACATTTAACGGAGTGGCTCAACCGGAAGGCGTATTTATCTACAGGATAGAGGCTACATTCAAAGATGGACAGATAGAAAAGCACCAGGGTAATGTGACGCTCATCAGGTAATTATAAATGAAAAATATATAGCCTCCGCCACAAACGGAGGCTTTTTATTTTTATCAATTTCTTTGTAAGAAAATACGGAAATTTGTAAAGCATGCAGTTTAAGATACAAAGTCCGTACGAACCAGCCGGCGATCAGCCGGAAGCTATAAGGCAGTTGGCGCAAGGCATAAAGCAGGGTGAGAAATTCCAGACACTGCTGGGTGTTACAGGGTCAGGTAAAACATTTACTGTCGCCAATGTGATACAGGAAGTAAAGATGCCTACCCTTGTACTTACTCATAATAAGACACTGGTAGCGCAGCTATACGGAGAGTTCAGGCAATTCTTTCCTGACAATGCTGTAGAATACTTCGTATCCTATTACGACTATTATCAGCCGGAGGCATACATGCCTACTTCTAATACTTACATAGAGAAGGATCTTTCTATAAATGAGGAGCTTGAAAAACTGAGATTGCGGGCTACATCCAGCCTGCTGAGCGGCCGCAGCGATATTATAGTGGTGGCATCAGTATCCTGTATATACGGTATTGGTAACCCGGCTGAATATGCCAACAGTATTATCCGCTTTAAGAAGAACGATAACATGGGCAGGAATCATTTTCTGCACATGCTGGTCAACTCATTGTACAACAGGAGCCAGGGAGAATTTTCACGCGGTACATTCCGTGTGAACGGCGACACTGTTGACATCAACCTGCCTTATGTAGATTATGGTTATCGAGTTACTTTCTTTGGCGATGAGGTAGAGGAGATAGAAACATTTGAACCGGAAACAGGCAAGCGCATCTTATCAATGGAGAATGCAGCCATATTCCCTGCAAACCTCTATATAGCCCCCAAAGACCAGATGTCGCAGATCATCTACGAGATACAGGATGAGATGAA
>JAOQAP010000017.1 GCA_025963465.1 Flavipsychrobacter sp.
TGTTTTACTACATAATCTGCACCTTCGGTTATTGTTGCTGCTATCATGTTATATATAGCAGGTGTCTGTTGTCCGCTGATGTTCGCTGATGTAGAAACTATAGGCTTTCTGAACCTTTTTATCAATGCTTTACAGAAGGGATCTGTTGTAACCCTTATTGCAATGCTGCCATCCCTGTTCACTACATTAGAAGGAAAACCTAAGCCATTTTCATAGATCACCGTTGTTGGGGTTTCAAAGCTTTCTATAATAGCAATAATATCGGGATGCGGAGCCGCTACATATTGCAATACATCACGCGCTTCAGCCAGCAATACGATCATGCTTTTCTCTTTTGGCCGCTGCTTTACTGCAAATACTTTTTCTACCGCTTCTGCATTTAGCGCATCACAACCAAGCCCCCATACTGTATCTGTAGGATAGAGTATCACCCCGCCATTCTGCAAAGCCTGCACAGCATTTTTTATATCTTCTTCGATGTCCACCATAATAATTGGTCATTAGTTATTTCTGCGGCACACCTGAAGTGCCCTTCAGGACATGCCTTATGTCCATGCAGCCCACAGGGCCTGCAATACAGCCGTTCTTTTATTTCCACTACTCTTCCATTTGCACGCAACGGACCAAAACCGAATGCAGGAACCGTGGAACAAAAGACAGCCGTAACGGGTGCATTCATAGCAGATGCAAAATGCAATGGTGCAGAGTCATTGGCATAGTTCATATCAGCGCCCTTCATCAATGCTGCAGATTCTAAAAAACCAAGCTTCCCACATAGATTTATCACCTGCTTATGCAGCGCTTTATTGGCTATTGTTTCCCCGAGTTCTTTATCAGACGGCGCACCTAACAGGTAGATTTTATAATGAGCTGGCAATACATTGATGAGCTCTACCCACTTCTGAGCAGGGAATTGTTTTGTGAACCAAACTGACGATGGGGCGATGCATATATAGGGAGCACCCTGGTATTGTTTTATTTTAGTTTCATCAGACACAGTTGGATATAACGCCGGAAATACCGCTTCCCCGTCTGTTATATCTGCTATAAGCTGTTGGTTGCGCGCCACCTCATGAGTATATGACCCGCTATAAGGCTCCCCTATAATATGCTTTACCTTCCTGGTGTAGCAAAAGGAGAAAGGATTTTTATCAAAACCGGCTTTGTACTTAGCTCCTGAAAAAAAAGTAATAAATCCTGAAGTAACGAAACGATGCACGTTGATGACGTGCGTATATTTTTCTTTCCTGACCTGCATAGCCATTTTGAGCAGGTTCTTTTGCTTTTGCTCTTTCTTATTCCACACCAGCAGATTCTTTATGAAAGGATGCCCCTGAAGTAAACCTTCATTGCCTTTTCTTACCAGGAAATCTATCTGCGCATCAGGATAGCGGAGATGCAACTTCTCTACCAGGGCCGTGGCAAGTACCACATCCCCTGTAAAAGCAGTCTGTATAACTAAAAGTTTAAGCATTTAAGAGACAAAACTACAATTGTACGGCGTTTTAGAAGGTTTTAACAAGAAAAATACATCATTTTTAATTTTTTGGTCCTAAATTTGTTTATACAACTGTATCAAAGCAAAATTATATAGAAAATGAAAAAAGTTATCCTTTCATTAGGTTTATTGCTGTTATCTGCCGGCGTTACTATGGCACAGGGCAAAAAGCATAAACATGATGCTGAAAAAAGCGATAAGCAACAAACTATCACTACTACACCTGCTGCAGCGACAAGTGCACCTGCAACGTCTCTTAATGCAGACAATATGGCATTCAAGAATGACACGCACGAATTTGGTACTGTTGCTGAAGGTCCGGATGCAACCTGTGAGTTTCTTTTTACCAACACAGGTAAAGAGCCTATCATTATACAAAAAGCTCAGCCTTCATGTGGGTGTACGGTACCTTCATTTTCAAGCGAACCGGTACCTCCGGGCGCAACGGGAAAGATCAGCGTAGCATATCATACCAAAGGAAAGCCAAATCCGTTTACAAAAACAATTTCTGTGATATCTAACGCAGGCACTAAGGTATTGACGATAAAGGGGAATGTAGAAAAAGCACCTACCAGTTCTGTACCGGAAAGCAGTTCAATGCTAAAAACAAATTAATCAATTTTAACCAATAATAATTTTAACCACAACAACAATAATTATGAAAAAGGTATTCATCACTCTTCTCTGCCTTTCTGTAAGTGCAGCTGCTGTAAAAGCACAGGATAAGAAAGCAACTGTAACAACATCTGCAGCGGCGGCGGCACCAGCTCAGGCTTTGCCACAAAGTGCGCCTACTACACCTCCGGTTGATCCGAATGCAGGTAAGTTCAAATTTGATGAAGAAACTCATGATTTCGGTACAGTTCCGGAAGGACCGCTGGCTGAGTACGATTTTGAATTCAAAAATACAGGCAAAAGCCCTATCATAATTTCTGATGCACATGGCTCATGCGGCTGCACAGTACCTACATGGCCTCACGAGCCTATCTTGCCAAAACACAGTGCAAAGATACACGTAGCATATACTACTAACGGCCGTCAGGGTATGATCAACAAAGATGTGATCATTACATCTAACGCGCAGCAGAATACAATGAGGTTGCATATCACTGGTAATGTAACTCCAAAGCCAGCTGACCCAACCCCGGCAGTAGCTCCTGCACCGGCAGCAGCACCGGCTGGTCATTAATTTTATAAAAACGCAAAGCGTTAAAATAGTTTTAAAATGGTTGGCGCATGCCAACCATTTTAAAATAAGAGAAGTCTACGTCTTTAAACAAATAAAATTTATGAAAAAAATACTCATTCCTTTATTCTGTATCCTATTCGGATTAAGCATGCAGGCAAATGCACAGAGCGCTGCTGATGTTGCAAAACAAAAAGTAGAAGGCCCTCAATTTAAGTTTGATGGTGGTGATACTCATGATTTTGGTGTTGTGAAAAGAGGCCCTACTGCATTCCACAAATTTGAATTTACTAACGTAGGTAATGCGCCCATCATTGTTACAGACGTTACTCCGTCATGTGGTTGCACCAATGTAGATTGGAGCAGAAATCCTGTATTACCTGGTCAGAAAGGTTTTATTCAACTGAGCTTAAAAACGGAAGAGCAGCATGGCGTATTTAATAAAGAAGTGTATATCCGCTCTAATGCTTATGTGCCAAACGGAGAGAAACGCTATACCCTTTACATAAAAGGCAATGCGGTAGGTGAAGACGCTAAAAAGTAAATGATCATTGATCAGTATAAACGAGTAAGGCTGCCAGATGGCAGCCTTACTCGTTTAATACCATTATAACGCAGTTATCCTTTATTGCTTTTTCCCTGTAGCATAGGCACAAATGAGAAGTCTCCCATATCCTCTTCTTTCAGATTTCCATTCAAATCTTTAGTGATGCGCAGCATCTTTTGCTTTTCATCTTCCCCTACCGGTATCACCATGATACCGCCCGGCTTTAGTTGTTCTATTAATTTTGGTGGTATAAATGGTGCTCCGCAGGTAATGAGTATTTTATCGAAGGGAGCAAAGGAAGGAAGTCCTTCAAAACCATCTCCAAAAAAACGTTTTATATTGGAATACTTCTTTAGAAAAAAGAACTGTCCTACGTGGTCGTATAACTCCCTCTGACGTTCTATAGTATAAAGTGTGATGCCCATTTCTGCCAGCACACATGCCTGGTACGCACTGCCTGTTCCTATTTCCAATACTTTGTCGAATTTTTTCAGGTCCAGCAGGTGCGTCTGACTGGCTACCGTATAAGGCATAGATATTGTCTGGCTGGCTACTATAGGAAATGCCCTGTCTTCATATGCCTGCCGTTCAAAAGCGGGATCCAGGAAAAAATGCCGGGGCACTGCCCCTATTGCTGCCAGCACGCGCTCATCTTTGATACCCTTATCTCTCAATACCTGCACAAGCTGCTTTCTCAGCCCCTTCTGCAGGTAATTATCTTCTCTCGGCTTACTATGCAACATGCTGCAAAGGTAACCTGTAATGTCAAAAATAAAAGCGGGAAAATTAATCCGTGGTAACTATGCCTAAATGCCTGAACACATTATTTACTATCCTGTCACAACGTGTAAGATGAAAATGGAAAACACTGTCGTTTTTATAATAGCTGCCCAGCGTATCTCTCAGCATTGTCTTCGCCCTGTTCAGCCTTACTTTCACATTTGTTTCAGATATATTTAGCGTATCTCCTGTTTCGGCAATGCTCCTGTTTTCCATTTCCCGAAGCACGAAAACAAGCCTGTATTTTTCTGGTAGTTGCACTAAAGCCTGCTCCAGCACTCTCCCAAGTTCTTTATTCAATAAAGTATGTACCGGAGTATTTGTAGCTGTATTGCCGGGCCTGCCATGCTCAGAGGCTTCACTATTCATATCTGTACTCATCATATTACGCTTGCTTTTTTTCAGTTGGTATAGGCTTTCGTTGATCAGTATTCTTGTAAGCCATGTGCTGAAGGATGACCTGCGTTCGAATGATCGCAGGTTTTCATATGCCTTTATATATGTCACCTGCATTATATCCTCTACTTCCGTCTCGTTATTCACTATCGACATACCAATACGATAAAGCATGGAGTTATATCGGCGCATAACTATTTCATACAGGCGGGGCTCATCGGCCAATATCAATCCTATGAGCTCTTCATCCGGCAGCTCAGCAGCATTATTCTTTTGTATTGTATCCATGAATAAACATTAGATAACAGTAAACGTAAAAGGTTACAAAAGATACAGAATATTTTTTGTAACCTTTTTATTGATCGCTACTCTAATACTTCAAAACAAATTAAACACTTTAAAAATACAGATCATGGCTACCGTAAAACAATTGCAACAAACATTACAACTCACATTTGGCCTCGTACCGATAGTCGCAGGACTGGACAAATTCACGAACCTGCTTACAGACTGGTCGCACTACCTATCACCGGGTATAAAGTCCATGTTACCTATGGATGGACCGGCATTTATGAAAATAGTAGGTATAATAGAAATAGTAGCAGGTGTTCTTGTGCTCATCAGGCCATTGATAGGCGCTTATGTGGTAATGACATGGCTGGTAAGCATCGCCCTGGTGCTCACTATAGGCGGCAATTATTTTGATGTTGCTGTGCGTGACCTCGTAATGGCAATAGGCGCTTTCACGCTGGCACAACTGACATTAATAACCAGAAAGGCAAACTAATCACCTATAATCTTCAAAATGAATACAGACCAATTAAAAAACGAACAGATACATATTATTCCCACAAATGGCAATGGCAATTCAAAAGATATATTGCCGCCAAATGAAAAAATAGCATTAATAGAACAGAAGTTTAAAGAGATCATGCAGATCTTAGGGCTGGACCTAAGTGATGACAGCCTAAAGGATACACCACGAAGAGTAGCGAAAATGTATGTGAATGAAACATTCAGCGGATTGCTGCCGGAAAATGCACCAGCTATTACCCTGTTCGACAATAAGTATAATTACTCCGAAATGCTTATTGAGAAGAATATCCCGGTATATTCCTGTTGTGAGCATCATTTTGTACCCATCATCGGTAAAGTGCATATCGGTTATATATCCGGCGGAAAAGTGATCGGTCTTTCCAAGTTGAACCGGGTAGTTAATTATTTTGCTAAACGACCACAAGTACAGGAAAGACTGACCGTACAGATAGCAGAATACCTGAAAAAGGTCCTTGGCACGGAAAATGTGGCCGTTATTATGGAGGCAGAGCATTTATGCGTAGCGTCGAGAGGCATTCGTGATATTGGTTGTACCACAATTACCTCCAGCTATCACGGAATATTTCTAACAAGCGATAAAAGAAAAGAATTCAATCAGCAGGTAAAAGCCTAAAGTTATGGAGCATACAGAACATATTGTGCGCATACTGAATATTGCAGTTGTAACGCATGATGTAAAGCAATTCAGAATTGAAAAACCTGAAGGTTATTCATTTATACCGGGGCAGGCCACAGAAGTATCGATAAATAATGATGCCTGGAAAAATGAAAAACGTCCTTTTACATTTACCTGTTTAAATGAACAGCCTTACTTAGAGTTCACCATTAAGCGATATGCAGACCATAATGGAGTTACTAACCAACTGCATCAGCTACAAGCCGGCGATGAGCTAATAATCAGGGATGTGTGGGGTGCCATAGAATACAAAGGCCCCGGCTACTTCATAGCGGGCGGCGCCGGCATTACCCCTTTCCTTGCCATATTAAGGCAATTGCATAAAGATGGTAAGCTTGATAGAAATAAGCTCTTATTTGCCAACAAAACGGCCGCTGACATTATATGCCATAATGAGTTGTCTGCAATACTTGGGGAAAATATGATTAATATTCTTTCAGAGGAAACAAATGATCAATATGTACACGGCCGTATTGACGATGCGTTGTTACAAAAGATAATAGGCGATTTTCACACTCACTTCTATGTATGCGGGCCCGACAAAATGATCAGTGATATTAACGATCTGCTTGTAATGCATGGCGCTAGTCCTGATCGGGTAGTTTTTGAAAAATAATGGTTTTTCTTATTATCTTTCTTCGTTAAATCAGCGTTAAACCGTATATTGCTAATTATAGTTATACCGTTAGCAATAGTACATTTGCTTATACATGAAGAAGGTTTTCCCATTAATTGTAGTTCTCATTTCGCTTTCCGTGGTAGGCATCTTGTTCATCCAGATGTCATGGATCAATAATGCCATCAAACTGAAGCATGAAGAATTTCTACGCGCGGTGAATAACTCATTAAAAGGGTCTGCCGACGCAATGCAAAACCAGTTCATTTCCAAGCAAAAGGAAGTACCGGTAGGATCCGCTTCCCGCCGTTTTTTGCTCGAGCAGAATTTCACTACGCAAACATGGTTTACTAAAGAAGAATTAGCTGGTATAATACAGGGAGCACTGAAAGAGAATGGAATAAAGCGTCCATTTGAATTTTGCATACTGGATATGTTTAAAAACCCAGTTTTTGTTTCTGACGGTTTTCATGGCGAGGATATGGAAGATGCATTCCCTATAGGGTTGGCAACTGATAATAATTCTATGAACCAGGAAACACTCTACCTGTCTATACACGAAGACAAGAACCAGGTTGTGCGGCAAATGTGGTGGATCATCCTGGCATCAATAATATTTACCACCATTATCATCTCTGCTTTTATAGTTACAGTACGTACATTATTCAACCAGAAAAAAATATCAGAGATAAAATCGGACTTTATCAACAACATGACGCATGAGCTAAAAACGCCACTGGCAACCATTTCGCTGGCCATAGATGCGCTTACTAATGAGAAGGTGATACATGACGCTGAAAAGGTTAAGTTATACAGCAGCATGATAAAGGAAGAAAACAAGCGTATGAACAAGCAGGTAGAGAAAATACTACAGGCTGCTCGTCTTGAGAAAGAAGAAATAAAACTTGCACTCCAGAAACTTGATGCTCACCAGGTGATCAGCAAAGTAGCAGACAACCTGGCACTGCAGATACAGGAAAGAAGCGGGACACTTACGCTCAGGCTCAATGCTAGCAACCCAATGATAGATGCAGATGAGGTACACTTTTCCAATATCATTTTCAACCTGCTCGACAATGCGCTGAAGTATTCTGCAGGTGTACCTCATATAGAGTTGGAAACCTTCTCTCATGGCAATGGCATGATCTCCATAAAAGTAAAGGATAATGGTATAGGTATGGACAAGGAAACACAGGCACGCATCTTTGAAAAATTTTACCGTGCCCATACAGGTAACCTGCACAATGTTAAGGGTTTCGGCCTTGGGTTGAGCTATGTTAAGGCCATAGTAGATGCACATGAGGGCCGTATAAAAGTAGAAAGTGCCCCCGGCAAAGGGAGCTCTTTCACTATTACTTTACCTCAACAGGGCTAAATTACATTGCCGTACACAATCCTTTTATTACAGCACCCAGGCGTATTGCATCATATATACGTGGCTCATCAGCACCATGCTCTTTTACAGATGCTTCATGAGATACTACACAACGCTCACAACCATTAACGGCAGAAACAACAAGGCTCATCAGTTCAAATAGCCCTTTACCCATTACCGGGTTCATCAGCACGCTCATGCGCAAGCCTGCTGGCTGCTTGTTATAAAATTCCACATCGTGCATATAATGACGGAAACGATAAAATATATTGTTCACACCCATTATAGAAGCACATGCATGTGTCTCCCCAATTTCTTCATCGGTCGCACCTTCATTCTTTGCAAGACGTTCAAATGCAACAGTCAGCTCATTATGCTTCTGTGTAATAGTTATAGACAGTGCCAGCATATATGCTTCCTTACGGGTCATATTCTTGCTGCCAAGAGTTGATGATACATTCAGCTTCAGGTCTTTCAGGTAGCGGCTATTTGCCGTAGCAAGGCTTATGAGGCTTGGGCTCACATGGGTAGCGTCCAGGCCCAGATCCTGCAATAAGCTTACTACTGTTTCATTATCTATCGGAGTTGCCATACAATAAATTATTTAGGAACCTGTTTATTTTAAAACGTCCTGCAATCTATTGCAGGACGTTACTATTATGATCTGTAAACCTCATTACTATCCTACAGGAGCTACCAGTGTTTCTTCACCTTTTTCCCAGTTACATGGGCACAGCTCATCAGTCTGCAATGCATCAAGTACACGCAGCACTTCTTCTACATTACGGCCTACACTCAGATCGTTGATGCATACCCAGCGCACTATACCTTCCGGATCTATAATGTAGGTAGCACGGTATGCAACCTTCTCATCTGCAGACAATATCCCCAGTTCTTCAGCAAGGCTCTTTGATGTGTCTGCTATCATTGGAAAACGCAGGTCACGAAGGTCTTTATGGTCTTTGCGCCATGCGTGGTGTACATATTCATTATCAGTAGAAGCACCCATCAATACAGTATCACGATCAGTGAAATTCGTATAGTTCTTATTGAATTCAGCGATCTCCGTAGGGCATACAAAAGTGAAATCTTTTGGCCACCAGAACATTACTGCCCAC
>JAOQAP010000039.1 GCA_025963465.1 Flavipsychrobacter sp.
ATACCCGTTCTATGATCACCGCTGCTATGAATGGCCAGTTGACAGATGTAGAGTATGTAGCGCACCCTGTATTTGGTGTTCTGATGCCAACTATAGTCCCTAACGTACCATCTGAAATACTTATACCACGTAACACATGGGAAGACAAAGCGGCATACGATAAGAAAGCTAACGAGCTGGCAGGCTTGTTCGTTAAGAACTTCGCTAAGTATGCAGATCAGGCTAACGAAGAGATCCGCTCTGCGGCTCCTGTAGTAGCTGAGGCGCTTGCAAGTGCATAATTATTTTTGAGTATAAATTTTCTGAGGCTATCCTGGAAAGGGTAGCCTCTTTTTTGTGCAGGTGAGGCAATATGTGACGAGAGGTACCTGGTTCGTTACGTTCCATAAATAAAAAAAAGTGAGGCACTTAGCCTCACTTTTTTTATTATGATTGCAATTGTTTTTATTTTTTGCGGGGTGCCTGTGTGTCATTTGCCTGTGGAAGTTCAATAGTTTTCACCTTGCTGCTGATGCCTTTTGATACAGGTTGGTTCCATTCTTCGGGGTGAATATAAAAGCCTTTGTTTTCCGCTTCTTTCTCTACTTCTGCAACCACCCTGTGTGCTTCTGCAAATTTATCTTTGCGCACACCTGTCACCTGCCAGCTTACTTCTATATTCGGCTGGTTGGTTTTGATGACAAATGTTCTGCCTTTTATTTTTTCGGAAATGAGCGCTTGTGCAAATGTGGTGCCCATTACGGTAAGTTGGTAACGGAAATCTTTGTTCAGCGCTTCAAAATATTCAGGCAGCTCTACTTCGGCCCTGCCGGTAGTATCTGTGGTAATGTTGCCATTGTATATGTTCATCATATCCGGGCTTTCTACAAAGCTGTGATAGAGGTACTTGTTCTCAGGGTCCAGCGGATGATCTATCTTGAATGTTCCGCTACCCTTGGCTATAGATCCGGTAATATTGACATTGCCTGCAAAATAACCCGCATAGTTTGTAGTAGCTCCGCTGGCTGCAGCATACAACGCATAATTCGTTCCTGCCCCAACCCCCGAAGCTGTAGCTTGTACACCTATCGAGCTGCCACCTGCAGTAGCTACGTTGGAGATACCTGCAGTTCCTACATTCTGTGTAGTGCCACCGGTGGAAATGCCGTATACTCCATATCTTGATGCTGGAGGAGTAGCGCCTGCAAGTGTGATGCCTTTGCCCATAACACCGAATGTATTTCCTTCTCCTGCAGTGCCTGCAAATCCCGCCGCAGCTGAATAGCCGTACACTCCGTTCTTACTTGAATAGCCTGCAACACCGTTGCCTCCGGATGAAGTACCAACTACTCCTGCGCTGAAAGCGGAACCATAAATACCCACGTCAGAAGCTGCACCATTGAATGCAGGTAACACTGTAGATGCTGTATGGAACGCCAGGCCCGATGCGCCAAGACCCTGAACGCCCGTGCCATAAAATGAACCATTATATTGCCCGAAAATACCCCCTTTCAGGGAAGACTTAATGGTGTTGGCATAACCATATATGGCAGCGCCGGTATCTACATTGGCTGAGGATGACAGAGGCTGTACCACTGCCAGACGGTTGTTGCTGGCAGGGCTGCTGCTGCCTATAAGAGACGCGCCGCTGCCGACCACTTCAATACCTTTACCGCCAAATATGCTCGCGTCAAAGTAACCTGCCGTACCTGTGCCTGATATGGATGCATTGATGCCATTGCCTGTAGCACTGGTAGTTACTACACCTGATGCGCCTGAACCTGATGTAGACGCAAAAATAGCATGATTGCCGCTGCTGACGCTTACTATACCTATTTCAGTACCTGACTCTGCATATATAGCTGCAGGGTTTGCTATGCTAGTTGTAGCTGCAGTGCCAAGAATAGCATGGATAGCATTAGATCCGCTGGTAGTTGCAGCGTTGACCACTTCAACTTTATGAGTAGCTGCAGGGGATGTAGTGCCAAATCCTGAATTTCCATTAGGTACGATAACCCCATAACCCCCACTAAAACCACCGTCAAAATAACCGGCTGTTCCCGTGCCTGTAACGCCGCCCTTAACACCAAAACCGTTTGATGTATTTAATCCCTGTACCCCTGACTTGGTGGCATTTGTGGAAACACCCATAACGCCATTCTGGCCATCGCTCACACCCAATACTCCATGTCCTATGCTCGACTCGCCCTTTATAGCACAGGGCGTTGTGCTGGAATAAGAAGAAGCTGCTGCAAGAGAAGCATGGATACCGTTTGTAGATGGAGCAGAAGAAAAGGTGAATACATCGACCATGTTAGTTGCTGCAGGAGTGGTAGTACCAAATCCTGAGCTCCCCCGGTTCACTACAACTCCGTAGCCATTTGTACCACCATCAAAATATCCTGCTATGCCGCTGGTTGCGCCTATAACATTACCAAATACGCCGTAACCTCCGGAACCACTATTTGCCCCGACTACACCACCAAAACCTGTAGCATTTGTTTGCCCTATAACGCCTGCCTGTGCCGTGCTGACACCATAGACGCCCGTTCCGACATTAGATTCGCCAAAAACAGCTGTAGGGTTAGTGCCCGAGATCAGGGCGGGGCCACCTACTATTGCGTGAACAGCATGTGAATTAGCCACAGTACTTGCCTGTAATACCTGTTCTTTATTTGTTGCTGCAGGTGTAATAGTACCTATCCCTACTGATGTGCCATTATCAAATACCTGTGAATTGCCAATAGCACTTGAAGAGGTGAATTTGGGCATGTAATTGGTTGTGCCTGATACGCCTGACGAGGATGTAATGGTTGTATTGGTAACACCGGTAATGCGGCCTTGGGCATCAGTAGTAAACACAGGCACCTGTGTGGCAGAACCATATGTTCCTGCAGTGCCTACTCCCGGCAGGCTGATAGTGCCTGACGTAGTGATAGTGCCTCCTGATAATCCGGTACCTGCTGTTATTGATGTTACAGAGCCTGCTCCTGCAGGGCCGGTGGCGCCTGTCGGCCCTGTCGGTCCCGCTGGTCCGGTCGGGCCGGTAGCTCCTGTCGCACCTGTTGGGCCGGTAGGTCCGGCAGGGCCGATCGGCCCGGTAGAACCAGTAGCGCCCGTTGGGCCTGTAGCTCCGGTAAGTCCTGTCGGCCCAATTGGGCCGGTAGCCCCGGTTGCTCCGGTGGGACCTGTTGGTCCTGTTGGGCCGGCAGGACCGGGACTGCCGGCGCCGGATGCTGCAAACATTGCATACGGTACGCTCAGCAATTGATTGGTGCCGGCATCACTATAGCTTGTTCCTCCTGCCGGATCTATCTCTACCTGCAGGTACTTACCGCCGGTACTCCAGTTCACACCGCTGAAGGTCCCTGATACGACAGTGCCACTACCAATAGAAACATTGTACAACCCGAAGGAATTGGTATTGGGTGTCTGTGTTTCCTGGTACACGACCGCGCCGGTAATTGACCCGTCATGGATGGTAAGGCGGAGTCCTATTGGTACGCCTGCCATTGGTACGCCTGCCGTAGTTCTTGCCACGCCCTGGTAATTAAAAGACTGTGGCGCCTGTGCCATAGCGGCCATACCTGTTGCCAGGAAGATACTGATACTAAGGAACAATTTTTTCATAAACTATGTTTTATGGTTTTGGAATTATTTTATTTTTTGAATTTTATAGGGAACGCTTGTTGTGGACTCATCGCCTGATCCTATCATTACTTCCAGCATGTACGTGGCACATGGCAGAGCGGCAATGTTTACCTGTTGTACATTGTTTCCCGGGGTTAAGGTTGTAGTTTGTTTTGCTATCGATTTACCACTCATATCCCTGAGTTGGTAAGTAAATGTTCCGGTTGCACTGCCTGAGTACCGGATATTTACTACCGATGTAGCCGGGTTAGGGAATACCTCGAGCTGTTTGCTTAGTGCCTCGTACTTATTAATACCTAAACCATCATGGTTTGAAGGCTGTAATACTCCCTGTGTTACAATAATACCCGGCGCAGTGAATGTGCTTACCATAGTCATTTCTCCTACAGACCATTCAAGCTCATTGCCACCTATAATAGCAGTATTGCCGCATGCATTTAATGTGCTTTGAGCCTGCACAATAAATACGGAGGCTAACATCAATTGGATCAATAAGATCATTTTTTTCATAAGCGGCGTTTTTTTTGATGAATAATTATGTTCAGATCTTTTGTGTAACCACATTTTTGTCATTCACTATACGGATAGAATAGTTTTCAGCACTGTACCCGGTATTGTCAATTGTATTAATGCCTTTTGCCAACTCGTATTTTTTAAGCACCTCTCCTGTATAATTTATAATAAAAGCCACCGGCATTGACCGTTCGTTGACCGAATCAATATTAATGACCAATTTGTCTTTCTCTTTATCTAAACGTATTCCACCCACTATATTTATCGTATTTTCATTGTAAACGTACACCTATGCAGGATGGTGAAAAAGGGGCAGTTATCAGGTGGTCGTTATCAGTTAGTATCCGGTAGTATATTGTTGGAGAATACGGTATACTTTAGAGCTTAAATTTGTTTCCAGTTGAGCAATAATGGCAAAATACAGTTATATGGCCTGCGGCCGGGGCACAAAATGTGCTTACTTGTGCTTGCAGTTATCATGCTGTGTGTCATACCTTATGTTCCTTATGCTCAATCTTTTAAGTTGTCCCCTGATATCAGGTTCAACAACTATACTGCAGCAAATAACTTTGCCCGCGTGTTCACGCGGTGTGTTTATCGCTCTTCAAAAGGCTATGTGTGGGTTGGCGGCAGTGGATTATTCCGTTTCGACGGCAAGCGTTATACCCAATATAATTCCTTTAATGATGATCACCACCAGTTCAAAGTATCCTACATCACTGATATACTGGAAGACCGGTTTGGAAGAATATGGGTATCCGGAAACTATCTGAGCTACTTCGATGAAAAGCAGGATATGTTCCGGTATATTGATATTGATACCGGGCGCCGGTCATTGGTAGCATATGGATTATGCATCAATAAGGATAAACTGTGGTTTACGAGCGATAATGGGCTTAATTATATGGACCTGGTTACCTTAAAACCCCATGCAGTACCAATTAAAAGTAATGCTGATTATTACATGAATTATGTTGTTGATAGTAATAATATTATTCATGGAGGATATTCAAATCACTATTACGTATACCATATTGACAAGAATACCTACGACTCTGTGATCATATCAAAGGAGAAGAAAATATTCATATCGAGTGTGGTAAAGGACCACGGAAAATTATGGTTCTCAACAACAGCGGGCTTGTGGTGTACTAATGATGTGATGCAGGCCCCAAGGCAAATAAAAAACACGGAGAAGCTGGGGTTAAGCAGGATGCTCGCCGCGCCTGCAATAACAGGTGATTCCCTGTTATTATTAGGGACGGAAACAAATGGGATATTGGTGTTTGACAGGAAGCAGGAAAAAATAGCTTATGCTTATACACATGTTGACAATGACCCGTATAGCCTTCCAGATAACGGAATAGGTGATCTGTATGTGGACAGGAACAATATTTTGTGGGTGTGTACAGATAATGGGTTATGCTCTGTAGATCCGGGAGGCCAGTATTTTAAGGAAAAATTGTTGCCTAACCAATATCCCATAAAAATAGTACAGGATGCCTATGACAGCAGCGTTGCCTGGTTGTCCATATACCAGAAAGGGATAATGAAAATGGATTGGGTAAGAAAAAAAGAAATGGCTTTTTCCCCTTTGAATAAGATCGCTGCTCATGATGAACTGGGGCCCGGAATATATGATATGCTGCAAATAGACCGGTACAGATGGCTGGTGCTGGGCCAACCGGCCCTGGCAATATGGAACAGCAGAACAGGCACGGAAAAGATCATTGATAAATTTCCGCTTACAAAAGATCACAGGAGCTTGTACATGCGGTATATCATACCTTATAATAAGGATACGTGCTTTGTAACAGGAAATAACGGCCTTTTCCTTTTTCATATTCCTTCCATGAAGGTCGACACTGCCATAGTAAGGCGTGACTTCGTTGCTCATGATTGTAACCTGATGACGGGGGTAAGTGACAATATGGGTGGCTTATGGATAGCATCAAGGAACGGGCTTGTAAAATATAATGTAGCCACCGGAAAAAGGAAAATGTATTATGCAAACAGTAAGATAGACAATGCCAATTTTCTTTCTGATGTTGCCTGCGGGAATGGGCATGTATATATGGTTGGCGCAGGTGGTATTGGCATTTTAGATACGGTTGCCGGCCAGGTGCGTTTTTTTGACAAATTTGATAATAAAAGAGTGTGGGGAGCGGGGGTGAGTATCATCGATAGTATTGCCTGGATAAATACAACTGCCGGTATCGTAAGTTTAAATACGAACAGGATGACCGCCACTATCCACACACCGTCAAGCGAAGGTGATAATTCTTCATCCCTCCCTTTTGGCAGGATCAATAACGAACTCGTTTGGCTGTCAAGGAACAGGTATATTTATTTCAACCCTGCTGTAGAAAATAGAAAGCCAATTCCCGAACAGGCTATTATTGAGAAAGTAACGATCAATAATTCATCTTTATACTATCCCGGCCCCATACTCAGCAATACATTGCGATACAATGAGAATACGATCAATTTTTATTTTACCGCTTTTGAATTTATTGATCCCAACGGCATCCAGTTCAGGTATAAACTGGAAGGGCTTGATAAAGACTGGGCCTATACTACGGGGCAGCGGGAGGCCAATTACATTCACATTCCTCCGGGTAAGTACACATTTATAGTGCAGGCAGGCAATGCGAGTGGAAAATGGGATGTGAAGCAAGCCTCTTTTTCTTTTGAAATAGTGCCGCCTTACTGGCAAACGGCATGGTTCGCCATATTGGTCGTTGTTGTTTTTATGGGTGTGGTCATTGGCACAGCACGCTGGAGAATAAAGAACATCAGGAATATGGAAACGCAAAAAACGGCTGCGAATAAAATGATGGCAGAACTGGAAATGAAAGCACTGCGCAGCCAGATGAACCCTCATTTTATTTTTAACTCACTAAACTCTATTCAGAAATTCATCTGGGAGAACAAGCAGGAAGATGCGTCAGAGTACCTGATAAAATTTTCAAGGCTCATGCGCCAGATACTTGACAATTCCATGCATAAGCTCATTACGCTGGAACAGGAATTGACAACCCTGTCTTTATATATAGAACTGGAGCACCGGAGAAGCAATAATAAATTTGACTACCGCATAATAGTAGGGGATAAAATAGATACTGCACATATACTGGTCCCTTCATTGATATTGCAGCCGTATGTGGAGAATGCCATATGGCATGGCCTGTTGCATAAAGAAGATAGAGGAGAGTTGAAAGTCAGTATCTTGCATATTAGGGAACAGGAAGAGATACAGTATATTATTGAGGACAATGGCATAGGCAGGAAGAGATCGATGGAACTTAGGGAAAAGAAAGGCGCTTCATATGGTATGCAGATAACAGAGCAAAGGCTGGCTATGGCAGAACAAGGCGGCAGACAGGCGAGGATAGTAGCTGAAGACCTCTATGATGAGAACGGCAACGCAACGGGGACAAGAATAACCATTAACATACCTATTACTGACTTTATAACGATCTAATATGCTTACATGCCTGATCATTGATGATGAGCAACCTTGTGTGGATACGCTGGAATTAATTCTGAAAATGAAATTTCCGGAATTGGTTAAAGTGCTGGCCAGTACAACAAAGCCAAAACTGGCAGCAGGTCTGATAGATACTCATCAACCGGATATCCTGTTCCTCGATGTTGAAATGCCTAACATGACCGGGGTAGAGCTCTTGCGTTCGCTGGATCACATCAACTTCCAGGTGATCTTCACCACGGCCCATCAGCAATATGCGCTGGATGCAATAAAACTGAACGCACTTGATTACCTCCTGAAGCCGATAAGCGTTGGAGAGCTTTCTGTAGCTATCAATAAATGTATCTCCCGGAAACAGCAACAGGGTAGTGACCTTGTGAATGCGTTCCTCCAACAGGTAAAACCTGCGGCAAACACAATAAAGCGTATTCCCATACCATCAAACGACACCACGCAGTTTGTGCCTGTAAATGAGATAATACGCGTGGAATCTCAGAGTAATTATAGCAATATCTACTTCACTTCACGTCCCAAACTGCTCGTTGCCAGAACATTAAAGGAATTTGAGGACCAGTTGCTGCCATTCGGCTTTATTCGTGTTCATAATTCTCATCTTATCAACCTCGAGCATGTTATTGGTTATAAGAATGTCGACGGAGGATATATAATCATGCAGGGCAATGAAGTAATAGAAATATCAAGGAGAAAAAAGCAGGAAGTATTGCAACGACTGAATAAACTATAGTGTTATTGTTTGGTGGCAGGGATACTTGATGGTGCAGGATTTGATAACATTATTTTAAGAGAAGTACCGCTGATCAGGGCAGTCCATGGCATCCTTTTTATCTTTTTTATCATAGCTAACTAAAACAAAGGATCATGAAAAAGGCATCAAAGATCATCAGCGTAAGGCTTACCGTATTATTCCTGGCATTATTTGCTACCATCACTTCGCTGGCACAGGAAGATGGATCTATTTATGATTATAAAGTAAAGAGTCATGGGCACGGACTTAGCCTGTATGGTAGTCCGCTTTCTTATGTAATATTTGGTACGGTAATAGCCTTCCTCGCATTTATGGGATATATGTACTGGAAGAACGAAATGTCTGACGATCATATGCATCATCATCAGTAATAAAACAAACTTTTCCGGCATAGATAAATTACATAATTTTATGTAAATCTTATCCTATGTTTAGAAAACTACGCTTTTTGCTGTTGATACTTCTGCTTGTTCCGATTATAGGGTTTTCACAAGGCATATATGAAGGAGATCCGGGCGATTCAATTATTGTTCGTTTTGATACAGGTATTATTGCTAATTTTTTTCCGGATACATCAGCTACCCCATTATGGCAATTAGGTCATGGTCATAAAGCATTTTTCGGTGCCGATACTGCTGCTGTAACAATGATGACCGACACAAGTTTACCGTACCCGGTAAATGCAAATAATTGGTTTGTAATTAAAGCGGTGTATGGCTTTAATTTCATTGTAGGTTTCTGGCATAAATATGAAACCGATACAGCACACGCGGGAGGTATAGTTGAATTCTCGCGGGATAAAGGGGAGACCTGGCAGAACGTAAAAGGTGATTGTAATGCTGATTCAGGTAGTTTTTTTGGTATCGGTGTGCTGACAAGCAATTTTTATACATTCAATGATACTTTGCAAACAGGAGAACCCGCTTTTACAGGGGTGAAAGATACAGTTCAATATTCCCGCTTCCAGTTTTTTGTAGGTTATCCGCAAAAACTTACAGAGACAAAGCCGTGTAATCTTTACACAGATACCATGTACATCCGCTTTCGTTTTGTAAGCGATACTACAGTAGATACGCTTGCCGGATGGGAAATTGATTCTATAAAGATTGAGTACGATCTATATGGAGATGGCTTAGTTCGGGATGCAAGAAATAATAACACTTTTAAAGTCTACCCAAATCCATCATCTAACGGCCTTTTCTACTTCCCTCGATTAGATAACGAAACAGATTATCGGTTAGAAGTTTACGATGCAATAGGCAGGAGAATACTTAGAGTACCTTATGCACATATACTGGATATTAATTCATATCCTAAAGGGCTATACTTCTATAAGGTATCAGATGGTACTGAGTATTACAGCGGGCAACTGCAGGTAGAGTAGCTTAAAACTTAGGCAGGTTTTTTATACGTGCCTGTTCATTAGCTTCCATCATGCTCATTTCCTTGGCTTTGGAAAGGAAGTCAGATGCAAAGATGAATGAGTTCAGCTTTTCGTCTTTGCTGAAGATGATCTCTTTGTTAGATCCTTCCCATTGCTTGATGCCCTGGTACATGTATACAATGTGGTCACCGCTTTCCATTACCGTATTCATGTCATGGGTGTTGATCACGGTGGTCATGTTGAACTCCAATGTAACTTCCTTAATGAGCTTATCTATCACTAACGATGTCTGTGGGTCTAAGCCAGAGTTAGGCTCATCGCAGAACAGGTAGCGGGGATTCAGTACTATAGCACGGGCAAGTGCCACACGCTTTTTCATACCACCACTTATCTCTGAAGGAAATTTTTTGTTGGTGTCTTTCAGGTTTACCCTGTCCAGCACTTCGTTCACTCTTTTCAGTTTTTCTGCAGGTGTCATTTTGGTAAACATATCCAGCGGGAACATCACATTGTTCTCCACTGTCTTGCTGTCAAATAGTGCACTGCCCTGGAAAAGCATACCTATATGCGTACGCAGCTCTTTCAGCTCCTTTTCTTCCATCGTCACTTTGTTCCTGCCCTCTTACATCACTGAGCCGGATTCTACAGATAGCAGGCCTATAAGTATCTTCATCAGCACGGTCTTGCCGCTACCGCTGGTACCTATAATAAGGTTCGTCTTGCCCGTTTCCATCTTAAAGGAAACATCCTGCAACACCACCTTATCCCCAAAGCTCTTCCGTACGTTCTTTATCTCTATCATGGTCTTTAATAACCCGGATCAGCAACAATCCCATTGAAAATATGCGTTTTCGAAATTCCTGTTTTTCAGGTCCTTTTTACTCAGGAAAAAATGAAGCACTCCTGCATCACCGATCATTATGCCTTCTTCCGAATCAATTTGTAATATGGGTACATCGTCCTGTTTACTTTCATCGTCCTGGGCGAAGTAAGTATACCCGCCTATTTTGTGACCTTCTGTACCGAAATATTCGTCAAATTCGTACTGTTGTTCCTCATCCAGTTGTTCACTGTATTCAAACCAGTCCTTGCCATTAAAATTGAAATCAAAACGAGCGTCGCCGGGTCCCCCGGGTTCTGAGCTCATTGTGAATGCTAATTTATATTCACAAGGAATCGGGGATTCTATCAGCAGATCTTGTGTAAGGAACGGGAAATCGGTTTGGTATGCCTCTGTAGTGTCTGTATGATATAATACCTGGCTCTGCTCTATATCAGTTCTCGGGTCTTCTCCGATCTCTGTCCAGTCTTTAGAAACAAAAAACTGGAGTATCCCCTCAGTAGGGTAGCCCTCCAGGTGAGGCGTCTCTGCAAAGTTTATTTGCGCCAGCAAGAGCATGTGTATACCATTCATGTCTCTTGGGTAGTCTACATTCACAGGCAGGTATGGAACGCCTGAAAACTTACTCTGTCGTATGTCTGTTATCTCACCCCGTTCTGTAGGTGTAGCAACTATCTTTATACAGTCAAGCTTATATTTTTCAAGGCCTTCTTGAAACTCTTTTAAAAACTCAGGGAGCATATACAAACATTATTAACAATTAAACTATTCCGATCACTTAGCTCATCCAATCCTACGGTCCTAAAATGAGGGGAAGCCCCGGAACAAGGTCCCGCTTTTCAGCGGGAGGGGTTTGGGGTTAAACCTGGAATACCCCCATCTTAAACTCCTTATTCGTCTGCGAGTGGTTAGCGGCATTGATGCCTTCAGATATTACAGACCTTGTTTGCGCAGGGTCTATTATTTCATCCACCCACAGTCTTGCAGCAGCATAGTATGCCGATGTCTGGCTGTCATACTTGTCCACTATCTCTTTCAGCATTGCTGCTTCCTTCTCAGGCTCTATTATTTCACCTTTTGCTTTCAGCGATGCAACCTGTATCTGCAATAAAGTTTTTGCAGCCTGTTCGCCGCCCATTACCGCTATCTTGGCATTTGGCCATGCATATATAAAGCGTGGGTCGTAAGCCTTACCGCACATAGCATAGTTGCCCGCGCCGTATGAGTTACCTATGATGATCGTGATCTTAGGCACCACAGAATTAGCAACCGCATTCACCAGCTTAGCTCCGTCTTTAATGATGCCCGAATGTTCGCTGCGGCTGCCCACCATAAAGCCCGTTACATCCTGCAGGAACACTAGTGGTATTTTCTTCTGGTTGCAGTTCATAATAAAGCGTGCCGCCTTATCTGCGCTGTCGTTGTATATTACGCCACCCATCTGCATTTCGCCCTTACCGCTCTTCACTATCTTGCGCTGGTTGGCCACTATGCCCACTGCCCAGCCATCCACACGTGCATATCCGCACACTATTGTCTTACCATAGTCTTCTTTGAACTGGTCAAACTCTGACTTGTCCACAAAGCACTTGATCACATCCACCACATCAAACGACTTGTTGTTGGCAGGCGATACAAGGCCATATATTTCGCTGGCCTCTTTAAGCGGCAGTGCTGGCTTTGCACGGTCATAGCCCATGCGCGGCTGTTCGCCTGTTTTGTCCATTATGCGGCGCACCTGGTCCAGGCATTCCTGCTCTGTGTCAAATTTATAATCGGCTATGCCGCTTATCTCGGTGTGCGTTTTAGCGCCGCCCAGTGTCTGTATATCTATATCTTCACCTATAGCAGCCTTTACTAAGTATGGCCCTGCCAGGAAAATGGAACCATTACCTTCCACCATAAGCGTTTCATCGCTCATTATTGGTAGGTAAGCGCCACCCGCCACACAACTGCCCATTACTGCAGCTATCTGGGTAATGCCCATAGCGCTCATCTGTGCATTGTTGCGGAATATGCGACCAAAATGTTCCTTATCAGGAAATATCTCGTCCTGCATAGGTAAGTATACACCGGCACTGTCCACTATATATATTACCGGCAGGTTGTTCTCCATGGCTATCTCCTGCATGCGCAGGTTCTTCTTGCCTGTTATAGGGAACCACGCTCCTGCCTTAACCGTATTATCATTAGCTACTATCACGCACTGGCGGCCACATACATAGCCCAGCCCTGCCACGGTGCCGCCCGCGGGGCAGCCGCCATGTTCCTTATACATATCATAACCTGTGAACGCACCTATCTCCGTAAAAACGCTGTCTTTATCTATCAGGTATTGTATACGCTCGCGCGGCGCCATTTTGCCTTTTTCACGGGCTTTGTCCATGGCTTTTTTGCCACCACCCATACTTATCACCGCATGACGCTGCTTCATCTGGCTCACTGCCAGGCGCATAGCATCATCGTTTTTGTTGAATTCCAGGTTCATACCCGCAAAAATAGCTTTTAATTGATAATTTAGGCCAGTGGGTAAGTGATAGGTGAGTAGGTTGAAAAGTTATAAGATAGCATGCGCTTAATAATATGATATTATTAGCTGTATTTTTAATTTATCGTGCTTCCAACTTCCACCACCTACGTATCTAACTACTTATAGGTCTGTCATCGCGGCTTATAACCTGTCCACCTATACATTACTCCCAACTTGTCAACTTATAACTTATCAACATTTAACTTAATTCCCCTTAACTTTGCAGTATTATGTCGGCCCACAAGATCACCATAGCAATAGACGGGTTTTCGTCCTGCGGAAAAAGCACGCTTGCAAAAGAGCTGGCTAAACGTCTTGGCTATAATTATGTAGATAGTGGCGCCATGTATCGTGCTATTACTCTGTATTTCCTCCGCAACTATATAGATCTTACCGATCATGCCAAAGTGCAGGCCGCACTTGACGATATAACACTTGTGTTCCACTTCAACGAGCAGCGCCAGACCTCTGATATATACCTCAACGATGAGGACGTAGAGCCTTACATCCGCGATATGATCGTATCTGAAAAGGTGAGCGAAGTGGCAGCTATAAAGGAAGTCAGGAAGTTTGCAGTAGCGCAGCAGAGAGGTATGGGCAAAAGGAAAGGCATAATAATGGACGGCAGGGACATAGGCACAGCCGTATTCCCGCATGCCGAGCTGAAGATATTTATGACCGCCGACCCTGAGGTGAGAGTAGTTCGCAGGTACAAAGAAATGTTTGCGGTAAACCCGCAGATAACCATAGACGAAGTGCGCCACAACCTGGAGCTGCGCGACTATATAGACAGTACCCGCGAGGAAAGCCCCCTGCACCAGGCAGAGGACGCAATACTCCTCAATAACAGCACCCTTACCAGGGAAGAACAGCTGGAAACAGTACTGGAGTGGGTTAAGGACAGGGCCACAAACCCGGCCTTAGCCACTGCCACAAACCAATAATCCCCTTTCTGTTAGCAAAAGGGAATTATTGTACGGTCTCATCAGATCATTTACAACGACTTCAGCCAGTCAATTACTTCATCTCTTGTTTTGCCCAGTTTCTTCTGTATTCGACCCAGTAGCTCATCATCCTTTCCTTCTTCGTATTCCAGTTCATCGTCAGTAAAGTCGGCATGTGCCTGTTTTACCTTGCCTTTCATTTCGTTCCATTTACCTTTCAGTTCTAACTTGTCCATAGTTATAAGTTTTTATTTCCTCAACGACTATTACAATCATGCCATTATTTATAAGATAAATATTTTGCATAAATTGTGGTACTAATAGCCTTGAATGAAAAAGTTGTATCTGATATTTTTTCTATTACTTTCGATGTTGGGTAATGCTCAAAATATTACCACGTATGCTGGTGGCGGCAGCAGTGGTTTAGGAGATGGAGGGCCAGCTACGGCAGGTGCCATTGGATATACAGCTGGGATTGCAGTTGCTCCTAACGGAGATATTTTCATTGCTGACGGCAATAATCATAGAGTACGAAAGATAACCAAGTCAAGTGGTATCATCACTACTATTTGTGGTACAGGTACAGCGGGGTTTTCTGGCGACAATGGGCCGGCATCAGTGGCTACCTTGAATTTTCCAACTTGGATTGCAGTTGATAATAAGGGCAACGTGTACATTACTGACGGATATAATAACAGAATAAGGAAAATAGGAAAAGATGGTATTATCAGGACTGTAGCTGGCAATGGTATTGCTGCCTATAATGGAGATAATATTCCAGCTATATCTGCGTCATTAAATGGCGCACAAGGTATTTGTGTAGATGTTCACGACAACTTGTTTATTGTCGATGGGGCAAATCCTAGGATTAGAAAAGTCGATCCTTCAGGAATTATCACAACTTATGGTGGTACTGGAATAGCAGGCCCTGGTACAGATAACGGCCCAGCAACAGCGTCACAGTTGAGGAATATATTTGGAATATGTGTCGATAATATAGGCAATATATATGTCGCAGAAACAAATGAGGATAGCAAGATCAGGAAAATTAATGGGACAACTGGAATCATCACGACTTTCGCAGGTACAGGAGTGTGGGGCTTTAGTGGCGACGGAAATGAAGCTACCACGGCACAATTAAAATCTCCTTTTAGTGTTGGCGCAGATAATTTGGGGAATATATACATAGCTGATAACGGCAACAATCGAATCCGGAAAGTAGATGCATCTGGCAAGATAAATACAATTGTAGGCACGGGTACGGCAGGCTTTGGCGGAGATGGCGGATCTGCGCTCTCTGCAATAATAAATAGACCGGAAAATGTTGTAGTTGACCTTTGTGGAAATATATTTATCTCTGATTTTGGCAATAAAAGGGTTCGTAAAGTTACTTATGATCCAGTATGTGACCCTATAGTAGGTGTCGATATTCTATATTTTGAGCAGACATTATCCATCTACCCCAACCCCACAACCGAAGAACTACACATAGATAACCTGCAAAATAAAGCAAGCTACAGCATACAAAACATACTTGGGCAAACCATACAGCAGGGCACACTAAGGCAGGGCAGCAACACTATCGCCTTGCAGCACATAGCAGGCGGTATATACACCCTCATAATAACAGATGAACAAAACAAACGCACCTTACATAAAATAGTAAAGCAATAATGAACCCAACAGGGTACTACTCGCGCATACGCCACTTCACCTCTCCTTCGGAGAGGATGGGAGAGGTCTATAGCAGACGAAGAGAACAGGCGCACGGTGCATAAAATAGTAAAGCAATAATATGTGTATTTGTCGCAGGCATTTAGCCATTCCGCAATTAAGCCATTGAGCCGTTCAATTTTGTACATTTGCACAAAATTGAGCCATTCCGCAATTAAGCCATTGAGCAATTATCTACATATGCGTACAAAAGTTTTATCTGTCGTTCTTCTTGCCATATTATTTGCTTCCTGCCGCGATGCCCGCCTGAAAGAGCATAAAGAATGGGGTAAATACTTTGAGGACAAGGGTATAAAAGGCGCATGCTTTATACTCAGGGACAATAACCATGAGTCTATACATTACTACAATAAAGAGCGCTGCCTGCAGCGTGTGTTGCCTGCATCTACCTTCAAAGTGTTCATATCACTTGTAGCGCTGGAGACTGCCGTAGCTACAGACGATCAGCTGGTCATAAAATGGGACAGCATTCAGCGCAAACCGGACTGGGATAAGGATATGAACATGCGCGAAGCGCTGACAGCCAGCTCAGAGCCATATTTTAAAGAGCTGATACGCCGCATAGGCCCTGCCAGGATGCAGCACTACCTGGATACTACCAGGTATGGCAACATGAAGATATCCGGCAACCTCGACGAGATATGGACAAACGACTCCCTTCGCGTATCTGCTGATGAAGTGACCGGCTTCCTGAAAAAAATGTATTTCGCAGAGCTGCCGTTCTCTGAGCGCTCACAGCGCATAGTAAAGACCATGATGCTACGCGAACAGAACGCCCGCTTCAACATCTATTACAAGACCGGCACCGGCATTGTAGGCGATAAGATGACCCGTTGGGTCACAGGCTTTGCAGAGCGCATAGATCATGTAAAAGAAGATGCCGCATCTATGAATAAAAGCGATGTGCGTAACTACCCCTACTTCTTCGCCATGAACTTTGACCTGCCCACATCCGACACTTCAAAAGACTGGTCCCAGGTCCGCCTCGACATCATGCACGCCATCCTCACAGATTACGGAGCACTGCCTAAGTAGTGGTTTTTATTGATTGTTCACTCGCTTTTGTCATGCTGAGGAACGAAGCATCTGTCTCCCGCAGGTCTCCTCGCATTTGTGACATAATACTTCCCCTCTGGAGAGGGGTTAGGGGTGTGTTTATCTAATATTAAGTACTCCGAAATCCACAAAAAACCTCCCCATCTCCACAATTTTAATTATTTTGAACCCATAATCATTCAACACACCACCAATGGAATTCAGCGCACAGCAGAT
>JAOQAP010000046.1 GCA_025963465.1 Flavipsychrobacter sp.
CATCTACTTTCACATCGTATGGGTTGTTGAGTTGCGCATTCGTTGCCGGCCCGCCATCTCCGGAGTAACCGGGAGTATTATTGCCAGCTACCGTACTGATATTTCCTGTAACTGCATCTACCTTGCGAATTACATTATTGCCATAGTCAGCAATATACATATCACCCGATGGGGCCACACAAACGCCTGTAGGATATAATAGATTTGCTGCAGTTGCAGGGCCGCCATCGCCGGCATAGCCACCTATTAAATTATAGCCAGCTACTGTGTGTACCACACCTGACGGATCAATTTTACGAATGCGGCAATTCATGCCGTCTGCTACATACACATTGCCCGCTGCATCTACCCATACATTATAGGGCGTATTGAAAGTCGCATTTGTTGCTGCTACTTCATCACCTGCAAATGCAGTTATGCCGGCTTTGCCGCCTATGGTTTTCATTACCCCCGCAAGTGTTACTTTGCGTATTATAGCATTGTCTTTATCTGCTATGTAGAAGTTTTGGGCTGCATCCACAGCTACTCCCCATGGGTCATTTAGCTTTTTTGATATAGCGGGGCCATCGCCATCATATCCCGCGGCGCCACCAGTGCCTGCTATTGTATTTATGATCTGTGCAGATACCGGATTAGAAAATCCTATAGCAAAGGCAGCCAGAAACAGATAGATATAAATTTTATTCATAAGAGTGAATTTGTGACAAAATACAATTTTTTTCTTTTTTTTCAGTAAAATAAAACCTCGTAAATGTGTTTCCGTTAAAGCGGTAAATTTCAAATTATTGAATAGTATATTTATTTACAGGTACTAACATTACATTTCTTTTCCTCGTCTATCGTATTAACTGACAATAAAAATTATCGTTTTATAGCATTGATGGAACTAATCAACGACCGGCAACCTGCTCTTTAATATGATAGTTTAGTTTTTAATTGACAATAAACAGCCCCTGCCCAGCTATGAAGACGAGTAAAGTACTTCTTTCGTTAGTATTTTTATTATTTGCCTCAAGTCCTGTATTTGCACAATACTGTCCCGTAAATATAGACTTCGAGACTGGCGGTACTGGTAACTGGGAGTTCTTCCGTGGTTCAGTTACTATAGGGCCGGTCTACAGCTTTTCCAGTTGCCCGCCGGTTAAGGGGCTTCACACACTAACATCGGGTGCAGATACAGACTATTATGGTGGCTTCCCCATAGTTGGCGATGGCATGTATTCTTTAAAGCTGGGGCATGATACAGCTTTAAATAATGCTGACAGGGCCCGCTATAACATACATATACCTGGTGGCGGTACCATTTATAACCTTATATATCGTTATGCAGCTGTGTTTGAAGATGGAGGCCATAGTACTATTGAGCAGCCCAGGATGGAAATAAAAGCTTTCGATTCATCTACAGGCCTTTTGATAGGGTGCGATTCTGTCTGTTTTGTGGCGTCTAAAACATTATTCGGGTTCACTTTATCACCAAAATCTGTTCCGGGTGATCAAATTTATTATAGGCCGTGGACAGCAGGTAATATGAATTTTCAGGGCTGGGGAGGTCACACTATTACTGTTGAATTTACTATAAACTCATGTACCGCAGGTGGTCATTTTGGCTATGGGTATATAGATATGGGATGTGGCCTGTTTGCTTCTCGGGTAATATCATGTCTCACGCCTACAGTAACATTAAATGGCCCTGCAGGTTATGAATCCTATCGTTGGTGCGATTCTACTTCGCTGGGCACTACCATCGATACTACTCAGAACTTAACTATCTCCACGCCAGGAATACCAACAACCTATGCATTGATCGTAGTTCCACCTCCCGGATATGGCTGCCCGGATACTTTATACACACAGGTGATCCCAATAACACCATGTTCTGCAGCTCCTGCCCCCGGTAGTGCATACGCTACCCGTGCAACTGTTTGTGGAGATCCTGATACATTAGTTGTCAGAGGTTATTCTATGTCCTGTGGCCTTGCCTTTCAGTGGCAATATTCTGTCGATGGCACTACCTGGGTAAACATACCCGGTGCCAACCGCACCGTTTGGCCTTATTCTAATCCCTATTTATCCTTGTATTATAGATGTGTAGCTACATGTAGTACCACAGGCCTTTCCGCAGGTTCCGCACCTGTCTTTGTACCGGCAGTTTCAGGTGTTGGCATGTCATCAGTTACAGTTCCTCCTGATACTATTTGCCGCGGTGCCGAATTTTATGTGAGTGCGTGTGGCACTTCAACTACTTATAGTGTAGCAAGTTTTTATGGAGATGGAACAACAGATACATTTGCACTATCAACATCGGGTTTGCGTCATGTTGATATTTATCATAATTATCCATTTCCAGGAGTTTATTTTATAAAGCAAATTCTTTATGATGGTTCTGCTGCGGTTGATTCTGTTTCATTTTCTTATAGCTACTATTATTGCAGTACGTTACCTATAAATTTCTTTTATGATGTAAATGGCAATTGTATTAACGACAATGACGAGGCTAATTTTATAACTGTGACTACAGAAGTTGATTCCAATGGTGTGCCTATTGATACAATATCTGCAACAAGTGGTTTTCGCTATTTAGCTATGGGGGTGCCAGGTACAATTTACACATTCAGAATAATCAACTATCCTTCATCAATAATAGTATCGTGTCCGTTATCAGGCACAATTTCAGATACGATAAAATCGTTAGTAAACATGTATATGCCAAAATCGTTCGGGTTATCATGCGGTACTCCTGATTTTGATCTAGTTGCGCATGCAACAAGACCAAGAGTCGGTCTACATCGACAGAGGGGTAATATTTACGTCCATAATAATAGACTATGCCCTTTCCCTTTAGTTGCTGGTTTAACTTTAGACATTAGTCCAAAATTTACAGAAATTCATATTATTAATTCGACACCTTCCGTCACTTATGTTTCCGGTACCTCTGCCCAATGGACATTTGCAATGCTTGATTCTAGACCAGTAAATATTTCTTACGACATATTGACAAAATCTTCTTTAGAAGAACGTGATACAGTTCTTTCTATGATAGCATTATATCCTAAAGCAGGAGATTCCGACACAACCAATAATACAGAAACAAGTATAGATACTGCTAAATCAAGTAATGACCCTAATTTTATTGATGTAAACCCCGCTCGCTGCCTGTCATCAGGTATAACAGCAAATGATTTGAGATATACAATTGCTTTCGAAAATACGGGTAATGACACCGCTCATAATATCCATATTATGGATACGCTTTCAGATAATCTAGACCCTCGTACACTTCAATTAGTAGATGCCTCTGCACAAATGAATATAGCATTATTTAACGTTGATGGGCATAATATTGTAAAGTTCGACTTCCCGGGTATCAATTTGTTAGACAGTTCCCATCATGGATTTTGTGATGGTATGGTCATGTACAATATAAAGACAAGAGCAGGCCTTGCAGATGGTACATCGATACAAAATCACGCAGGTATTTTCTTTGATATTAATCCTGTAGTACTCACTAATACTGTGGAAAATATCATCGGCTGTGCTGCTTTAGGTATAAAAAATACGGAGAAGACCTTCAATGTAGAGCTATACCCTAATCCGGCAAAGGATGAGCTGACAATAAATATTGACAGGGATGCTTACTCTTCATTCACAATCACCAACCAGGTTGGGCAGGTGCTGGTGCAAAAGAACATCACTGCACAGCAAACAAGAATAGACACAAAAGCATTCGCTGCAGGTCTTTACTATATCACGCTGAAAGGAGATAACGGGACGATAGTGCGCAAGTTTGTGAAAATATAGCTGGTTATTTAATGATGTGTGCTACGGTAAGTACTCCACTTTTTGTTACCTTTGCGCCCAATAATTAAATATTTGTTCCCGGTGAAAAAGTTCGTTTTGTCTGCTCGTTTATTATGCCTGTTTATACTATTCAGTTTTGCTGCCATTGCCCAGGAGCCTAAAAAACACTCTCATCATAAAGGAGCGTTCTATTTCAGTTGGGGGTACAATACCGAATGGTATACGAAGTCGACGGTACATGTAACGCAGAATGCGATAGGGGACAATTATAACATGCTCCATGTCAACGCACACGATCATAGGGGATGGGATTATAATCTGCTGCACCAGCAATTGTCTATTCCCCAGTACAACTGGCGTATTGGTTATTACTTTAATGATAGTAAAGACCTTGGGGTAGAGCTTAATTTCGATCACACTAAATATATCATTACCGAAGATCAGAACATACAGTTTAAAGGCACGCACAATGGTTCGCCGCTCGACTCTACTATTCTCTTCAACCAAACGAACGGCTTCTTCTATTACCTGAACAATGGCGCTAATTTTCTACTGTTCAATATCGTGAAAAGATTACCGGTTTACCATACAAAAAGTAATAACCTCGGTATTGATCTTGTAGGTAAGGCAGGCATTGGCCCTGTAGTGCCACATGTACAAAATAGTTTCTTTGGTCATCCTAACGAGCAGCATTTTCAGCTCGGTGGTTGGAACGCTGGCCTGGAAACAGCACTGAGGATCACTATTATGAAGTACGGCTTCCTTGAGTTTTCGCAGAAGGTAGATTATGCACGTTACAGCCATCTTAAGATATACAATGGCACTGTACACCAGGCTTTTGGTACTTACGAGCTTATTTTAAGCGCCGGGGCTATCTTCCCTACGCACAGCGGCAATCCTATGTTCCATAGCAAAGAGAAAAAAGAAGACTGATCAGGCTGCTGTTGTTGCAAGTATTGAGCATTTACAACCCCAGGATTAGATTTCCTGCTTTGTCAATTCTTTATATCTTTGTAAAAAACACATTCATAATGGGTCGTATCTCTATTTTAATTGTTCTTTTACTGGCAGGTTTTTCTTCTGCCTATGCACAAACGGCGGAAGATGTGGCGGTTGAACTACGTGCAGTCACACAGTTATCTCCTGCTAAGATTACCTTACACTGGAAGCCTAATGCTTTTTATGTACCCACATATTATATCTTCAAGAAGGCAAAAACGGCTACCTCATGGGGTACATCTATTGCCACAGTATCTACCGTAGGTGCCGATAGCTTTGTTGATAATTCTGTTGTGGTCGACTCAGCCTATGAATACCAGGTAGCAGGTTCAGTTAGTGGTTCCACTGTTACTGTAGGTTATATTTACGCGGGCATAAAGGCGCCTGCTATTCACAACAGGGGGGCTCTGGTATTAGTGGTCGATAGTACATTTACAACTGCATGTGCTCCCGAGATACAAAAACTGATGGGCGACCTTAGTTGCGATGGCTGGCAGGTCATCAGGCATGACTTCTACCGCACGAGCGCTGTTACTACGGTTAAAGCAGCAATAACAAATGACTATGCTAAACACCCGGACCTTGCTGCCGTTCTTCTGTTAGGGCATGTTCCTGTACCATATAGCGGAGACCAAAACCCTGATGGTCATCCTGATCACCTCGGCGCATGGCCTGCTGATGTATACTATGGCAGTATCACCGGTACGTGGACAGACGTTACTGTAAATGACGTGTCTGCGGGTTATGCGGCAAATAAAAATACTCCTGCTGATGGGAAATGGGACCAGATAGCTATTCCTTCTGGTGCGCAGCTGCAGGTTGGTCGTATTGATTTCTATGATATGCCTGCCTTTACCACTTCAGAAGTAACAATGATGAAAAGCTACCTCGCAAAAGACCATATGTACAAAATGGATTCTCTGGCTATGAGGCATAGGGGTATTGTCAGCGATAACTTTGGATACTTTAGCGGCGAGGCATTTGCAAGTAATGGCTGGCGCAATTTTGCACCGATCATAGGTGCAGATAGCATTACTGTTACGCCATCTGCATTTATTTCATCACTGGCTGCTGGTACTTACCAGTGGGCATATGCAACAGGCGGCGGAAGCTTTACCAGTGCCAGCGGCATCGGTTCAACTACCGACTTCACTACTAATCCGGTAAATGGCATTTTTTGTATTGCTTTTGGTAGCTACTTTGGTGATTGGAATGTGACCAATAGCTTCCTGCGGGCGCCACTATGTTCCAGCACTCCGGCACTCACCAATTGCTGGGCTGGTCGTCCCAACTGGTTTATGCACCACATGGCGTTAGGTGACAATATTGGTTATACCGCTAAGCTTACTCATAATAATACAGCTACATACGGTACAATGTATAATTATGGAGCAGGTTGGGTACACATTGCTTTAATGGGAGATCTTAGCCTTCGTACTGATTATATTCAGCCTGCAAGATCGCTTGCTATTACTACACCTTCAGGCGATGGCGCTCACCTTACCTGGACAGCGTCAGCTGATCCTGCGGTGATAGGCTATTATATTTATCGTGCTGATACAGCTTATGGTTACTATCAGAGGCTGAACACTACTATGCTTAGCTCTACTACTACTACCTATCATGATTATGTAGGCATCAGCGGCAAGAAATATTACCAGGTACGCCCGGTGAAATTACAGTCAACGCCATCAGGTGCCTATTACAACCTTGGCCTTGGCGTTATAGATTCAGTAACTGTGTCGTTCGGCCCGCTTGAGGTAGTAACTGTTACTCCTGAAATTACACTGGGTGTTTTTCCAAATCCCGCGCAGGAAAACCTGACCGTTTCTGTACATACAAATACATCGGTGCTAGCTAACATGTACATGGTAAACATGGCAGGTGTACAATTTATGCCGGTTACAAAACAGCTCAATGCCGGTGAAAATATGTACTCCCTGGATATTGCGAACATGCCTCCGGGTATGTATTCTTTAGTGGTGAATACCGGGGCAAATGTAACGGTGAAGAAATGGGTGAAATTATAAAGACTTATCCTTACTTATCTCATAATGATAAATGCCTGGGCCATAAGCTCAGGCATTTATCGTTGATGGCTGCAATTGTTGTACATAAGCTACTAATGAATCAGGCTCATCAGGAGAAATAATGACTTTTTTTTTGTCTGTCTTTTCTATAAGTATATAGTTATCTCTCTGTGTGCAGTACAGTAGCATGTCTCCCATTGTCTTGTTGTAAAAGCGTCCCGTGTATCCAAACAGTCCGCCATTACCCAGTGTTCTGATCGAATTCTTCATATCGTCTTTGGCTACCTTCCTCACAGACTTTACCTGTGAAAAAGAAATAGTTACCGGCTTAGCTTTCCTGTCGATAACAATAGCTGAATTGTCGACAGTAATTGATTCGGGTTTCAGGTAGTACATGGCTACTATCAATACCGGTAAAAAGCAAGGTAGTAGTATTGCAAAAAGCAATTCTGCTATGCCTTTGTCCATAGTGCTATGGTATGCAGTATACGAGGAGATATAAATAAGTACAGATAGTCCTATCATGGCATAGCTGATCTTGTAAGACATGTCATCGAGTGTGGAAGTGAACTTTTTCATGATTTTTCTATTTTTCGTTAATGAATTTTGTTATCGAAGGCACTATAACTGCATTAAGCGGTAAGTCGGTTGCGGCATAGGTAGCCATATTTTGTTTTAGGTCTCTCGGTGCATTTTTTAATACATGATTCATCCCGTCTATTATTTTTAGAGTAGCAGCAGGGTAGGCCTTTTTCAGCATTTCTGCTTCATCTGTGTCTACTTGCAGGTCGGTAGTGCCTTGTATGATAAGAACTTTGGTTGTTAATTTTTTAATTTCTACACATGGGTCATACTTCAGCCACGAGCTCATATATGGCATGACCGATGGCCTGAAAATACCTGATAGCATTGGGTCTATGGTCTTTACGGTATAGCCGTTTACAATACTGTCCATAAGTACCGTCGCCTTTTCTTTCATTTCTTTCGATTGTTTGCTTAGCTGTTTTTCTATCACCTTATCTGCACGTTCTGCAATTCCGGCCACAGATATATACTTGTTCGCCTTTCCTTTGTTTGCAGCCACCATACCTATCAATGAACCTTCGCTATGCCCAAGCACGATCACTTCGGAGAACCGGCTGTCTTCTTTCAGCATAGTTACAAATCCTGCAGCATCATTGATCATATCTTCAAACGTCATGTTTGCCTCGCTCTGGTTCTCCTGT
>JAOQAP010000052.1 GCA_025963465.1 Flavipsychrobacter sp.
GTAATGCTTGTATGAATACGGAAGCGGGACGCTTCCGCATGTTGGGAGCAAAGAATCCGGCTATTCTTTCACAAACCGTCTCACTTCTTTATTGCCTGCCGGACTTACGATCTGAACTATATACATGGCAGGCACCAGCTTACTTACATCTATTTTTGTTGTCTTGGTGAGTTTATCGAACCATGCTTCGCTATACACTTTTACCCCCAACATATTCCATACACTCACCTCACTGTCTTCTGCACCTTCTATTATTAGTTCATTAGTTGCGGGGTTGGGGTATATTTTTATTTCACTCTTTGCTATTGCTTTCACAGCTGTGTAGTCTTGCGTAGTATCTCGCACCATGCGTACCTTATTATTTCCATAGTCAGCAATATACATAGTCCCATGTTTATCTATAAAAATTCCGTCTGGCGCTAATCTTGCTGCTGTTGCTAGCCCTCCGTCTCCCGAAAAACCTTGTATACCCTCACCAACGACTGTTGTGATTATTCCACTAATACCGTCAATCTTCCTTATACTTCCATTCCCCCAGTCACCAATAAAAATATTTCGCTTTGGGTCTATATATATCCCGTAGGGATGAGCAATTCCTGCTTCAATGGCAGGCCCTCCGTCACCGAAGAAGACTAAAGAACCCGTACCTGCAACTGTTGTGATAATGCCTGTTATTGAAGATATTTTTCGAACCCTATTATTATCATACTCGGTAAAAAAAATATTCGCTGAATCATCTAAGAATGGTTGGCCGGGCCCACCCAAAACGGCATTAACGGCCAATCCATTATCTCCTGAATACCCATTCGCTCCTGTTCCAGCTAAGGTTGTAAGAATGCCCGTTAATGCGTCAACTTTTTTTATTTTATTATTATCTGCGTCTGTAAAAAAAATGCTCCCGACTTTATCAACATAAACACCAGCAGGTGCACCAATTTTTGCGTTAGTTGCTGGGCCATTCTCCCCAGAATCACCTTTTGCACCATTTCCAGCTATTGTATTAATAATGCCTGTAGAAATATTTACCTTCCTTACTCTATAGTTAAGTCCATCCGCTATGTATATGTTACCCACGCTGTCTGTAAAAACTGCCTGTGGTATAAATAGTTCCGCATTGGTTGCAGGCCCATCATCACCTGAATATGTTCCCGGAACGGTTCCTTTCCCTGCTACGGTAGTTATAACACCTGTTGAAATATCTATTTTCCTTACTCTATTATTAAACGCATCAGACAAATAGAGATTACCAAAATTATCAAGACATAATAGGTCAACACCATTAATGCACGCATCGACAGATTGCCCTCCGTCACCACAAAAGCCCAAAATATCATTACCACATATGGTGGTGATAATATTCACCTGCGCCTGCCCATTTATACACGCACATGCCATTAGTAATATGAACAAACACTTGACCATCCTTACAAATATAATCTTATCAGCTTAATCAACACACAATACGCCCACTAGAGTACCATTCACATAAATAACTGATTATCAATACTTAAGGACAAAAAATCCAACTACACATCAGGAAAATCCTTTAATCCTGCAGATCAAGGTTCACTTTTTTTTCTCAAAAACCAAAGATTTACCACCAGTATTGCGTCTATTATAGTGAGTGGTTAGTTTATATAGTGAAAGGGCCCTTTCTTTTATGTACCACCACACAGCAAAAACATAATAAAATAGGTGTGATGACGCACCCCAAAAATTTGACGAGATGAACAATATGTAGTAAATTACTGATAGGCCAAAACAATTTTAACGCATAACCTTATGCCCGCATATTCTGAAGAAGAAATAATAGCAGGGTGCCGGAAGAAAAACCGGGCGTTACAGGAGCACCTGTACAAGACGTACTACAGTACGTTCTTAAAAGTGTGCGCCAGGTACGCTAAGAGTATGCAGGATGCCGAACAACTGCTCAACGATGGCTTCCTTAAAGTGTTCACACAAATAGAAGGCTTCAAAAATACAGGATCATTTGCGGGATGGATGCAGCGTATCATGGTAAACACATGCCTTGATTACCTGAGAAGCACATCATTAAAGGAAGAAATGATCATGCATGTGAAATCGATACCGGCAGAAGAAAGCAATATATCAGTGAGCAATGAAGGCATGGAGAACATAGAGTTCAAAGAGCTGTTACATATAATACAATCATTGCCATCTATGACACGTACGGTATTCAACCTTTTCGTGTTCGATGGTTTTAACCATAAAGAAATATCAGGGCAACTGGATATAAGCGAAGGGACATCTCACTGGCATGTGCACCAGGCAAGAAGCCTCCTTCAAAAAAAAATAAAAAACGAGGACAATAAAAAAGTGACGTATGAAGCCAAAAGAATTTGACGAACTGATCAGGCAGAAGTTTGATCAGAACGACTTCGAGTATAGCCCACGAAACTGGGATAGGCTCGCTGAGGAACTAGACGGCCGTGCGAAAAAACGCAACGTGATGATGTGGTGGTGGTTACCACTTACAGGTATAGCTGCATCTGTAGCATTAGCTATGGGTGTCCCTGGCCTGCTCCGAAATACTGACCCTGCTAAGTCTGTAGCAAAGACCGAAACAGTGCGTGAGCGCAACTATGCATCAGTGCAGTCTGCACAGGCTATACAGGATGCTGCGCCACTGGCAATGGCATACAATGCACCGGTATCACAAAAGCATACACACCAGGCAAAGCACAAACAACCTGTAGCTGTTATAGAGCATAAGAAGGTAGTAGTCGCTACTGAAATAGCAATGAATGATGGAGCACATGATGCAGATAACAATACCATACAGACCAGGACAGTCAACTTACTGACCATAGGCAATATTCCATCTAAAACTAAAGAAGTAAAAAAACCTATAGCAGTAGTGCATGAAGGCTTCAACACCTTTAAACCGGAAGTAATAAACGAACAGAAAAAAGCGCCTAAGCTGTCCCTGATATTATCAGGCGGCCTTAACCGCGGCAACCAGAACAATGGCTACGCAGCCGGCGCTACCATCCGCAGGATGCTGAATGATAAAGTATTTGTGGAAGGTGATGTAGCGTTTTCCAGCAGCACCAATACACAGTTAGTACCATACCAGGTGCAGAGCGGTGGTACATCAGGCGGCACCGGGTTTGCAAAGAATGGCGCTGCTGCAAAAACAGCATCTCCTGATGCCAGCAAATCTACCACATCAACTGTACCTGATGTAGTGATAGGTGAAAAGAACGTGGCTTACAATCTTTCTTATGCACAGGTTACCCCTGTCATAGGCTACAAGATCATGAAAAAAATGTCACTGGCAGCCGGGCCCGACTTCCAGCAGGCGCTGGCAGACAACAGGCCTGTAGCGGCTAAGGAATATCGCGGCACCGCGCAGGAAGCAGCTATGTTCGACGTAGGCCTGGTAGGCAAAACAGAATACGCAATTACCCGCAATATAAAAGCAGGTGTATCTTACAGGAAGGGTATCAACTCTGTCATCGTTCCTACCGGTAAATACATAGACAGGGATTACATGCAGTTCCAGGTTAAATGCGCAATATTCAATAAATAGTAAACAGCAATATTTCTATACCTAACTTTGCTCCCGTCCCGCCCTTAAGCGGGGCGGCTTTTTTTGAACTATAATTACGATACAGTAGCCTCGTTCTATGATCGCCTTTCGCGGCTGGTCTTCGGCAATACTCAGGTAAGTGCACAGCAGTTTCTGTTGCCATATATACCTGCCGGCGCTCACATACTTATAGCAGGCGGCGGCACCGGCTGGCTGCTCGAAGACATTGCCCGGCTGCACCCGTCAGGGCTCACCATCACCTATATAGACAGCTCAGAAAAGATGATAGCCCTTGCCCGTCGGCGACATATAGGCACTAACAAGGTCACATTCATAACAGGCAATGCACAGGAGGTAACTGCAGTTCACAATTACGATGTCGTCATCACACCATTCCTGTTCGACAACTTTACCGAAGATGGCGCACAGCAGCTGTTCACAGCCATCAACGGCCAATTGAGCCCACAGGCATTATGGCTCTATTGCGATTTCAACAACACAGACAAACTATCGCATCGCCTGCTGTTAAAAATGATGTACACATTCTTCAGGCTATGCTGCGGCATACCTGCTACACATATGCCCGCAATGGCAGGCCACTTTCATAGAAGCGGATATGAGGTAGTAACACAAAAGGATTTCATGAATGGTTTTATCACGTCTGTAGTATATAAGAAAGATGAACACCTTGCTACACTCGCTCATTAATACTAACTTGCTTTTTATGCGCACAGGTACCTCTATTGTTGTTCTCATATCTTGTTTGCCTTTATTCGCATTTGCTCAAAAGCAGCCCGCCTACCCACAGGCCTATTTCCGCAACCCGCTGGATATACCTATTTTCCTTGCTGGCAATTTTGGCGAGTGCAGGCCGGGGCACTTTCACAGTGGCGTAGACATTAAGACGCTGGGCAAAGAGAACCAACCGGTACATGCCGCAGCCGATGGTTATGTATCGCGTATAAAAATGGAGAAAGGCGGTTTTGGCCATGCACTGTATATTACCCATCCCAATGGCTATACTACCCTTTATGCGCACCTGAACAAGTTCAGCCCCGCCCTACAGCAATACATGGAACGGGAACAATATGCCGCCAGGCACTGGGATGTAGATCTCCCGTTGTCACCCGCGCAGTTCCCGGTAAAGAAAGGGCAGCTGATTGCATGGTCGGGCAATACAGGCGGTTCCACAGCGCCTCACCTCCACTTCGAGATCAGGAATACACAGACCGAGCACCCGTTGAATCCGCAGCTGTTCGGCTTGCCCATATTAGATAAGCGCCCGCCGGTAGTGGCAGAGGTTGCCCTATATAAAGGCAGTGTGTATGATGGCGAACCAGTGTATCTACCCTTAGTAAAGAATGACGGCATCTATAAACTGGCCAGAACTGATCAGCAGAAATTCTCCGTGAACAGCGACACCATGCAGGTAGCAGCAACCGTCACCGGCATAGGCATAAATGTGGATGACTATATGGATGGCAGCGATAACACTATCGCATTCTATACTGCAGACCTCTACATGGACGACTCCCTGCAGGCACAGGTAGTACTGGACAATATTGGCTACGACGAAACACGCTACATAAACGCCTATGCCGACTACAAGACCCGTCAGCAGAAACATGCATGGGTGCAGTGTCTCTTTCAGCAATCCGGCAACCACCTCGATAATATCTACAGGTACCTCAACCCAAACAAAGGACGCATTGACCTTACAGATATGCGTACACACAAAGTAGCTATATCGCTTACAGATGATAAAGGCAACGTGAGCAAGGTGCAGTTTTTCCTGAAGCCAATAAAGATACCTGCCAATACACCACAAAGCGATTGCATCCCTTTCTACGCCAACAAGCCAAACACCTTCAGCAATCCCAACATAACCTTCGACCTCGATCAGCGGCAGCTGTATGAGGACATGTGCTTTACTTATAAGTCCATTCCCCAATCCAAAGGATATTCTGACAAGTACATTTTACATACCCCGGACGTACCCCTGCATCACTACTTCGACCTGATGATAAAGCCTAACAAACCTGTATGGGTAGATGTGCGTAGCAAAATGGTGCTGATGTATTCCGATGGCAAAGATGAAGATGGCCGCGCCGTAACCACCACCGACAACGGCTGGTACAAAGCAAAGGTGCGCAACTTCGGCACCTATTGGCTGGATATTGACACTATACCTCCCGTTATCACCTCTGTGCAGAAGAATGGTGCTAACCTAAGCAAGGCAAAACAAATACTGTTTGAGGTAAACGATGCCACGACTTCAGTCCGCAAATTCAGCGGCTACCTGGATGGTAAATGGATTTGTTTCGAGCAGCATACCAACAAGTTCTTTTACAACTTTGATGCCCATTACCCCAAAGGAAAACACAAGCTGCAGTTCAAAGCAGAAGACGAGAACGGCAACACGCAAACATTTGACTTAACATTTACAAGATAGGATATGACACTACAACCAGGCGACAAGGCACCCGCATTTACCACTACCGACCAGGATGAGAATACTCATTCCCTCAAGGACTTTAAAGGAAAGAAAGTAGCGCTTTACTTTTACCCCAAAGACAATACGGAGACCTGCATCAAAGAAGCATGCAACCTCCGCGATAATTTCGCTGCCCTGAAAAAAAAGGGTGTGGTGGTACTGGGCGTGAGTATAGATAATGAGAAAAGCCACAAAAAATTTGAACAAAAATTCTCACTACCCTTCACCCTCCTGGCAGATACCGATATGGCAATGGTGCATGCTTATGGTGTGTGGCAGGAAAAGAAATTTATGGGCCGCACCTACATGGGTACACTCAGAACCACTTTTCTCATCAATGAGAAAGGGGTAATAGACCATATAATAGAAAAGGTAAACAGCAAGGAGCATGCGGCGCAGATCATAGAGACCTGGGGACTGTAACCAGACTTAAAAAGAAATAAGAAGCAGCCACTTATAATAAGCAGCTGCTTCTTTTATTTTCATTACTTCCCCTGAGGGAATAATTATTTCTTACGGTAGTATATCTGGTCGTCGTTGAACTCGTTGATAGCCTGCAAAGGAGCATTAGCCATACGCTCATAGATACGTGATATTTCTATCTGCTCTTTGTTCTCATGCACTTCTTCCAGGTTGTCGCCATGCACAGTGAACTCTTCCAGTTTACGGTGAAGCTCTTCCTTCATGGTCACAGATATCTGGTTAGCACGGCGGGATATTACTGCAATAGACTCATACAGGTTGCCGGTCTTTTCCTTCATTGCTATCACGTTACGTGTTTCCACCAGTGGATTAACTGATGACAGCGATTTTCTATTTGTGTTGCTCATTGCGTAGTTTTTTAACGTTATTGTCTGCGTCTGCGTAAACCTTCTCCGCCTCTGCAATATACTTAGATTGCGGGTAAGTATCTTTTAATTCTCTGAAAGTGCTGATTGCTACTGCATAACGTTCCTCCTGTTTCGAAGGTATGCTTGCCTTGGCATACTTGAACATCGACTTCATGATCATGAAGGTGTACAGGTCACCATTGGTAGATTCGGGGTAGTTGCGCAGTACGCTCTTGTATGCCACTGTAGCCGATTTGTACTGGCTGATGTTGTAATACAGCTTGGCTGCATCTGCCTGCTTCATCTCCAGTTTCTTCTGCGACTCTGCTATGTAGGCATTAGCCTCTGTAAGCCTTTTAGAATTAGGGTACCTGTTCACGTAAGACTGTAATGCCTCCAGCGACTTGGTCGTATTCGTTTGGTCCAGGCTGTACTTAGGTGCGTATTTGTAGAGGCATACGGCGCTCATATATTCACACTCCTCCGCATCTTTACTGGTCGGAAAGTAGTCTGTAAAATTTTTGAAGTAGTAAGAAGCCTCCACATAATCCTTCAGGTAATAGAAGGTGTAGGCATATTTATAGAACAGGCCTTCGTAGTTACGGGTACTCTTCATGATGGGCATCAGCTCTTTATAGAGCGTATTGGCATGCACGTAGTCCTTCTTTTCGAAGTACTCATTGGCCTTAGTGAGCTTGTAGTTCACATCGCTGCTTTTACGGATCTTTTCAAACCCGCCACAGGAACTCAGTAATACTACCGCAACAAATAAATATAATAAATTTCTCAGCCGTAATTGCATAAGGGGACGCAAATATATTGAAAATTGCGGGTTTTCTATCATAGTTTATGTTAAAAAGCAGTTTGAACCGTGATTCGCCTGATTAAAAGATTTTCATGATGGGTGAATGGTAGCCGAATCAATTATTTGCAGCGCAGGTGCAATTTGCGCAATTTTTTTCTTGCAATTTTTATTGCTCCAGTCTGTTCAGCCGGGCGCGCACTTTGCTATTGAAAATCAACACTTTATCTTAAAAATGGCCGAAATTGTTGCTCCCGCCTATCAGTCGGGCAGGCACTTTTTGCCTAATTCTTGCTCAAAAGTTGCACAGTTATTGCCCATTTCTTGCGCAGTTCTTGCCCCCGTCTATGCAGCCGGGCAGGCAATTCTTGCGCACTTTTTGCCCGTCTGTGGAGCCGGACAGGCCCAGGTGCGCAATTTCCTTGCCACATGCTCATACAGTTATCATTGTTATTATATGAGCGAGGGTTATAGCTAGAAACAAAGGTCGGTTAAACAGGTGGAAATAAACAGGTGAAAGTTTTATGATAGTGCAGTTTTCGTAGTATGATAGAAAATAGTCTGTGGTATTGATGCGGCTTTGAAGTGACTACTGCGCTTTGACGTAATGCCTGCCGCATGCCATCACGTCCCGAAGTGGAGACGCGACGCAGACGTAAAAATAGCTAAATTGCATGTAGGGGATATATCTCCGGGTGTATACTTACTACAACTGACCGGCACTGATGAGAAGGTCTATAGATTTAAATTTGTAAAAGAGTGAGGAAAATCTTTCTAATATTAATATTTACCTGTGTATGCCATATTGTGCATGCGCAGGTAAATATTATCACCACGATCGGAGGTAATGGTAGTGGCGTTTTTGGTGATGATGTGCATGATGATGGGCCTGCTACAAATGCACAAATTGCATTGCCTGCAGGACTATGTATAGATCGTTGGGACAATATTATTATTGCAAATTTCGGCGATGTCCGTGTACGAAAAATCGATGCTTTTACGGGAATAATAACTACAATAGGTGGTAGTGGCGGGGTTGGTTTTTCAGGAGATGGAGGAACTGCAACAAATGCACAATTCCGTGCACTTTCTGCTGTATCTTCTGATTCGCTGGGCGATATATTTATTGCAGATGCAAATAATAACAGGGTACGAAAAATAGACAAGCTGACGGGGATAATAACAACCATAGCCGGAAGCGGAGCAGATGGTGCTGGGATGGGATCTTTTAGTGGCGATGGGGGTATGGCAACGGATGCTACCTTGAAAGTTCCTATTGGATTGTATATAGATAAGTATCAAAATATCTACATAGCAGACAATGATAATAACAGGATAAGAAAGGTAGATCACTTAAGTGGTAAAATAGCTACAGTGGCAGGCAATGGCAGCCATAGCTATGCCGGAGATAATGGGCAAGCCACAGATGCTTCATTAGCACATCCTGGCCAGGCTGTAGTAGATGATGATGGCAACATCTATATAGCAGATTATGACAATAATGTGATCAGAAAAGTTACAACATCCACAGGCATCATCACAACAATAGCAGGAACAGGGGTGCAAGGTTATTACGGTAATGGCGGACCTGCCACAGATGCTAAATTGAGCGGGCCTAATGGTATATATGTAGACAAAAGAAAGAATATTTTTGTTGCGGAACTAGGTAATGGTGTAATAAGGAGAATAGATGGTACAACAGGAATAATAACTACAGTAGCAGGAACAGGAGTACAAGGATATTCGGGTGATGGCGGACCAGCAACAGCAGCGCAAACAAGAGCATACGGGATTACTTTGGATAGGCATGGAAGAATATTAATTGCTGATGCAGATAATAATAGGATACGGATGGTGTATGATAGTAGTGAGCACTATGTGGGAATGGCCTCACCCCGGCCCTCTCCGAAGGAGAGGGAGGTGCTGATATACCCTAACCCTGCAAATGATGAGCTGATAGTAACCTCTCCCGACCTCTCCGAAGGAGAGGAGGTGGTTATATATAACCTGTGGGGACAAAAGGTAATGAGCGTAAGGACGACTAAGAAACATGAGGTGACAATGAATGTAGCAGGGTCACCAAGTGGTATGTATATAATTCAAATCGTCGATCCTTCGAGTGGCCTCAGGATGACAAGAAGGTTTGTGAAAGAGTAGCGTGGTTCGACAAGGGCTCACCATGACAAAAGATAGCAATCCGAACCCTGAAGAGTGCGATCCTTCGACTATCGCTCAGGACAGGCTCGAAAGCTATCCTGCTGCTGAACGGTGCCAACGCAAGGGACGGTGAACAGCGAAGAACAAGACGGGAACAAAAACCTATAAATAAGTATGCCGCTCCGCTACGGGCAGAACGGCATAAAGTATACTGCTGTTGTTAGTTAGTTTACAAGTGTGCCTACGGGCTTGCCGGTCACTACATTCAGCAGGTTGCCCTGCTGGTGCATGTCAAATACGATAATGGGGAGGTTGTTTTCCTGGCAGAGTGTAAATGCGGTCATGTCCATCACCTTCAGGTTCTTGCTGATCACCTCTGCAAATGTGAGGCTTTCAAAGCGGGTAGCTGTAGGGTCTTTCTCCGGGTCGGCAGTGTATATGCCGTCTACACGGGTGCCCTTCAGTATCACATTGGCCTCTATTTCTATGGCCCTTAGTGAGCCTGCTGTATCTGTAGTAAAGTATGGGTTGCCGGTGCCGGCGCCAAATATCACCACGCGGCCTTTCTCCAGGTGGCGTATCGCCTTGCGGCGTATATATGGTTCTGCTATCTGCTCCATTTTTATGGCGCTCTGCAGGCGGGTGGTCACGCCTGCTTTCTCCAGGGCTGCCTGCAGTGCCATACCGTTTATCACGGTGGCCAGCATGCCCATATAGTCGCCCTGCGCACGCTCTATTCCTGTTTCGGCTTCGTTCATGCCGCGGTATATATTGCCGCCGCCTATCACTATTGCCACTTGCACACCAACGGTCGTTATTGCTTTTATCTCGTTGGCATACAGCTCCAGCATTTTAGGGTCTATACCAAATGTGCGGTCGCCCATCAATGATTCACCGGAAAGCTTTAAAAGGATACGACTATACTTAGGCTGCATATTTTGCG
>JAOQAP010000074.1 GCA_025963465.1 Flavipsychrobacter sp.
CTACCCATGTTGTTTTACTGGACATTACAATACCATCAAAACAGGCACTGGAAATACCCTGCATATATATTCGTGATGGGATTTATTGCAACCTTCCTGCACCCATACTTGTCTGCACTGGTATTGATGTGGACGGCCTTTTACAGTGTTGGTTATTTTATTTTCACCAGGTCTCCGCTGAGATCAAAACTTCGCCACGTTATACCTTATTTAGGAAGTGTGCTACTGCTGTTTGCTACTACAGGCACTATTATCAGGCTAACAGATCCATTAAAAGACCGTCCGATAACCCCGTATGGCTTCCTGGTCTACTGCACGAAAATCAGCCATATTTTCGCCTCCCACTATTCCCTTATATGGAAAATTGTGGAGCGCCGTTATAAATTTATCATCAACGGTTCCGGCGACGAGGGCTTTACCTACCTTGGCTTTACCGTTGTTATTGCCGTTTGTGCATCTGTTCTCTTTTTTATTATAAAGACAATCACCAGTAAAAGAAAACCGGAGGAACAAAACGACACTATTGCCGACCCACAAAAGTTTCAGTCTATCTGGCTTTTTGTTGCATTTGCTGCGTTGCTGCTCAGTATGGGCATACCCTTCGTCTGGAATATGGAGTGGCTGGTGGACTACCTCTCCTTTTTACGGCAGTTCAGATCGCTTGGGCGGTTCAGCTGGATCTTCTATTATGTGATCACTATTTATGGAGTTGTTGTTATTTCCAGGTATTACACCTACTGTATTGCACGAAACAGAAAGGTAATGGGATATGGGCTGCTTATAGCGTCAATGGCATTATGGAGCTATGAGGCAACGGGGTATGTAACAACGGAACGGTTCTCTACTATGTACAGTAAAGAATACTTCGAGCTTTTTAGCGGTGAAAAAGGACATACGTGGAAGAAATTTTTTGAAGATGTTCATCATAAACCGGACGAGTACCAGGGACTATTAATGCTGCCATATTCCCACATAGGTAGTGATAAGCTGTGGCTGGGTGGTGATATGCCGGGACTTCAGATACCTGTAGCTCTTGAGATCGGCTTACAGCTGCACATACCCATGATAGATGCGATGATGGCACGGTCATCGTGGGGGATAACCATGAAGCAGGTAAAAATAGAAGGCGGGCCATTTGTATATAAACCAATGCTGGATGACCTGCCGAATGACAAACCTTTCCTGTTAATGAATCTTGGATATAACGAACTTACTGCAGATCAGAAGTACCTGTTAAGTGCATCAGACAGTATAGGTTTATACGACCAATGGTATGTGTATGCACTATATCCCCGCCGGCTGAAAGTTAACGACAAGAAAAATGCTGATAGCATAAGGGCATTGGCGCCCTACCTGCATACCGGGGATACCTGTCTGAGAAACACCGGCACATGGTATGTAGATCATTTTGATCATGGTAATGCAAAAGAGACATTTTTCGGCACAGGTGCAATACCCCAGATCAATAAAACTGAAATGCCACTTGCAGACATTCCTGTTCATCCGTTGTACAGGAACCAGCAATATGAAGTTTCCTGCTGGTTCCTGTTGAACCGGAAAGACTATAAGAACCCGAATATAAAAATAGACGTCTTTGACAGCTCGGACCACCTGCTCAGCTCAACGCTTGCGCCAACAAAGGAAAGCACAGATAACAACGGATTATGGTTCAGGCTGGTACACTACATCTACCTGACGCCTGAATGCGCCCGTATCAGGTGTACCTTAATGAATGCGGATGGCAACTCTTATGAAATAATGGACGAGTTCATGCTTCGCCCGGGAGATGCCCTTATAGTGTCTAAATCAGCTAATGGCGCCATTATGGCCAATAATCACCTATTGCCAAAATAACATCACGTTACAGACCTGTTGATCCAGATAGTGCCGTTTTTACTTTCGTATTTATCTATCACCCCTCTATTGTATAACTCATTGAGCGTTCTGTTTGCGTGGTCTTTTGATACATTGCTCAGGAATGCAAATTCTTTTTCTGTCATTTTAGGAAAATGAGTGAACAAGCTTTTAGGCGCCGTATCTATAGGATGTTTCTTTATCCCGGGGATCAGCTCATTAAGTATATCCTCCATTTTGTCATAGGGCTGAAAGCCCTTTAATACAAACTTCTTTTCAGAGCAATTAGAGAAAAATAATGTTGGAAATACCTTCACATCCATCTCCTTTGCCAGTGACAGATCTTCTTTGAACATCTCCAGCCCCCGGCCATTTATATCTCTCAACAGTTTTGCAGAATCAAGACCTGCATCGAGCGCAGCCCTTTCCAGGTAAGACCATTTGATAATGTTCTTCTTTTCCATGAACACCATCTCCTTTATACGCCTGAGGAAAAGCACCGCTTTTTCCGCATCTTGTATCTGTGCCGCCTTAAATGCTATTGATGGCGGGTATGATGATGCCAACGGATCTTCGAGCCACACATCACCATCCAGTGGCATCTCATGAGAAATACTTACTTCCTCCCAATGCTTTGCTGCATCGGCAGGCTGTTTTATTATTCCTTTATCATACCCTTCCCAGGATGGCAACAGGCCACCCATGCGGTATTCCACGTCTACATAGTCATCATATTCCAACTTCAGCTTGCGAAGCAATGGCTGTATGATCCAGCAGGTAGAGCAAATGGGGTCGGTAAAGTAGATCAGTTTTACAGGCTTCTTCGCAGGTGTTTCATTTACTGCGTCTTTGCCTGTGATAAGCGGTATAGGCATATCGTCATCGTTGTTTGGAGGAGGATTCAGAAATACATTTTTAAGTTCCCGGCCCAGTTCTATATGATTCTTTATATCTTCTGATCTTGCAGTATAATACCGTTCAAATGCCTGCTCATGGCCGGATGCATGTTCAAGACACTGCACTAATGTTTTGGCGTCTACTATGGCGTTTGTAGTCCCCGCGCTTGTAAATGGTAAAGTAAGATGTGCGGCATCGCCTATCAATACTACGTTTTGCTTATGGAAAGATGGCAACAGGTCGAAGTCGCGCGTGTTCCATATATAGCTCGTAGTAAAATCATTGGATTCCATCAGGTTCGCTACATCTCCGGGGAAATTGGCCACCAGTTTAAAACAAAATTCTTTCAGTGCCTCAGGTGTGGTATAAGTAATATCAGAAATAGACGGATCATACTGCATGAACCAGACATGCTCCGTACCGGAAGTAGGTATCAGGCCAAATGCGAGCCCGTTGTGCTTATTCTGATACTTAACAAATTCGTTGGACTGCTTTTTTACCAGCTGTCTTTTATTCGACACCCCTACTATCTCCTTTACTTTTACAGGAGTGTATTGCACCCTTCCGTACACAAACTCTCTCACTTTTGAATTGCCGCCATCTGCGCCAATGAATATATCACCGTATTCCACGTCGCCGTTCACGAAAGCCGCGCCAACTACCTTGCCATCTTCGAAAATGAAATGAGAAAAATCTCTGCCCTCCTTAATATATTCATATGGCAGCAACTCATACAAGTAACTGATCAGGTCTACCCGTTTTATGCATTGCCAGGAGGTAAGCTGCATTCTCTTTATTTCATTGCCATCCGGTCTTCTCAGGCTGAAAGACTGTATCCTTTTGCTTTTTAATACCACCCTGCTGCAACAGTTCAACTCGTTCAATATAGACAGCCCATCTGTATGCATCAGGAACGCATGACCGCTCCTGGGCATTCCATCGGAACGCTCATTGACAACGACATCATAGCCTTTTTTATGAAGCAATATGCCCATTGTTAACCCGGCAACACCACCGCCTATAATTACAACTTTCATACTATCACCTTTTTTATCCGCGAGAGTGCTTCTGTAAGCAGTTCTCCGGATGTTGCAAAACTCATCCTTATATACCCTGTGGCACCATCGCCAAACCATTCTTTCAAACCAGGCACAACTGCCACCTTAGCATCGTTCATTAATATTTCCTGTATCTCTTTACTTGTCTTATTCGTTCCTTCTATGTTTGTAAAAGCAACATAACAGCCCTCAGGCGCTATGCAATTGAACCCCGGTATCGTATTCAGTGTATCAACACAAAGACGCCTCATGTTGTCTAAATGAACGACAAAACTATCGAGCCAATAGCCACATTTGTCCAGCGCCGCGGTTGCCGCTACCTGCGACAATACATTAGCACCATGTATAGTGGCATTATGCAGGGAGGCATCCATCAGCTTTTTAAAATGGACCGGATTTGACGCCATTACGGCCCCTATGCGTAGCCCGGCCAATCCATATGACTTGCTGAACCCGGTTATCGTTATCGTCCTGTTCCGTATCTCTTCATCAAGCGAAGCGATGCTGGTATATACATGCGGAGCATACACTATATCGCACCATATCTCATCGGACATAATAATGAGATCATGTTTACTGGCGATTCCGCCCAATTGTGTCAGTTCTGTTTTCGTAAATACTTTGCCCGTAGGGTTCAGCGGATTACAAAGGCAAATCATCTTTGTTTTCTTCGTTATTAATTGTTCGAGCCGTTCAAAACTAACGGGAGCATCGCCCGGGGGAATGGGAAATGGTACTGCTACCGCGCCAACAGCTTCTATAGAATACCGGAACAGGAAGTCTACGGGATCGAAGATAATGGCCTCGTCACCGGCAGACAAAAACGCCTTGCAGGTAAGATAGATGCCAAAAGCAGCACTATCTACCGGGAATAAAAGATCGGGGGATGCCGGAATATTCCGTTTATTGGTGAAGTATGCCGCCATGCTCTCTTTGAAAGCGGGGAGTCCTTCCGGAGGTCCGTAGCAAAAATACCTGTCTTTTGTAAACCGTTGTATCGCTTCGGAAATTTCGGGGGCACCGGGGAAATCGGGATCAGCGGCAGTAAGGGGAATAACGCCGGCGGGCACGGTGGCCCACCTTAAGTTATAAGCTCTTTGCTTTAATATGTCCAGATCTATGGTACTGTGCTCAAACATGTGAATAAGGTTGCAAGATATCTTTAGCCCTCTGTTCAACTTTTTCAGCCGCTAATTGCTGTTTGTTTGTTAAAGATAATACATGCAAATGTTAATGACATTAATTTTCTATCATTTCTATGAATTTTTCTTTGAATAATGGCTTAATAATGAAGTCAGTAACTGCCGGTATCTCCTTAGCCCGCTCTATATCATGAGGAGATATTGAGGAAGAAAATATGTATAATTTGATTTTCTTGTTCATCAGCGGTAGTATTGCCGTATACTCCTCCAGGAACTCCCAACCATCCATAATAGGCATGCTCAGGTCCAGTAAGATAATGTCCGGTAATAATTCTTCGTTACCTGCTATCTCTTTCAGGTAATTTATAGCATCCTGCCCGTCGTTAAACTCACTGATCTGCGTACTTATATGTGTAGTAGTTATCGTTTTCCTTGTAAGAAAAACAAAAAGTTTGTCATCATCAATTATGAAAACATTCGTTGGCCTCATTAACCCTGGTTTTTAAATTCAATAAAAAATGTGGACCCTTCGTCTGGTTTACTTTCTACCCATATCTGTCCATTCATAGCATCTACCTGCGTTTTGGTCATGAACAGGCCAAAGCCTTTAGCATTAGGATGCCTGTGAAACACTTTACCGATCTTGAAGATATTATCTTTATGCTTCTTCATATCTATGCCAAGACCATTGTCCGTTACCGACAATATGATATCTGTTCCAAATCTTTTACTCACAACCTTTATTTCAGGTTTTCTTTTCGGCGATTGATATTTCAGTGCATTGCTGATCAGGTTATGGAGAATACTGGATAAATATTTGGAAGGGTAATAGATCTCCGGCGCCTCATCGAACTGCAGATCAACCACAGCAGCAGATTTATTTATCTCTACATCCAGGCTATCTAATATACGCCGTGTGCAATCTTTCAGGCTTATGCGCTCAGATACCACTTCAAGGTCCTGCTTTATCTGTATAGATTCTACAAGCTCGTTAAAAGTGGTGTGCAGATTATCTACCACGGGATTCAGCTTCGCGATCAATTGCTTCTGTTCTTCAGCATCTTCTGTTTCATCTATGAACTGCACCAGCATAGACATGTTCACAAGGGGTGCCCTGAGATTGTGAGATACAATATTGCAAAAATCAACGAGCTGCGTGTTTTGCAATGATAACTGCTTTACCAGAGCGGTCTGCTTTTCCTCCAGCACCTTCCTGTCTGTTATATCAAGCCCGAAACCGATGACCATCTCCAGCTCACCTTTTTCGTCATGTATCGGGAATATCCTTCGCAGGCTGGTTACAGGGTTGCCATTGGGATCATTAACTGTATCTTCCCAACGTATTTCTTTTTTGGTTTCTTTTACCTCCAGGAAGCGCGCACGTCTCAGTTCTGCCAGCGACTTATCCCTGTTGCGGTATTCACAATATTCAAAATCATCTTTGCCAATTATAAATTTACGATACTCCTCCCCTTTGATAGCGCCTGGATTAACGAAGAGGTACTTATGATTTTTGTCAAATACCACTATGTCTGTAGGAAGCTTGTTGAGTATGCTTTCGTAAAATTTCTTTTGTTCGTCCAGTTGCCTTGTGGCCTCTTTACGCTCTGTAATATCGCTGATGAAGCAAATAAAGAACTTATGCCCTCTTGTTACTGCGGCCGATATGCCCAGCTTCATTTCAAAAGCAGTACCATTTTTGCGTAATGCTGATATTTCAATACTCTTGTTTGGCGTAGTGCTTTCATTGCCAGCTTCTATCTGTTTCAGCCTTTCCAGATGGGAGTCCCTGTATGCTCCGGGTATTACCAGCTCATGAAAATACTGGCCTATCGCTTCCCTGTCTTTCCACCCGAAGATGCTTTCTGCTTTAGGATTCCATTGCTGTATCACACTATGTTCATCCATCACCACAACAGCATCTATGGCATTGTGAAAGATGTTGTTCATCTGTTCTTCGCTTGCCCGGGCTTCTTCTTCAGCCTGTTTTAGCTTTATGATCTGTAACCTTAGCTTCAAAAGGGTTATCACCTGTTTGCCCAGTATACGCAGGTTGGCTACCTGTTGCACAGATAGTTCTCTTGGTTCCCTGTCAAGCACACAGAGCATACCTAATACATAGCCCTCGTCATTGACCAATGGAACACCTGCAAAAAATCTAATGTTGTATTCACCTATGACCAGCGGATTGTTCTCGAAACGCGGATCGTCGCTACAGTCATTTACGACTACCATTCCATTACTATCGAGGGAATGAGAACTGAAAGATACTTCTCTTGGAATACCCGGACATGAAGTGCCTATACCTGCCTTGAACCATGACCGGTCAGCATCAGTAAATGAGATGACAGACATAGGGGTCTCGCATATCTGGGATGCAAGCGCAACTATATCATCAAAATCGGGCTCCGGTTCAGTATCGAGTATCTGTAACTGGTAAAGTGCCGCTATCCGTTCGGCTTCATAAGCGGGACCTGGGCGGCTTTTAGTCATATTCGTCTCCTTAACAGTTGCTGTTTGCAAAAATATGCACTTTATAATAGCTGATCATTAAGGGTTTTAGCACACAATCGATCAATCACCCTCTAAAAATACCGCAATTATGTCATAATTTTGTTAATAACGGGTAATTATTTTTGCGTACATACCGGCCTGCTACCTCATTGGTTACATATAGTATCTTACTTTTGCAGGATCAATGCCACCTTTTCATGGTCAGCAGCGCACCTGTTTTAACTTTTTTCTGAAAATTTTTGTTCACTTCAGGATTTCTTTTTACCTTTGCACTCCTCTTGAAAAAGAGCAAAACATTATAATAATATGAAACGTACATACCAACCGCACCGCCGCAGCCGCAAAACAGTTCATGGATTCCGCAAACGTATGGAATCTGCTAACGGCCGTAAAGTACTGGCTTCACGCCGTGCTAAAGGACGCCATAAGCTGACTGTATCTGACGAGCGTCGCCTGAAGTAATCTAATCTTTCTTAAAAACTTTCTGCCATTCGTTATACTTTCAAGGTATATGAGCGGCTCAAGCGAGAGCAGCATATTAACACGCTTTTCCTTTCAGGGAAAGCGTTTTCTGTTTTTCCGGTAAGGCTCATATATACCCTCGTTCCGCGTACTGAAGATACCTTATCACCGGCTCAGGTGGGCTTTTCTGTGCCTAAAAAGAAATTTCGCAGTTCAGTGCACCGCCACCGCATACGCCGCCTGATGGTAGAAGCATGGCGCCTGAACAAGCACATCCTGTACCCCTTAATACCTGCCGGTAAGCAGCTTCATTTATTCCTTATCTTTACTGATAACCGCCTGCCCGACTACGAGCCGGTAAAAGAAGCGATACTAAAAGGCATTGCAAAGCTAGCAGAACAAATAAACCCCAAAGAACAAAATAGCACAGATCCGGCATCCGGTATCTAGCATCCAGAAACCAGCATCCAGTATCAAAAAGCTATTCTCCATATTATTCATAGCCATTATCCGCTTTTACCAGGGGGCAATATCTCCTTTCCTTGGAGCAAAATGCCGTTTTACGCCTACTTGTAGTGCCTACGGACTGGAAGCCATACAGAAACATGGCCCGTTCAAAGGAGGCTGGCTGACCATAAAGCGTTTTCTTTCCTGCCATCCCTGGGGCAGGCATGGGTACGATCCTGTTCCTTAGTCTTCATATCCAACTGATTAAGCCCGATAAATTGGGTAATTTCCCTGTTACCTGTTTCCACACATCAGGTACCCGAATTGTCCTATTTCGCCTTCGGAGCTCATTAGTTCCCACCACATTTTTCATTTTCACCTGTTGGCACGATTTTTTCATCGCATTATTACTTCATTTTTTTGCGGAATTTTAATAGCTTAAAATATTCAGTTAATAATAATATATTATTTACTTACTAATATATTTTCCTATGAGTAATGAAAATACGAAAGTAAACGGGTCATTGAACGGGAATGAACCTAATGGTTTGGCAGCTGAAGTAATTGCGCCGCTCCCCAAAGCGAGAAAAAGTAAAATACAGCACGCCGGTAAAGCAAATTTTGAGGTCGTTAACGATGTATCGCCGGCAGAGGTGCTTGACAAAGAATTGTTGCGCATACTTATAGAAGTAAGGAACGGCAATTTTGATGTGCGTATGCCCATAGACCAGGTTGGCATAAGCGGGAAAATATGCGATACACTCAATGAGATCATTTTCATGAACCAGAAAATGACGCAGGAATTTACCCGGGCAAGTAATACTATTGGTAAGCATGGTAAATTGACCCACCGTATAGAAGTGCCTTTTGCAAAAGGCTCATGGAGTCATGGCGTTGACTCGCTGAACACACTTATATCAGACCTGGTACACCCTACCATAGAAATAGCAGGAGTTATCAGCTCAGTGGCAAAAGGAAACCTGTCGCAGCAGATGCCATTGCAGATAGGCGACCACGTACTGCAGGGTGAGTTTGCGCGCATTGCGAAGGAAGTGAATGACATGGTGAAGCAGCTTAACCTGTTCTCCATGGAGGTGACGCGTGTGGCGCTGGAGGTAGGTACAGAAGGTAAGCTGGGCGGACAGGCTACAGTAAAGGGTGTAGGTGGTGTGTGGAAAGACCTGACGGACTCCGTGAACCAGATGGCCAGTAACCTGACCGCACAGGTGCGAAACATTGCCGAGGTAACGACATCGGTGGCGAAGGGTGACCTGTCGCGTAAAATAACGGTGGACGTAAAAGGAGAAATACTGGAGCTGAAGAATACGATCAATACCATGGTGGACCAGCTCAACTCATTCTCATCGGAAGTAACGCGTGTGGCGCTGGAAGTAGGTACAGAAGGTAAACTGGGTGGACAGGCACAGGTAAGAGGCATAGGAGGTACATGGAAAGACTTAACTGATTCGGTAAACCAGATGGCATCTAACCTCACAGGGCAGGTGCGAAACATTGCGGAGGTAACGATAGCTGTGGCAAGAGGAGACCTCTCTAAAAAAATTACAGTTGACGTAAAAGGAGAAATATCAGAATTAAAATACACCATCAATACGATGGTGGATCAGCTCAATTCATTCTCTGCCGAGGTAACGCGTGTGGCGCGTGAGGTGGGGTCTGAAGGTAAGCTGGGCGGCCAGGCGGAAGTAAAAGGTGTAGCCGGTGTATGGAAGGACCTTACTGACTCTGTGAACCAGATGGGTAGTAACCTGACAGCACAGGTTCGTAACATTGCCGAGGTAACAACGGCGGTGGCGAAAGGAGACCTGTCGCGCAAAATAACCGTGGACGTAAAAGGAGAGATACTGGAGCTGAAAGACACGATCAATACAATGGTGGATCAGCTTAACTCATTCGGCTCTGAGGTAACGCGTGTGGCGCGTGAGGTGGGATCGGAAGGTAAGCTGGGTGGTCAGGCAACGGTGGAAGGTGTAGGTGGTGTATGGAAAGACCTTACAGACTCTGTGAACCAGATGGCAGGTAACCTGACAGCGCAGGTGCGAAACATTGCAGATGTAACTACAGCGGTGGCTAACGGTGACTTGTCTAAAAAGATTACAGTGGATGTGCAGGGTGAGATACTTGAATTGAAGAAGACGATCAACACAATGGTGGACCAGCTCAATTCATTCGGTTCTGAGGTAACGCGTGTGGCGCGTGAGGTAGGTTCTGAAGGTAAGCTGGGTGGACAGGCTACGGTGAAAGGTGTGGGCGGTGTATGGAAAGACCTTACATATAGTGTGAACCAGATGGCGAGTAACCTGACGGCGCAGGTACGTAACATTGCCGATGTGACTACCGCGGTGGCAAATGGTGACTTGTCGAAAAAGATAACGGTGGATGTACAGGGTGAGATACTGGAGCTGAAGAACACGATCAATACGATGGTGGACCAGCTCAACTCATTCGCATCCGAAGTAACGCGTGTGGCGCTGGAGGTAGGTACGGAAGGTAAGCTGGGCGGACAGGCGAAAGTAAAAGGTGTAGGTGGTGTATGGAAGGGCCTTACCGACTCTGTAAACCAGATGGGAAGTAACCTGACGGCTCAGGTGCGTAACATTGCCGAGGTAACAACAGCCGTGGCGAATGGTGACCTTTCCAAGAAGAT
>JAOQAP010000111.1 GCA_025963465.1 Flavipsychrobacter sp.
ATACCAGTAGTAAATGATTTTTCAGGCGATGAGAAACAATGATCGTTATCACAGCGTTGACAGCGTATAAAGCAGCGGCAATAGCTGGAATTGACCATCCAAACATCAAATAGTACATCAACGTCCATACAACGCCGCATAAAAATAAAAAAGAGGAAATGATCACCAGCAGTTGCTTCTGGAAAGCCAGGTCGGGAGAATCTTCCTCCCTGCGGGCATATAATTTTGCATATTTGAACATGTACTATCTTATCTTTATCTGTCCTTTACCGGCAGGAGTATGGCATTAGCCTCGAAACAAATATAGTATTAAACATCGAAGTTTTTTAGTAGTAACAAGTTTCAACATCGAATAACCAAGCATTAACATTCACGCGGATACACTAGCTAAATATCTTATTATCTTGTGCGTCATTGATCAAATTTAATTACAATAGTCATGAGCGATAATTTATTTAATAAGATTACCAGTTTACCCAAAGAGCAGGCCCGGACGTTAGCTACTACGACCAAGACAAGGCCTCAGATGGAGTCGATCTCATCAAGGAATCTTATAAAACACCTGCCCTGGGTCAATGTTAGTGGCGGATACTACCGTGTCAACAGAAGATTAGTTCTTGAGATACGTCCGGGATTGGTAACTTTCGATACAAAAGAAAACGAGCCTAAGATATATGCACCAACATTGAACCAGATGCCAAGCTTAAGTAAAATTAAGCAAGATGAACTGCTGGAACAATTAGCCGGAGTAGCTGAGCGGGAAGTATTCGAGAAAGATACCCACATTGTGAATCATGGCACGAAGCCAAAACAGATATATATTATTTATAGTGGTAAAGTATCTTTTTTCGAGCCGGGTGTTTTTGGCGATGATAATGCCACAGGCACCATGGGGCCACAACAATATTTCGGCGGGTTTGGCCTGCATTACGATGAAGAGTTTGGCGTAGAAGATGAACTGACAGGGCCACCCACTCTTCCTACACTTCCGGGGCTTTCAAAACCTCCCGATCCACCATTTTTGCATCATTATTTATATAATGCAGTAGCAAGAACAAAGGTTGAAGTATTTAAACTGGAGTACGATAAGGTTATAGATATCATTAACAATTTCAAAAAAGAGTCGGAAAAACTTGATAAATACCTGCTTACCAAAAAAGAAGTAGTAGCACTGGGTAACAGATCTAACCGCAAGGGAGAATCAATGGTTCAGTTGTTTTCGGGTTTCCACGACGAAGAGCCTAGCATCCCAAGTACCTTTGTTGCTTATGATTCCAATCCACGGGAATATGAACTAAGCTCAGGTCAAACCATTCTGAAGATCCATAGCAAGGTTGCAGACCTGTACAACTCTCCTTACAATCAGACCGAAGAGCAGGTAAGACTTACTGTAGAAGAGTTGCGGGAAGAACAGGAAAACGAAATGATCAACAATAAGCATTTCGGATTGCTTCACAATGTAGACTACCGCCAGCGCATCCAGACCAGGACAGGCCCACCAACTCCTGATGATATGGACGAGCTGATATCCAAGCGCAGAAAGACACAATATATATTCGCACCTTCTAAGGCCATAGCAGCGTTTACAAGGGAATGTACAAAAAGAGGCATTTATCCGGATACTGTTGAGATCGATGGCAGGCAGGTAATTGCATGGAGAGGTATCCCGATCTTTACCTGCAACAAAATACCAATTGTAGATGGTCTTACGTCTATAATTGCAATGAGGACAGGGGAGGAAAACCAGGGTGTTGTAGGGCTTTATCAAATGGGGCTGCCTGATGAGATCGAAGCCAGCATGTCTGTAAGATTTATGGGTATCGATGAGAAAGCAATAATTTCTTACCTGATCACTAATTATTTCTCTGTAGCTGTGCTCGTTCCCGATGCGCTTGGCGTGCTGGAGAATGTTGAGGTTGGTATTTACTAAATTGGCAATTAACTATGCATAATACAGGTAATACCATTGACCTGATCAAAAGTATTTTGTCTTCCGGGCCGAGAGGCCTGGGGACAAAAAATACTAATATAGCTGCTTTACTGAACAGGCCTGCGCAGGAGTCTGATACCGAATTGCGTCATCGTCCGCCATATCGTGATGATGCCGCACTTGGCGAGGAGCTTAATGAGCGCATCCTTGTATGGGCAGAAAGATTAGGCCTTTATGGTGGTCACCTTGACTATCTGAAGAAATGTAACTTCGGTCGTTACGTCATGTTAACCTATGCATTTGCCGAAGACCGCGAACGCCTGTTCCTGGCCTGCCAGGCAAACGTCTCCCTGTTCGGTGTCGATGATTATTTTGTAGACGATAAGCGTGTTGGTGTTACTTCAGAAATGGTAGGGAGAAACCTGGCGTTCTGTATGTCTGCGGTAGATGAGCCTTACCTGACACCAAGATATAATGAAGATACTATAAAAGGGCTGAATGCTCATCCCGTACTGGCATCACTTCGCGAGTATATTGCAAATGCAGAAAAGCTGGGTACACCACAGCAGGTAGGCAGGCTGCGGCATGAGGATATGACCTTATTTATGGGTATGTGCCAGGAAGCCAGCTGGCGCATGAACAAGATGATCGCACCAACCTGGGAATACCTTGGCGGACGGCAGATGAACAGTCTATTGACCTGTATCGCCATGATCGATATTGTAGAGGCATACGAACTCCCGGCCAATATTTATTATTTGCCAAAGGTTCGCCTGGTCACGAAGGTAGCATCACTGATCACCGTGATGGTCAATGATCTTGTTTCCTCGAAAAAAGAAGAAGAAGCTGGCCTGATGCAGTTCGGTATCCGCGAAGCAATTCAGAAAGAGGAAGGATGTTCATTCGAGGAAGCGCATAGGTTAGGCGTTCGCTTGCACAACGATCTGCTGAGAATATTTGAAGATGAATCGGCCAAGCTAATGGTATATGCAACTCCCGAACTGCGAAGGTACCTGATTGGTCTGGACGCATGGATCGCAGGCAGCCACAGATGGCATTTTACAAGCGACCGTTACTCCGGAAAATAGGCAGATCACATCGATACAGTAGCGCTCAGGCATTGCTCTTCTGTGCCACTATCACCAGGTCAAACATTTTAGTGCCATCATTGGTAGGATAGTCCTGGTGCCGCTCATCAATTATCTTGAAGTTATTTGATTCCAACGCTGCTATCAGGTAATCTGCCTGGTGATAATGTACAAATAGCTGATCTCCCGCACTTGATGTCTGCATCCCTGATTTGCTATAGTCATCTTCCATAGTGCTCAGGTACAGCACGCCACCGGGTTGTAATATTTTCGCAGCATCGCTGATGAGCTGTATTGCTTCTTCTTTCGAAAGGTATGGCAATGCAAAGCCACATATGATCCCATCGTAGGCTTTATCCAGCTGGCCTATTGCCCTGCAGTCCAGTAGTTGAATTTCAGCCGCCGGATTATTTGCAACTGCAAGTTCCAGCATATTTTCAGACAGGTCTGTGGCAAGTATTTTAAGATCAGGTCGTTTATTCAGCAGATACCTGGTCACATTGCCCGGCCCGCATGCCAGCTCTAAAATAGCCGCGTCATTCTTTGCAATACTGTTGCAAAAAATATCCAGCGTATCATGATACAGCGATACGTCCATGTACTTTTCCTGGTACATTTTTGCATGCTTATCAAATACCTCAACCGCTTCTTTGTTCTTATCCATTACCTTTACGCTGTTTAGTAACATAAAAGCTACGCCCTGTAGCGAATTCACCATTTATATAAAGCTTCACTGCCCACTTACCTCTTTCTTTGGGCATATTAATATGTGGCCAGGTATAGTCATGCCACCACGACGCTTTCCACTCATAACTATATTGATACTTTAATGATCCACCGGGCCCATACCATTCAGCAAGTATTACGTCATGCATATGCAACCCATGTACCAATGCCCAGAAGCACACAGTAGCATCCCTGTTAGTATAAAATGTGTCGGTTACCAGATACCCTTCCTGCAGAGTATCCCCATTGGGTATATAAGGTACAAATCCTGTATTGATAACAAAAGTTGAAGTATCATACGACGGTTGCGATAGCCAGTAAGATGTATTTCTTTGAGAACATGCTCCTGTAAAAGGATCAATGGTCTTCCTCTCCTTATTCCTTACCTCGAAATGCAAATGGGGATACGCCGAATATCCTGACGAACCAACCTTGCCAATAGCTTGTCCAACTTTTACACTATCACCCCGTTTCACGCTAAGTGAGTGTTTCATCAGGTGTGCGTAATAGGTATTTATCCCATTTGCGTGAACGATAATAACATAGTTACTCTGCACACCTTTTATCCAACGCTTTCGCCGGTCATAATATCCGTCAGTTACTTCAGATACGATACCTTCAGCGGCAGCATATACATATACGCCACTATCCATTCTTTTATAGCCACTCAGAAGGAAATCTGTTCCTTGATGCCCATTATAGGTTTTTGTTCCACAATAAACATCCCTTATGCCATCCGTAGTGTCATGGTCTACATAGTAATCAATGAAAAAATCTTTACCTGCCACTCCCTTTAAAGGCATGGCAAATTTTACTTCTTGTCCTATAGAATGGACAGGTGCAATAAGAATTAGAAGTAAAATAATGGATCTCATTGTAAATTCAGCATTTGCCTTCCCGGCTCCATTTAAAAGTAATCTTTTCATTGTTAAAAGCTATCTTACATATCAATGCAGGTAAAAACAGTTATAAAAAATGTAATACTGATCATCTCCATAATACTATGTGCTTCCTGCGGCACTTACCGTCAGAACGTGGCCAATATTCCGATGCCGGAGCATAAAGGGCAATTAAAGTTGGGCGTTCATCAAAGCTTCACTGCGCCTGAAGCACAGGGCAGTTTTTCATTAAGTAATAAGGTTGCGGTTCTTGCCAACTACAGCAATTTTGGCGAAAGGAGTTATTATTATTCTGCTACCAATTTTGAGAAGAATAAGCACTATTTTGGTGAGGTAGGAGTCGGATTGTACCGGAAAGCAGATTCGCTGAAAAAAGTCCGGGAAGTCTTCTTGCTTGGAGGTAAGGGCTACACATCTCATTTTGATCGCAGTATTTATGCTGCTGGCAACGTTAAAGACTATATTCGCCAGGTATCTTATTCACGTATAGGGCTACAGGCAGATTTGGGCAACCAAAGGCAAAAGATCAGCTTCGTATTTTCTCCCCGCATCTTTGTTGTTCACTATTACGATATCACCGATAACAACAGAAGCGACTATAAAGATATAGCCAATACATTCCTTTACGTAGAACCTGTGATAACGCTGAATTGGCGGGTAGCCCGGTTTCTCTCCGTATCCACACAATTCTGCACCACAATGACCCTTACCAGGGATACCCATCATTACAATTATTATTACGAATATGCACCATTTAATATCAGCATCGGATTGATCTTTAACATGAATTGTTTTAAATGATTTCTTTTTTACTGCAATAGCAGTTAAAGGCATAACAAATCAATAGAACAATATTATATTGCATTGCTGACGACCTGATATGAATAGGATCCTGTTATTTTTTCTCTTTTTAATACCTTTTATTGCTGACGCTCAGCAACAGGAAATACCTGTCCCTATGTTTACCAGGGATAGCTTTGCCAGTGAAGGCAGGAGATTTGAGCTAAGAAAAAATTGGCGGTTCCTGCCCGGAAACGACACCGCTGTTACTTTAGCCACTGCCGATTACGACGATAGCAAATGGTTGCAGCTAACCGATATTCGTAGCAACCCCGTGATGGACACATTCAATAGCGTTGGTTGGTTCCACTATCACTTCATTACAGATTCTGGCTTTAAAGACATCCCAATGGCTTTGGAGGTCACCCAGTATGGCGCGTCAGAGGTATATTTCGATGGAAAAAGGATAGAGACATTCGGTACCATAAATGGCAGGGACAGCAGTGATTATTTCGATCCGCAATATGTGCCGTTTTTACTGTCTATCCCCAATGCCGGGCAACACGTGATATCAGTTCGTTATGCTAACTTTGATGCCAACCACAACCAAAGTTTCTATAAAAGCAATTTCAGGGGCTTTAAAATAAGGCTGGGCGAAGCAAAATATGCTATTATTTCAGACCGGGGGCAGACAACCCTTACCTGTACATTGTACATAATGCTGTTCGGTATATTTATAGCGCTCGCTGTTTCTCATTTCTTCCTATACCTCTATTATAAAGCATCCAGGCCCAATTTATATTTCAGCATCTTTTGCGTGTCGCTGGCAGTTGGTTTCTTTATCATTGATATAAATAAATTATCACACTACCCGAATGTAGAGTTGAGGAACAATATTATTACAGCTATATTTCTTGCATCCGGCTGTTTATCACTTAGCGGATTTATCAATAAGCTGTTCTCCGCAAATAAACTCCGGTTTAAGATCGTTGTATTTTTATCTGTAGTTGCACCATTACTCTGGTTCACTTATGCCCCGGCAGGTGTAGTAGCTTTTATGATACTTGCAGGAGGTGTAATACTGGAAGCTATAATTTTCACTATCCGTGCCATTTACAGGAAAGTACCGGGTGCAAAAATTGTTGGCTCGGGTATACTGTTCTTTACCATTTTCATCGTTATAATTACTGTCCTTGTACTCAGTCACCTATCTATTTCAGAAGATACGTTGTTGGGAACAATACTCTTGTTTACTGCCGCTTGTGCTATTCTTAGTATCCCCATCTCTTTGTCTTTGTATCTCGCATGGGACTTTGCCCGGATAAACAAAGACCTGAAGCATAAGCTGCAGCAGGTAGAGACACTCTCGGAACACGCACTCACACAGGAACAGGAGAAAAAACGCTTACTGGAAACTCAGAACGACAGGCTGGAACACGATGTGGCACAGCGCACAGCAGAAGTGGTAGCCCAGAAAGAAAAGATAGAAAAACAGCACAATGAGCTGAAAAAAGAAAAAAAGAAGTCAGATGACCTGTTGCTCAACATATTACCGGAAGAAGTAGCGGAAGAGCTGAAAGAGAAAGGATCGTCTGAAGCAAAACTGTTCAACGATGTAACGGTACTATTCACAGATTTTGTCGATTTCACCAAGGCAGGCGAGGCTATGAACCCGCAGGAATTAGTAAATGAATTACATGTTTGCTTTAAAAATTTCGATGAAATAATTGCAAAATATAATATAGAAAAGATAAAGACGATAGGGGATGCTTACCTCGCCGTTGGCGGGTTACCTGTTTCCCAGGCAGATCATGCACTTAATGTTGCCGGCGCGGCACTGGAAATATTACAGTTCATGGAAGCCCGGAAACAGCAGTTGAAAGAAAAAACATTTGCCATAAGAATAGGTATCCACAGCGGTAGTGTAGTAGCCGGAATAGTAGGGGTTAAGAAATTTGCTTACGATATCTGGGGCGACACCGTAAATACGGCTGCCCGTATGGAGCAAAACAGCCTGCCGGGCAAGATCAATATTTCCCAAACCACATACGACCTCGTAAAAGATAAATACGTATGTACCCACCGTGGCGAGATAATAGCAAAAAATAAAGGCGCATTAATGATGTATTTCATAGAAAGTGCCCGTCCGTAGGCATCTTTACCCGTAAACCTTTGGGCATCAGTGATTTTATTTTTATATTGCTATCGTATTTTTGATCTTAACAGAATAACCGGTTACAAATAACATGGCCAAACAGAAACAAACCAATAAAACCAACAATATTCCGGGTCGCCCCCCGGTTGTGACTACACCTCCACCACAGTCAAGACCAAAAACCACAAGTGAGTCAAAAGGAGTTACCGACAGGACGCTTATCATTATACTTATTGCTATTGCATTTATAGTAAATATCCGTACTACCAGCTATAGCTACACATACGACGATACGGTTTTTACTACTGAGCAAAGCTATATAGGATTAAAAGGCCTTGGTGCCATACCGGGGCTGTTCACACACGCCAAAAATTACAACTATGACAAAAGCAACACAGGTTCTTATCGTCCCTTGCTGCCTATTACATTTGCCATAGAGCACGAGGTATTCGGATTTAAGCCCGCTGTCAGTCATTTTATCAATCTCATATTGTTCTCGCTCATGATACTGGTGCTCTTCAAATTACTGAGGCGCATGTTTGCAGACCAGTCCATGTACATCCCGTTTTTTATCTTACTGTTGTTCGAGCTGCACCCGGTTCATACTGAAGTAGTCGCAAATGTAAAAAGCAGGGATGAGCTCCTCACGTTCATGTTCACAGCCATGAGCATGCTGCAGAGCTTTAAATATATAGACAACAACAAAGCAAAGCACCTCTTATTATCCGGTGTGTATTTCCTTATAGCATTGCTGGCCAAAGAGAGTCCTGTTCCATTTGTGGTGCTTGTACCGCTTACACTCTACTTCTTTACCAATGGGTCGCTGAAGAACATTCTTATCTCTGCAGTACCTTATATTATTTCCACGGCAATATTTGTTGGCTTGGGCCTTGCCTTCCTCGATAAGGCCCCCAAAGCCGCCGGGGCAGTAGCCATAACAGAAAACGCCCTCGTCGATGCAAGCACAATGGAACGGCTTGGCACAGCGTTTTTCATCCAACTCAAGTACATCGGGCTGTTACTGTTCCCACATCCTTTATCGTTCGACTATTCATTCAACCAGATACCGCTTATAGGTGTGTTTAATATAAAGGCCATCATTTCACTGGTCGTTCTTCTTGCCTTACTGGCTTATGCATTCATGGGCCTTAAGAAGAAAAGCGTTTACTCTTATGGCATATTGTATTATTTTATTGTCATGAGCATCACGTCCAATATCTTCATCGTCATAGGTACTACCATGGGCGAGCGTCTTTTGTTCATCTCGTCATTGGGCTTTTGTATTGTTGTCGTCTTCCTGCTGGCAAAGCTGTTTAAGAACGATACCGCTACGCTCACCTATAGCAATGCGTCAAAGTTCTCATATGTCATTATCGGCATCTGCGTACTGTACGCTGGGAAAACAATGGCCCGTAACGAGGACTGGAAAAACAATTTCGAACTGTTCCAGAGTGGGGTAGAGGTTGTGCCTAACAGCTGGCGTGCGCAATACTGCCTGGGTGCCGAGTATAAAATAAAAGTACTCGCAGAAACTAACCCTGTTGAAAAGAACAGGCTGATAAAAGAAGCGATAAAATATTTCAATAACTCACTGGCTATATACCCCAACAAGGCAGATACCCACGGAGACCTCGGCGCCATATACCTCACCGCACAGCAAAACGATTCTGCTATCCTGCACCTGAAAAGGGCAGTTGACCTGAATCCTAAACTGTCCAGTGCAGCTGCCAACCTTGGCACCGTATACCTGACCCTGCAAAACTATGGCGCAGCAGCTATCTACTACAGGCAAACAATAGAAGTGGACCCTAATAATGTAACCGCCGTATTTAATAAAGCAGTTTGTGATGTACAATTCAAGAGATATGACTCCGCAGTGTATAATTTCAAACGTGCAATGGAAATACAGCCGCAGTACAATAACTATAAAGCGGTAGAGTACACTGCTATCGTGTTTAAAATGATGGGCAGAATAGATTCTGCGGCAAAGTATATGGCAATAGCAAAGAGGACCAACCCGGCCTTCAGCATGTAAATAAAGAAAACAGCAACTGGTAGAAAATGGAAAAAAAGCAAAGCCCGATATTACAGAACCCATACCTTCCGGGTATTGTATTGTTTCTTATCGCATTGATCATAGGGTTCTTAACTTATAAAGATTATGGCATCTGCTGGGACGAACCTTACCAGAGAGCTCCTGCAATACTTAGTTACAACTATATCATGTATGGCAATCAGGACCTGTTCATTAAAGCCAGCGATAATCATGGAGCCGGCTTCGAGATACTACTTGTCCTGATAGAGAAATGGATGCGGATCACTGATTCACGTGATATTTATTTCATGAGGCATCTTGTCTCCAATATCTTTTTTCTTATTGGTGTGTTTGCCGGTTACGTATTGTTGTTCAGGTTGTTTAAAAACAGGTTCATTGCATCCTTAGGCTTTGTTATGCTGGCGTTTATGCCGCGCATTTATGCACACTCATTCTTTAATACAAAGGACGTTCCTTTCCTCGCCATGATCATAATTGCATTGGCCATTGCACAAATAGCTTTTGAAAAAGATAAAAGCTGGCTGTTCTTTGTGCTTGGTGTTTCTATTGGCTATGCTACCAGTATCCGTATCATGGGCATCATGCTTGCCCTGTTTATTGTGTTGTTCCTTATTGCAGACATTATTTTTAAGCGAATGGATAAAGAGAAACCAACCAGGCAGCTACTGCACATGCTGCTATTTTCATTGGGTTTCTGCATATTCCTGTATATACCCTGGCCATTCATCTGGAAGCACCCTGTCAGCTTATTCATTGAGTCTTTTGGTAAAATGTCGCACTATAAGTGGATAGGGGGCGTTCTGTTTGATGGCAAGCTTTTGATGAGCGACAAACCG
>JAOQAP010000122.1 GCA_025963465.1 Flavipsychrobacter sp.
CAAACCATCTTATCCTCCTCCGCAGAAAGCTAATTCTGTAAACTGGAGTATGGTCATTATTGCGGCAGTATTGTTGCTGTTACTGATAGGCGGCGGTTACGGTATCTGGTACTATACAATAGGCAGCGCCAAGCCGCAAACGATAACTACACCGGTAGTAGCAGTAAAGGATACAGTGGTACCATTGCCTGTAACTGATACGACGCATGTAAAGGATACCCTTGCTGCGCCGCTTAGTATGCCGGTAGATAGCACTACGGTCGCCTCTTACAGAATGATCATTGGTAACTACCATACCATGGATAAAGCTGAGAAAAGAGCTGCTAACCTGAAGAAGGGCGGCACTCATGCTGATGTAATGAAGCGTGACTCTGTGAACTTCCTGGTGTTGGCAACGGTGAACTGCAAAGTATACGATACCGCCCGTTTCAAAGATTCGCTGGTGCGTATGTTTGGCTACAAAGAAGTGATGATCTACAAATAGCTTTGCTTCAGTGGTCCCATTTATATACTCACTACTTATGACGCAACATTAAGATGCAGGGCTTAGTATATAAATCTACGGGAAGCTGGTATTTGCTGCTGGACGAAGAAGGGAATTTTCGTGATGCGCGCATAAAAGGTAAACTAAAGATAGACGAGGACATATCTTCCACCAATCCTATTGCAGTAGGGGATACGGTTACTTTTGATATAGAAGAAGGAACTACTGATAACGGCATTATTACCGGGGTTAAAGACCGTCATAACTACATGGTGCGCGTATCGCCGCACAACAAACACCAGAAGCACATCATCGCAGCTAATATCGATCTTGCTTTGCTGGTTGCTTCAATAGCCGATCCAAGGACATCTACGGGGTTTATAGACAGGTTCCTGATCACAGCTGAGGCATACCATATACCTGCAATAATAGTGGTTAACAAAATGGACCTGCTCAAAGAGAAACACGAAGATGTGTTGCAGCAATGGCAGGAGATGTATGGGCTGGCAGGTTATGAAGTGTTTCCGTTGTCTGCGACTGATCCGAATACGCTCGCTACACTTAAAACAAGGATACAGGGCGCTACGACATTGTTCAGCGGCCACTCAGGGGTAGGCAAGAGTACATTGATCAACCAGTTCATTCCCGGTATAGATATTAAGACCAACGTGGTTTCCGGCTGGAGCGGCAAAGGGCAGCACACCACTACTTTTGCGGAGATGTTCGACCTGCCGGGTGGTGGGAAGATAATAGATACACCGGGTGTAAAAGAGTTCGGGCTGATAGATTTTGAAAGAGAAGAGCTATCGCAATATTTCCCTGAAATGCGCGTTGTTTTGAATGACTGCAAGTTCAATAACTGCCTGCATGTAAATGAGCCTGGATGCGCTGTGAAACAGGGTGTGATCAATAAGACAATAGCAGAAGACAGGTATGTAAGCTATGTAGCCATACTGGAAAGTATAGAGAAGAAATGGTGATCTGCTTTTGTCGGCTCTCTTAAGAAAACAAACACTAAAACTTCAATAAAATGATCATTTACAACGTAACCATAAAAGTGGAAGCTGATGCTGCTGATTCATGGGTAGAGTGGATGAAAGGAGAGCATATGCCCGAAGTATTGGCTTTAGGTCTGTTCACTGATTGTCGCCTGAGCAGGTTGCTGGAGCAGGATGAGCTGGAGGGTATAACCTATGCTGCGCAATACTTTTGCGATAGTATGACGGAGTATAACACCTATATAGACAAACATGCGGAAGGCATGCGGGATAAGAGTTTTAAGCGCTTTGGCGGCAAATTTGTTGCTTTCCGTACAGTAATGGAAGTAATTTGATAAAAGGGCTACAGTAGCCCTTTTCAGCAGATGTGCCCAATAGCAAAATGCTTGCCAATCTCTCCTGATGCCCTGCTGTCGTGGGTTCTGGCCTGTTTTGGATATGGTATAAAAGTCCTGAAATGTTAATAACTTGTGGAAACCTGCTTCAGGCAAGGGTTCTAAGTAAAAAATAATTTTTTAAGGTATTTGGAAGTGTGATAAAGGTGAGTATATTTGTCCTATCCTCAACAGATATTTATTTAACGACAAAAAACAAGAACATGAACAAAGCAGAATTAATTGACAAAATTGCGAAAGACGCTGACGTAACTAAGGTACAGGCAAACGCAGCCCTGGACTCTTTTATGAGCGCAGTAGTTACCACGCTGAAAAAAGGCGATCGCGTAACTTTGGTTGGTTTTGGTACATTCTCTGTATCTGAGCGCGCTGCTCGTAATGGCCGTAATCCACAAACTGGTGCGGTTATTAAGATCAAAGCACGTAAAGTTCCTAAGTTCAAAGCAGGTAAAGAATTTGCTACAAGGATCAGTTCTGGTAAGAAATAATCTTTTTAGTAAAAGAAACAAAGGGCAGGGAGCGGAAAGTTCCCTGCTTTTTTTTATGTTTGCACTCTAATTAAATAGTTTTAAAAAACAATTATTATGGGAAGAGGTGATAAACGTACCAGGAAAGGCAAGATATCAATGGGTAGCTTTGGCAAAAAACGCCTTGCTCGTTCGGCAAACAGAGTAGCTGCTAAGGCTGCGAAAAAAGCTTAATTGACTGCTAAAAGAAATTCAGGCCGTCCCGTTTCTGGGCGGTCTTTTTTCTGTTATGGCGTGTGGGTCTATTTTAAACCACAAGCTTTATTTCATTAATTTAAAATACAGCAATGGCTGCTTTTCATACTACTGATATATCCGGCAAGAGTTTCCTGGTAACAGGTGGTGCCGGTTTTATTGGTTCTCATATAGTGGAATACCTGCTCGCTAATGGAGCCGGTAAGGTGCGTGTGCTTGATAATCTTGCAACAGGTTCGCATAATAACGTCGCTCTTTTTTCGGGGTATGCACAATATGAGTTTATGGAAGGGGATATACGTGATGCAGCTACCTGTGTGCGTGCTTGTGCAGGTATAGACCATGTTTCTCACCAGGCTGCGTTAGGTTCCGTGCCCCGTTCTGTAAAGGATCCTGTTACTACCAATGAAGTGAACATAAGCGGATTTGTGAATATGATCACTGCAGCGAAAGATGCGGCGGTGAAAACATTTGTGTACGCATCTTCTTCTTCTGTGTATGGCGATGAACCTAACCTGCCAAAAGTAGAAAGCAAGACCGGTAACCTGTTATCTCCTTATGCTGTTACTAAAAAGACTAATGAACTGTATGCTTCAGTCTTTGGCGATCTGTATGAGATGAAGGTAATAGGGTTGAGGTACTTTAATGTATTCGGGCCAAGGCAAGACCCTGACGGGCCTTATGCTGCGGTAATACCGTTATTCATCAGCGGTATACTGAATCGTACTCCTGTATATATAAACGGAGATGGTGAACAAACACGTGATTTTACATTTGTAGATAATGCAGTGCAGGCCAATATAAGAGGCATGCTCGCAACAAATGATGCGGCCTTTGGTCAGGCATACAATGTGGCAGTAGGCGCTAACTTCTCTGTCAACTTCCTATATGATGCTATAGGCAAGCTATTAGGCATAGATCATAAAGTTATATACAGGGAAGCACGTTCAGGTGATATACGCAATTCTCTTGCTGATATCAGTAAAGCACAAACACTGCTGGGTTACCAGCCCTCACACCAATTTCTCGATGGGTTGAAACTGACTGTAGATCATTTTACAGTACGGTAAGTACATAACAATCAATCCCGCTTATTTCAGGATATTGTTCCGGATAAAATTAGCTTATGCTTAAAACAGTTTAGAGCCTGTTGAAGCGATCGTCGTCGTCGTTATTGCTCCTGTTTACATCAGGATTAGGACGCGGATTAGGGCGAGGCCTTGGGCTGTATGCTGGCTTGTTGAAGCCTCCAGGCTTAAAACCACCCGGCTTGTTGAACGAAGGCTTACGGCCACCACCGCCACCTTTTACATTATTCTGTTTCGCCTCTTTTACAGAGATCACATTTCCTTCAAAGAAAGTTGCATCAATGTTGTCAATGGCATCGAATGAGTGGAACTTGTCCGCCATTTCTACGAAACCAAAACCACGTGGCTGACCCGTAGCATTATCCATGATGATCTTAGAAGAGATTACTTCACCGAACTCTGAAAAGAGTTGACGCAGACCGGCAGCAGTTGTAACCGGATTAAGATTGCCTACAAATAGGTTCATACTTAGTTATGAATTTATTTTGCGCTCATAATTGATTGATAGGGAAGTACGGAACGCGATACAAGATACATATTTCTTTGATTTTCGGAATTATTCTCTACTATTTTATATGTATTATTTTCAACAGGCAGTCTGTTTTAATGCGATATGTATAATTTTAAATTAATATATGCAGTTAAAATCGAGTTAAACTGCATATACAGATTTTGTTACCAATACCTACAGCCTATTTTTGTACCTTCGCACACTTTCGTAAAGGACCTCAATGGATATATTGGAATCAATTGACCGCAGCAAGCTGCCAAAGCATGTAGCCATCATTATGGATGGCAACGGGCGTTGGGCTAAAGAGCGTGGCAAAGACAGGGTGTACGGACATCATGAAGGTGTACTCAGTGTGCGTGATATAGTGAATGCAAGCGCAGAGATAGGTATACAATACCTGACACTCTATGCATTCTCTGCAGAGAACTGGAACCGCCCCAAAGCGGAAGTGGACGCGCTGATGGAACTGCTGGTAAATACCATCAGGAAAGAGATAGACGAACTGAAGAAGAACAATGTAAGGTTGCACATAATAGGTGACTTTGCGAGCCTGCCGGAGATATGTCAGAAAGAGCTGAACGAGGGTATGGACATGACCGCTATGAATACAGGCCTTAACCTGGTACTGGCACTTAGCTATAGCTCGCGACAGGAGATAGTGAACGCATCGAAACGCATTGCTAAGAAAGTAGCAGATGGTACGCTGAAAGCAGAAGATGTGAATGAAACTGTTTTCAATGAACACCTGTATACATCACAGTTTCCTGATCCTGAATTAATGATCAGAACAAGTGGTGAGTACAGGATCAGCAATTACCTGCTTTACCAGCTCGCATATGCCGAACTGTATTTTACAAGTGTGCATTGGCCCGATTTCAGGAAAAACAATTTATACGAAGCCTTGCTGAATTACCAGCAGCGTGAACGCCGTTTTGGCAAAACCAGTGAACAAATTCAAACGAACAGCCCCCAGCATGTATAAAGGCGTTATAAAATATAGTGTATTGCTTTTTTGTCTTTTCTGCTTTACTCTTGCAGGTGCCCAGATAGGTAACTCAGGCGGAGGCTTAAGTAAATTCGGGCAACCGCAGGGGGCAGATATCTCCAGGCCAAAGGAATATGAACTGGCAGGTATCACTGTTTCCGGGGCTAAGTACCTGGACAATGACCTGCTGATAGCGGTTACCAATCTTGTGGTGGGTCAGAAGCTGCATCTTCCCAATGATGAGGGCATAGCAAAAGCTATCAGGGCATTGTGGAAACAGGAACTGTTCTCTAACGTAGATATTACGATTACCCGGTACCTCGACGACAAGGTATTCATCAACATAGCTGTAGAAGAGCGTCCGCGTCTTAGCCGTTATAATTTCAGGAACATAAAAACAGGGGAGGCTAAAGAGCTGAAAGGTAAGCTGACGCTGGTGGCAAATAAAGTAGTAACAGATGCTACAAAGAAAGAAGCAATAGTAAGGATCAAGAAGTATTATACAGATAAAGGGTTCGGACGTGTGCAGGTATCTGTCATTGAAAAAAATGACTCTGCTGCCGTAAATAAGGTGACGCTTACATTCGTTATAGACAAGGGCAACAAAACACACATCAACCAGGTGAACATAGTTGGTCAGGAGAATGCTTCTGAAGCCCGTCTGAAACGTACACTGAAGTCTACAAAGGAAATGAGCAGGTTCACGCTGCACCCGCAGGATGAACAAAATGTGTACGCTGTTCCTAAGAGGTCTTTTAAAAAGTACATCAACCAGTTTGGTTTCTTATCTCCTTCTAAAACACTGGATGCTCTTGATCCTTATTTCAGGTTCAAGTTGTTTGCTTCATCTAAGTTTAACCAGAAGAAATTTGATGACGATAAGCAAACGCTTGTCGCATATTACAATACGCTTGGCTTCCGCGATGCAACAGTAGTTTCTGATACTATATACCCGGTAAAGAATGGTAATGTGAATGTGGACATCAGGGTGAAAGAAGGTCATAAATATTACTTCGGTGATATCACATGGAAGGGTAATACTAAGTATTCTTCGGAGTTTCTTTCCAGGGTGCTGGCAATAAAGAAAGGTGATGTATACAACCAGCAGTTACTGGAAACACGCATGGGCCGCCAGCTGAGCCCTGATGGTAATGGTGAGGACGTGAGCAGCCTGTATATGGATGATGGTTACCTGTTCTTCAATATAGACCCATCTGAAACTTCAATAGTAGGCGACACTATAAATTTTGAAATGCGTATCACTGAAGGTGCACAGGCAACGATCAGGGATATTAATATAGCAGGTAACGAGCGTACTAATGAGCATGTGATACGCCGCCAGCTGTATACATTGCCGGGTGATAAATTCAGCCGCACGGCCCTCATCCGTTCTCAGCGTGAGATAGCAAATCTTGGTTTCTTTGACCAGGAAAAAATAGGTATTCAGCCTAAACCACACCCAGAAGATGGTACAGTGGACATAGACTATACCGTTGTAGAAAAGTCAAGCGATCAGCTGCAGTTGTCTGCCGGCTTTGGTGGCGGTGTTAACTTCTACGGTAACGTAGGTATTACCTTCAATAACTTCTCTATACGCAATATCTTCAAACCAAAGTTCTGGGACCCATTGCCTGTAGGTGATGGCCAGAAGTTCTCTATCAGCTATGCATCTAACGGTGCTTACTACAATTCATTGAGTACTGCATTTACGGAGCCATGGCTGGGCGGACGTAAGCCGAATGCACTAACCGCAAATATCGTGTATAGTAAGTACTCAGCTGCCGCAGTAGGGTCTAATCCAAACCTTTCCTTCCTGCGTATGGCAGGTGGCGGTTTGTCAATGGGTAAGCGTTTGAACTGGCCGGATAACTTCTTTGTATTCAACTATGGCCTTTATTATAACAATTACCGCCTGAAACAATATGCTCTTGTACCTAACTTCAGCGATGGTTATAGTAATGACCTGCATTTCAAATTTATCCTGTCCCGTAACTCGGTAGATAAGCCATTGTATCCTACTGCCGGTTCTAACCTTGCATTTACGTTCCAGGTAACACCGCCATATAGTGCATTCACCGGGCGTGATTATTCTGTCGAAGCACCTAATGAAAAGTATAAGTGGATAGAGTACCACAAGTATAAATTCACCGCCGATTTCTACCAGAAAATATACGGTAACCTTGTCATGCGATTTGCATCTAAGTATGGTTTCCTCGGGTATTATAATCAAGGCATAGGATACTCGCCATTCGAACGCTTCCAGGTGGGTGGTGATGGTCTTTCCGGTTATTCTTACTTCGTGGGTAAGGATATCATCAGCCAGCGCGGTTACGAGGTATATGCAAGCGCAGCTACAATCTATAACAAGTACACAGCGGAAATACGCTATCCGTTCTCCCTCAGTTCAACAGCCACTATATATGGTCTTGCGTTCGTAGATGCGGCAAATGCGTGGGATAATTTTTCTCAGTATAATCCGTTCAAGTTGAACAGGGATGCCGGTATAGGTATCAGGATATTCCTGCCAATGTTCGGTTTGTTAGGTCTTGATTATGGTATAGGTATAGACAGGTATGACGCGGCCAGCGGAAATACTTCATTAAAAAATATAGCGAAGTTTAACTTTATGTTGGGCTTCGAGCCGGAATAGTGAAAGAACTTTGAATGGTTAATTTAGTCAAAGGTTAAATCAAATAAACTGACGCTTATGAAAAAGCTATTGATCGCATTGTTCTTACTGGCTGCAGCTACAGGTGCACAGGCGCAGCATTATTGTATCATAGACTCTAAATATATACTCGATAAGATGAGTGAGTACAAGGATGCACAAGGCAAACTGGATAACATATCCAAAGCATGGCAGGAAGAGATAGACAAGCAGATGGCAGAGGTAGACAAAATGTACAAAGGCTACCAGGCCGAAAAGCCAATGCTTTCTGACGATATGCGCAACAAACGCCAGGATGAGATAGTAGCCAGGGAAAAAGCGGCTAAAGACCTCCAGAAACAGCGTTTTGGCTATGAAGGCGATCTTTTTAAGAAGCGCCAGGAGTTTATTAAGCCAATCCAGGACCGTTTATTTAATGCAGTACAAAAGATGGCGTCATCGAAAGGATATGATCTGGCATTGGACAAAGCGGGTGGGGTGACCTTGTTTTACGCTGATCCTAAGCTCGACAGAAGTGATGATGTTTTAAAAATACTTGGAATTAATAAATAATGGCATTTACTTTGCACAACTAAAAACAAAAACAAAAAAACCATAAATGAAAAAGTTCGTAATGTTCCTTGCCTGCGGGTTATTGATAGGCTGCAATGTTTTTGCACAGGCACCTTTAAAGATCGCCTACATTAACTCAAATGTATTGCTGTCATCTATGCCGGAAAAAGCTAAGGCAGATTCTGACCTCGCAAAATATGCAAGGACTTTCCAGGATCAGATCGATATTATGATGAAGGACTACCAGACAAAGGGCCAGGCTTTCCAGGCTGGTGAAAAAACAATGTCTGAAGCTATGAAGGAAGTGAAGATGAAAGAGATACAGGACCTGCAGAACCGCATAGAAAGTACACAACAGAGCGCACAGGAGAAATTGCAGGGCAAGAAGCAGGAAGTTTACCAGCCTATACTTGATAAAGCTGACAAAGCGCTGAAAGCAGTAGCTAAAGAAAAGAACTACGATTATATATTTGATGTTGCAGCTAATGGTGGCGCTCTTGTTTTCCAGAAAGAAGAGTTTGATGTTACCAGCCTTGTAAAGGCTAAGTTGGGTATCAAGTAATCCTTATACTATTATAGAGAAAGCCCTGTACACAAGTGCAGGGCTTTTTTGTGCCTCTATTCCATTCATCTGTATTAACTTTGTGGCCTGCATGTCTACCAATACGATCAATATATTAGCAATAGAATCCAGCTGCGATGAAACAAGCGCCGCAGTGATACGTGACGGCAAAGTACTCAGCAACAGGATAGCTACTCAGGATGTACACGAGCGCTACGGCGGGGTAGTTCCTGAGCTGGCCAGCAGGGTTCACATGCAGAATATAGTTCCGGTGGTGGGTATAGCCCTTAAGGACGCAGGAGTAGATAAAAAAGATATTACCGCTGTAGCATTTACTCAGGCTCCCGGTCTTATAGGTAGCTTGCTGGTAGGTGCCTGTTTTGCCAAGGCATTTGCACAGGCTTTGGATGTTCCGTTAATTGCGGTGCATCATATGCAGGCACATGTGCTTGCACATTTTATAGATACTAAGCCGGAGTTTCCATTTCTTTGCCTTACAGTATCAGGTGGCCATACGCAGATAGTATTGTGCAAAGATTACCTGGATATGGAAGTGCTGGGCGAGACCATAGATGATGCAGCAGGGGAGGCATTTGATAAAGTGGCTAAAATGTTGGGGTTGCCTTACCCCGGCGGGCCACTGGTAGATAAATATGCACAGCAGGGCAACCCGCTCGTCTTTAAGTTCCCGATGAGTGAAATGAAGGATTATGAATTCAGCTTCAGCGGGATCAAAACATCAGTGATGTATTTTTTGCAGGCGCAGAAGAAGCTGAACCCTGATTTTGTAGAGCAGAACATAAAAGACATTTGCGCGTCGGTACAGTACACCATCATCAATATGCTGATGGCCAAACTGAAAAAAGCAGCAAAGGCACTGAATATAAAGCATGTGGGGATAGCCGGCGGCGTATCTGCAAACAGCGGGTTGAGAAAAGCACTGAAAGAAACCGGTGAGCAATTAGGCTGGGATGTATACATACCTAAGTTTGAATACTGCACAGACAATGCCGCTATGATAGGTATTACAGGTTATCATAAATATCTTAAAGGTTCTTTTACCGACCTGTCTGCAAGCCCAAGTGCAAGGGCTACATGGGATGTATGACCTGTTAGACGTCCATAGCCATGAGCAACTCCTACTTCCGTTTCAAGCAGTTCAATATAGACCAGGAACATTGTGCCATGAAAGTGACCACGGATGCATGCATACAAGGCGCATGGACGCCTCTACTGCCCCACGTGCATCGTGCGCTGGATATAGGGGCAGGTACGGGACTGCTATCACTTATGTTAGCGCAGCGAAACGCAGATATCACCATCGATGCAATAGAGCTGGATAATGAAGCGGCTACTCAGGCAAGCAACAATGTTGCTGCTTCTTCATGGGAAAACAGGATAAACATAATAGCAGGCGATGTTTGTACACATCCGTTTTCGTGCAGGTATGACATGATTATTTCAAACCCTCCTTTCTTTAATAATAGCTTGCTAAGTGATAAGCAAAACAAGAACCTGGCACGTCACACACTATCGCTCACATATACTGACCTCCTGAATGCTATCAGTGCAAATCTAAGTGATGATGGTTATGCCTCTGTATTGCTACCTTATGCCGAATATAAAATATGGCAAAGCTTATTGCTGAAGGGTGGGTGGGTCGAATTTAACAGGCTGGAAATATGCCACAGCCCAAATGCAGCGGTAAAGCGTGTAATATGTGTTTTTGGCAAAAAAGAGCTTGAGGTTATACAACAGGAAACACTTGTAATAAAAGATACTGAAGGAAAGTATATGCCGCAATTTACTGCGCTGTTGTCGCCTTACTATTTGGATCTATAGGAAAATCTGTCTTTGGCTTCTTTTTGAAAAGGAAGAAAAAACAAATAAGCATCCAGTCTACCCAGAACAAATAAAAACCATAATGGAACCGCCAGCCCAGCAGATTATGAGTTAGCTCGTTCGTGAAGTCATCATACGTGAGATACAAACCGCCAAAAGCCAATAACATAATAAGCAGGTGTACGGTCTTGGCTGCCAAAAACTTCATTCGCGCCTGTATAACTGAATGCAGCGCAAACAATAGCAACAGCACAATAAACACTGCGATAGCGCCCTGCCACCATATCTTCAGCAGGTTATACTCTTTATAAAAGAACGTCATGCCCACACGCCCCAGCCATGATGCTTTTGACATCAGGTAGCCGGAAATGACAGATAATCCT